>JASBYZ010000075.1 GCA_029983705.1 Coriobacteriales bacterium
ATTTCATCTAAATCAGCTGTGTCTAAGAAGAATTTCACTATAGCTCCTTACTACATTGATATGTATACACACGTTTATATGTACTCCTGACACAAGGTCAGTTAAATCCAAAGATTATTCGTATCTGAATATTTGAAAGGTTCTTTGATAGTAGATGACGTCCTTATAATAGCAGATTTCTTAACTATTTAATAAGTACATGACTAATTATAACTGCCACAATACTTAAAACCAAACTTAAGACCATATATAAGAGTGCAAGTGGCCACTTATCTCCCTCTATTAAACTCACAGTTTCAAGGGCAAAGGTAGAAAATGTGGTAAAGCCTCCAAGCACACCGGTTTGAAGTAAGGTAACCAGACGTGAGTCTAGTCCAAACTTTAGACTCAAAGCGCTTAATAATCCTATTAAAAATGCGCCAAGCACATTAATTAGTAAGGTTGCAAGCGGAAAGCCATTTTGTGTAGGTGTAACCTGGATACTTATAATGTATCGCAAAACGGCACCAAGTGCGCCACCTATAGCAACTAATACTACATTTATCACGGCTCTATACCTTAGTAATTCACCTAATATCGTATGAAATAAAATGGAGCCAACTGTGGGGATCGAACCCACGACCTACGCGTTACGAGTGCGTTGCTCTGCCAGCTGAGCTAAGTTGGCGCGATAAACTCTTTATATCTTTGTCGTAAAGAATTTTTAACAAGGACCAGAATAGCAAATATTAGAGAGTAGTGGCTTGCTATTCAAAAATTTTCCCCATAAAAGAGAAATGGACCACCATCTCTGGTAGTCCACTCTAGTCTTGCGTGACTTATTCCCCAATAGGTCCTCTATAACTAAAAGCTTAAATTTGTATCCCCATACTATTTAAGCAGTCCCTTTAAAAAAGACGCCGACGCTTATGTGGCGTTGAACTCATAGTCTCTCAAAGTCCTAGTGAGGGGCAAGGTAAAATGTGAATTTTGTTTATCCTTAGTAAAGATAAACTAATTTCAATAAAAGTATTGACAATTTTACCTGCAAAGACTTTGAGTTTTCATCATTACTCCACACTTATTTATAAACAGATTGCTTATTCGTTGGGGTTTTTTCTTCTAATGCTGCTTCCGCGTTTTCTTCTGGTTGTGCGCTTTTGAGGCTGACTTTCTTGAGCAGAAACCTGATTTTTTTGACCTCCACCGTCACCAGGACGCCTTCTTACGCGCTTTTTTACGCCACTTTCTTCTTGTTTTGAAGTATTTGGCTTACGTCTTGTTCTCTGTTGTGGCTTGACACTTTCTGGCTTTTCTGTACTTGTACGTCTACGCCTTTTCTTAGGCGCTTGTGCCTTCTGAGTCTGCTGATTTGAGTTTTCTTCATCCTGTTTTTCAGTTCTTTTGTGCACGCGTTTTTTGCGAGCAGTCTCTTTTGGAGCATCCTCGTCCTCATGAAACTTATCTTGTCGTGCCTTAGTTTTAGGAGTAGGCTCTGCCTTTGCGTCAAAGTCTAAATCAGAAAGCGCCTGCTCAGTTTCAAATTGTGAGAGCAAAAGCTGTAAGTTGTTATCGTCAATCTTATCAAGCACTTCTCTGGTAACCACTGAAGGACGAGCAATTTGCTTACCTTGTTCATTACAGCATGAGCAGCACTTACCCGCCTTATCCTTACAGCACATGCCTTTGAGCGGAACATCAAACTGCTTTCCGTTTTCAAGACATAAGGTCAAGAGCTCACGAGGGGTATTAAAATCTATAACTTTAGCAGTACCTAAAGGTGTGTCGATAAGGGCTCCACGCTTAGGTGAGCGTGATTTAAAGTCCTTGTAAGCGTCAAACTCATAGCGCAAGCAGCACATGAGTCTTCCGCAGGCGCCCGAAATCTTAGATGGATTAAGCGGAAGATCTTGCTCTTTTGCCATGCGAATTGAAACTGGCTCAAACATTCCGCCAAATCTTTTGCAGCAAAGTTCTTGTCCGCAGTGGCCAAAGCCACCAACCATTCTAGCTTCATCTCTTACACCAATTTGGCGCATATCAACGCGCATCTTATATGATGAAGCAAGGTCGCGCACAAGCTCTCTAAAGTCAACGCGCTCATCAGCTGCAAAATAGCAAACGATCTTATCGCCATCAAAAAGATATTCACAAGCTACCGGTTTCATATCAAGCCCGGACTTATCAACTGCATCTCTAAAGGTTGAAAGAGCGCCTTCTGCCTTTATGCTCAGCTCATTAGCGCGCTCTAAGTCTTGCTCATCAGCAACTTTTAAAACTGGCTTAAGCGGGGCTCTTAGCTCTTCTTCGTTTACGTTAAAGGCCTCATCTATAACAAGTCCCATCTCTTGACCACGCTCAGTTTGAACAATAACGTGATCTCCTCGATGACAGACAATCTCATCTGGGTCAAACCATAAATCTATATTGGCGTATCTAAGCCTAACGGGTACAACAATAGGCACCTATAAACCTTCTTTCAAATCTAAAAACAGCGCCTCCATGCTCACTTGCGCTGTGACATTTCTTTTAATGTGCTGCTCTGCTTTGCCAATTCTTTCAAATGCAGCAAGTATCTGTGCTCTATGTACTCGCTTGATAAGATAGAGCAGGGCTGAGGCATAATCCTCATTTACTATCTTAGCTTCTGAGTTTTCCATAAGTAGCAAAGCGTCGCGCAGATACGAACGAATTATGTTTAGAATTTCTATGATACTAGAACGCTGTGCCTGCGTCAGTTCGCGTTTTTGCTGGCTTTGAAGTTCTTTTTGAGCGCTTTTGCTCAAAAAATCTTCCTGCTCATCTAAAAGTGCAGCTTGTACCTCCTTTAGGTGAGCAAGTGGTGCCTTAGCATCAAGAAGCAATTCTTTTGTTGCATTCAAAATATCCAGAGCATCCATAGAATCAAGCTTTGACATAAGTTCTAAAACTGAGCGTCTGAGCTCTAACTTATAGCTTGACTGAAAAAATTCTTTTGCTTCACGTATTGAGTTATTGCAGGCACTTAGAGCCACGCGAGCAATATGCTCACTTGCACCACTATTTTGTACAAGCGACTTTACCAACTCATCATCTGAGAGCGCTCTAAAAGGAATAAGCTGGCAGCGAGAAGCTATGGTAGGAAGTACTGACCTCTTATTTGGAGCAATCAGAATAAACACGCAACTAGCTGGGGGCTCCTCAAGCGTTTTAAGCAGTGCATTTGCACTTTGCTGACCAAGCATGTCTGCATCTTCAAGCACATAGACCTTTTTACCACCGTATACCGCCTGTAGCTCAGTATCTTGAAGCAGTTCTTTAATCTGATCTAAAAGATATTCGTTTACACCTAAAGGCTTATAAACATGCAAGTCTGGGTGAGCTAACCTGGCTACTTTAATGCAGGAATTGCAAGCTCCGCATCCACCTTTTTCGCAGAGTAGTCCTTGAGCAAAGGCATGAGCCATCTCAAATGTTTCAGCAGAGCCGTCTCCTAAAAAGAGATAGGCATGACTTGTTTTGCCCTCTGCAATACTTGTTTGCAAAAAGTCTTTTACCTGAGGCTGAGCGTGGATGTTTGAAAATAGAGAACTATCTAACATGGGAGCTCAGCTATGATTCGTGAGAAGACTTCCTCTTTACTGCCACTTGCGTCAATAAGTTTTATGCGCTCAGGCTCAGCTTTTGCAATCTCTAAAAAGCCTGTTTGCACCCGGCTCATAAACTCTTCTCCTGCAAGCTCAAGTCTGTCTGCTTCATGATCTATAAGTTTGCGTGATAAAGAGTTTGGCAAGTGTAACAAAAAGGTAATATCAGGCTTTAAGCCTCCAGTTGCAAATTCATTAAGACTTTGAACCTCATTTAAATCAATACCGCGTCCAAAACCCTGGTAGGCAAGGCTTGAATCATAAAATCTATCTGCAATAACAGTCACTCCACGTGCTAAAGCAGGTTTTATAAGCTCCTCACAAAGCTGGGCACGCGCAGCTTCATACAGCAGTAGCTCAGCACTCTCAGACATCTTAGCATTGTTTTTATCAAGCAAAATCTCCCTGATAGCCTCGCTAATTTGAGTGCCCCCAGGCTCTCTTAAGACTAAGAGCTCATGGCCTAAATCTTTAAGATAGCTCTCGAGCAACTTTATTTGGGTAGATTTCCCAACTCCGTCTGAGCCCTCAAAGCTTATAAAATATCCCTTGTTCATCTATCTAAACATTTCCTTAATTCAATTTTTCTTTACGCTCGTAAGCCTGTGCTGCTACAGACCTCAACAGGTCATTGCCACTCGTATCAATTGCAACAAAGACCGGAAAGTCTTTAACCTCTATTTTTCTTATAGCCTCAGGACCTAAATCCTCATAAGCTACAAGCTCAGATGAGATTACATGATTAGCAAGCTCACAGGCTGCCCCTCCCACTGCTACAAAATAAAGCGTTTGCTCTTCTTTACATACCTCTGCTATGTTCTCAGAGCGCACGCCCTTACCAATAGTTGCAATGAGCCCTGCCCTATAAAGCTCTGGCGCTGCAAAATCCATACGGGCAGAAGTAGTAGGGCCAACCGAACCAAAGACGTATCCATCTTTTGCAGGGCTTGGTCCTGCGTAAAATATACAGGCACCCTCAAGCCCATAGGGTAGCGTTTTAGACCTTTTAAGCTCATTTAATAGTCTGATATGAGCTTGATCTCTCGCAGTAAACAGTGTGCCACTTAAGAGGCAAAAATCTCCAGCACTCAGACTCCCTTTAACTTCGCTTAGTTTAGCGAGATCAATGTGTTTTTGCATACCCTACACAAGCTCCTTAAGATTGATGCTCTTTGAGCGCAGTGCAGAACATCCCATATTTATAGCAACCGGAAAGGCCGCAATATGGCAAGGGGCAGTTCCAATGTGGACCGCAAGTGCTGTATCTTCTCCGCCAAGCCCACCAGGACCTAGGCCAAGTGCATTAATTGAGCGCATAAAATCTTCTTCAATTTCTTGAAGCTTTGGATTTGGGTTTTTGGAGCCGATCTCTCGTAAGAGCTGGTGTTTTGCAAGAGAGGCAACTGTATCAAAGGTGCCCCCTACACCAATTGCCAAAAGCAGCGGTGGGCAGGCCTTTGAAGCTTTTTCAATCACGGTATCAAGCACAAAATTCTTAAGCCCTAAAAGACCGTCGCCGGGGTTTAACATTTTTAACACTGATGCATTATCTGAGCCTCCACCCTTTAAAAGGACATGGAGAGTACTCACTTCAGCATCGCAAAATTTGAGCTCGGTAAAGACAGGGGTATTAGTTTGGGTGTTAGTTCTGTCAAGTAAGGCATCACGCACAATACTTTTTCTAAGTTTGCCTTCCTTATACAGTCGAGCAACTAAGTCATTTGCACCAAAGAAAGGGTCTTCAAGAAGCCTATCTTTATAGGAGAGCTCTAAGGCTAACCAAACGCTTCCGGTATCTTGGCAAAGTGGGCGCTTTTCTTTTTGAGCCTGCAGATCATTTTGTAAGAGCAAATCGAGCACTGCATAGCCGCGGCTTTGCGTCTGAGCGCGCGCATGAGCTTTTTTAAGCGCTTCCAAATAGTCTTCACGCACTGAGTATGCAATTTCTGGCAAAGCGGACGCTAGGGCTCTTTGTATGAGGTCTGCAGTGATATCCATAATTTACTTTTTACTCTTTTTGCTGCTTGAACCCTTTTTGCTCGTAGAACTCTTTTCTTTAGCAGGACACTTCATGTTGACGCATATTCTCCAAGGGCCGCGCTGCGTTTCAATTTCTACAATAGGAGCACCGCAGTGTTCACACTCTTCTCCAGTTGCATTAATCTTGCCGCGCTGAGGAAGCGGATAGCTCACATTGCACTCCTCATAGTTTGTGCAGCGAATAAAGCGCTTGAGGGTTCGCTCGTTTTTATGGGCAACAAGCTTACCTTCTCTACCTTCTTCAGCACATACCTTACAGCTGCCTACTACAACATCTTCTTCTTTATTTGTTGGACATGCTGGGTCTACGCAGACAACATAGGCCTTTTGTCTAAAGGGCTGAACCTTAATTTGAGCGTTACCACAGCTTGGGCAGGGCTCTTCAACAGGTTCAATCTTTCCCTTTGGTACTGGATATACTACATCGCAATCAGGCCAGCCACTACAGCCAATAAATGATGACTTAGTTTTGGGCGAGTATTTCATCAGGAGGTCTTTACTACACTTAGGACACTCTCCCACCTTAGCGTCAGCTGTAATTGCATCAGAGATTGCGTCACCTAAATCTTCTTTATTATCAATTAACTCATCAAGCATGCCAGCTAAGAGCGCTCTTGAGTGATCTACTACGCTCTCTTGGCTTTCCTTACCTTGAGACACGTCTTCCATCTCTTGTTCAAGCTCACTTGTCATATCTGGCGAGGTTACGTGTGGCGCAAATTTAGTGAGCGCCTCAATGATTGCCATACCAAGCTGACTTGGCTCAATTGGATCATTTTTAAGGTATTTTACCTGGTACAATCTCTCAATAATGGAGTGACGGGTAGACTTGGTTCCCAGTCCATTTTTCTCCATCTCTTGGATAAGCTTGCCTTGAGAGTAACGTGCAGGTGGATCTGTTTGCTTAGCCTCAAAGCTTGTCTCTAAAATTTTTACCGTATCGCCAATTTCAAGTTTAGGAAGCTGCTCATCTTTTTTAAATCCAAAAGGATAGATAGCTCTAAAACCTGCAATCTTTAAAACGTCTCCAGAGGCTTGCATCTCTTGGCCGTTAACATCAAAGCTCAGCTTGGTGCCCTCAATTTCTGCAGGATCTCCAAGAGTTGCTAAAAATCTGCGTGCAATAAGGTTATAGAGCTTCCACTCTTCTGCTTTAAGCTTATCTGGATTTGCAGCAGCTACAGGATGAATTGGTGGGTGGTCCGTTGTCTCTTGCTTACCACGTGTTGGGTGAAGTGCTGATTTTTGCACCTCTTCAATGTAGCCACGGTACTGTGGCACCGCCTTAAGCGCCTTAAGTGCGGCATCAAAGTTGAGTGACTTTGGATAGACCGTATTATCAACACGCGGATATGAGATATATCCTGACATGTAGAGCGACTCAGCAATACGCATGGTACGCGCAGGAGAAAGCCCCTCTGACGCTGCTACTGACTGCAGGGATGTTGTATTAAATGGAGTTGGTGGCTGCTGCTTTCTGGACTTAATCTGAATATCGCTCACACGAGCTTCAGTTTGACCTTCAATGTCTTTATAGGCAGCCTCTGCAGCCTTTAAATCTTTAAAGCGAGCAGTACTGTGGATTATTTTAAATGAACTTCCCTCATATTCTGCCACACCCTTTATCTGCCAGTAATCCTCTGGCACAAAGGCTTCAC
>JASBYZ010000076.1 GCA_029983705.1 Coriobacteriales bacterium
TAAACAGGATGTCTCTTAGTTCACATCACCTGTCTACTTTTTGTTAGGCAGTGCATATCCCCTTTAATAGTAGTGTCAATATGTCATTAATATGTTAACAATTTAAGTGATTATAGAAATTTAGAAGCTACTTATTACATAACAAAACAAAAAAGTCCTCACATTTAATTTTTTAATGTGAGGACTTAAGATATTTTATCAATCTGCTGTTTAAGCTTCTACAGGCACTCCTGCGCTAAGCTTCTCCTCTTTTACAGGCTCTTCTTCCTTATAGGTAGCTCTAAAGATGTTTGCGAGAATTGCGCCTGATAAGTTGTGCCAAACACTAAATACTGCACCAGGTACTGCTGCAAGTGGATACTGAGCAAAGTGGGTTGCAGCCAAAGAGGTTGCAAGACCAGAGTTTTGCATTCCTACCTCAACAGAGATTGCACGTCTTTGAGCTTGAGTAAAGCCCATAGCACTAGCAACTGCAAATCCTAACATGTAGCCTAAAACATTGTGCAAGATTACAACCACACAGATTAGTAAACCAACGCTCATGATTTGAGACTCGTTAGCAGAAACTACTGCAGCTAAAATCATCGAGATACCAAAGATTGATACCAGTGGTAAAACTCCTGATAAGTTTTGAGCAAAATCAGAGAAAAATTTGTTTACTAATACGCCCAGAGCAATTGGAACTATAACAATTTGGATGATTGATAAGAACATAGCTGTTGGATCAACAGAGATGTTTTGGCCCGCTAATAAAAGTGTTAAGGCTGGTGTAACTATTGGAGCTAGCAAGGTTGTGCAGGCAGTCATATCAACCGATAAGGCAACATCACCTTTTGATAAGTAGGTAATTACGTTAGATGAGGTACCGCCAGGGCAGGTACCAACCAAGATTACACCAATCGCAAGCTCTGGTGGCAAATTAAATACCTTTACTAAACAAAATGCTAAAAATGGCATAATAACAAATTGGCAGGCTATACCCATTAAAGCAGCCCTTGGTTTAGTGATTACAACCTTAAAATCTTCTGCCTTTAAGGTAAGACCCATACCAAACATAATCAGTCCCAAAAGTGGATTGATGTAGGAGCCCTTAGCTACAGCACTTACCTGAGCAGGAAAGAGGAGTGCAATCGCTGCTACTAGAATAATAATGAGCGCCATATACTTTACTACGAATTTGCTTATGTTTGTCAGCGTTTGCATCATATAACCTCCCCAGGTCTCAAAGAATGAATGTGAAGAAGATTATATGAACGCTTTGAGTAATTATGTTAGTTTCAACTCCCAAACGGGGTAGACTTCTCTAAAATGGCTTAAAATGAATAAAATTTCTGCTTAATAGGTGGTATTTCATGACGCAAGACACAAAATACAAAGAGATGAATAAGAAGCTTCTTACGCCTTTTAGAAAATTTATTCTTGCCTTGTTTGTCTTAGTAATGGTATCTTACGCTCTCTTAGCACTTAATAATACTGCCCTTAGAGAACAAAATCTTGCGTTTACCCCACCAATTTTTAATACCTTGCTCATTTGTGGCATAGTATCGTTTATGCTGCTCTTAATAAGCTTGGCACTTGTAGCTATAAACTTTGTTGGGAAAAAGACCGCTGAAAGACCCTGGCTTAATCTCTTTTCATTAATTATCAGCTCTTTGATAGCACTTGCTCTAGTTGGGATATGCGGACTCTACTGTTTGTTGATGCTCGCCTTTGGCTTTCAAGATGCAAAAATTATTGAAAGGCCTTTAGAGCAAAATCCCGATGTTATGGTTAAGTATTATGTGGTAGATGTAGGTTGGCTTGACACTATGTATGAATTTCATGATTACATCAACCCATTTGTTATGACTAACAGCTCAGAGCGCGTGATGGATAGGCCTAAAGAATTTGAGCTTTAGTGGCGAAAAAGTTTTCTCTTAATTTTTTGTAGAACGCTAAGTATTGCATCTGCCTCTTGTACCTTACAAAGTGCTGCAAGTCCATAGCACACTATTAGTGCAATAATTCCCGCAACAAGAAGGTATACAAAGGCTTGAGCTAAAGATCCACTTAAACCACCAAAGATTACATACAAAAGATTTAGTACTCCATAACCTGCAAGAGCGCCAAGACCGCCAAAGATAAGGGAAAATAAAATAGTTTTACAGAGGGATGCTATCTGCATGCCTCCCATAATCTTTCTAATGTATACAAAGAGAGCCACAACTGCAAAACTGTTAAACACAAAGCGAGCAATTGCAGTACCGGCCATACCAAAGCCTTCAAAGTTAAAAACGCCAACAGTAAGCACTAACAATAAGACAATTTGAAGTGAACACGAAAAAAGATTGATAAGAGAAAAGCTTACCATCCTATGCATTGCTGAATATACCTTATTGAGATACATCATGACCGCATAAAATGGAAGCGCTGGTGCTATCCAACAGAGGTACTCTGCAATTTCATACACAGAATTCTTATCAAAGGCGCCTACGTGAAATAGGGTCATAAGTGGTTCAGAAAACACAATCAAAAAGAGGGCGAAGGGCACCATGGTAAAAATCAAATCCTTAGTACCTTTAAGCACGGTAGATTTAAACAGCTCCTTATTGTTATTTGAGTACATATCAGAAAGCTCAGTAAATAAGGTAGTTGAAATTGGAACCGCTAAAAAAGAATAGGGCAAGGTATACCAAAGTTTTGCGTAATAAATAATTGAAGGACCAGTTGCAACAGCCGCAAGCGCTACTGCGTTTTGCACTGAGGTAGCAGCAGTTGATGCCACCATAACTAATACTGCCGGAAGACCAAGCTTAAGCGTCTCTTTAAGAGCTGGGTCTTTAAAGTTAATCTTGAGCTTAATTTTGATATTTTTCTTTTTTAAAGCTGGAATTTGCACGAGAAGCATGGCAAGCACACCCAAAGAGGTGCCTAGACCAATAACCGCAAGCGCTATGTTAGGATGGCTATCCTTTACAAGTACGTAGATAAGCATGGTTACTATGGTTACCAAGTTATTAAAAATTGGAGCAACAGCTGGCCAGAGGTATTCTCGCTCAGCATTTAAAATGCCCGACATAACACTTGAAACACCATACATAACAATCTGTATAGC
Organism: Coriobacteriales bacterium; assembly: GCA_029983705.1. Classification (GTDB taxonomy): domain Bacteria; phylum Actinomycetota; class Coriobacteriia; order Coriobacteriales; family JAEZZM01; genus JASBYZ01. The sequence goes on from JASBYZ010000076.1 coordinate 3,095, forward strand.
AAAAAACCTAAAGAAAAATGTTGCAAGCTCATTGGTTGCAGAGTCACTTGAGCTATCTAAAAAGTTTTGAGTAAATATAAGTTGAGCTGCAAAAATAGTTGCAAGAATTGAAACAATGCCCAAGAGTAAAAATGTAATGCTCAAAATATTTGAGGCATAGGCATTGGCACCTTTTTGTCCCAGTTCCTTTTTAACCTGCATATACACTGGTAAAAAGGCGGTAACTAAAATACCACCCATAACCATCTCATAGAGCATGTTAGGTAGATTGTTTGCAATTTGATAGGCAGATGACAGAAGGGTATTGCCAAGTGCAAAGGCCAAAGCCCACGTTCTTACAAAACCTGTAAGACGAGAAAAAATGATAGCTATAGAGATAATGGCAGCATTTCTACCTATAGAAACCTGCTGTGTATCTGACTGTCCCAAGCTTACTTTCCTACTATGTCAACAAACTGAGCTGAGACTACTGAAGCAAGTTCTTTAGGATTTACTATCAGCTGAATCCCTCGCTGCCCCGCGCTGCAGGCAATAGTGTCATGCTCAAGTGCACTAAGATGTATAAAGGTAGGATACAACTTTTTCATAGCTAAAGGCGAGCATCCGCCACGTATATATCCAGTAATATCTTTAAGCTCTTTAACCGCAAGCATATGAACGGATTTATGGCCGGATACTTGAGCAGCCTTTTTTAGATCTAATTCCTCTGCTACTGGTATAACAAAGACAACAAAATCATTGGTATTAGAGCGGGTAACTAAGGTCTTAAAGACCCTAGCTGGATCTTCTCCAAGGCTCTCAGCTGCATGAACACCAGAAAGGTCTTCATCAACTTCATATTCTTTTATCTCGTAGCCAACACCCGCGCTCTCAAGTTCACGCATGGCGTTAGTCTTTTTAATCTTATGTTTAGCCATAGTTACTCTCTATCGCGCTTAAGTATAGGCTCAAGGAATTTGGCAGTATAGGACTTTTTGCACTTCACAATTTCTTCAGGCGTTCCGTAGGCAACAAGCTCTCCTCCACCTTCTCCGCCTTCAGGTCCTAAGTCAATGATTCTATCGGCAACCTTAACTACGTCAAGGTTATGTTCAATAATCAAGACAGTATTTCCCGCATCAACTAAGCGCTGAAGCACTTCTATCAACTGAGCAACGTCTTCAAAGTGTAGACCAGTAGTAGGCTCATCAAGAATGTAAAAGGTCTTACCGATTTGCTTTCTATGAAGCTCTTTTGCGAGCTTAACTCTCTGAGCCTCTCCGCCAGATAAGGTGGTTGCCGGCTGGCCCAAGCTTACGTATCCAAGCCCAACATCATAAAGCGTCTGAAGCTTGCGCTTGATGCTTGGAATATTTTCAAAGAACTTAAGCGCCTCACTAACTGTCATATTGAGCACATCTGCAATTGACTTATCGCGATAGGTGATTTGGAGCGTTTCTCTGTTATATCTATCTCCCCCGCAGACCTCGCAAGGTACATAAATATCTGGCAAGAAGTGCATCTCAATCTTGAGTTGACCATCACCCTTACATGCCTCGCATCTACCGCCTGGAACGTTAAAAGAAAATCTTCCCGGACCATAGCCCCTGATCTTAGACTCAGGAACTGAGGCAAAAAGCTTTCTAATGTCATCCCACAAAGAGATGTAGGTTGCTGGGTTAGAGCGCGGAGTTCTACCGATTGGACTTTGGTCAATATCTATAACCTTATCAATCTCATCAAGTCCGCTCAGTTTTCTATAGTCTCCAACTGGCTTTTTAGCGTGGTGGATAATATTACTTAAAGCTGGTGCAAGCGTGTCTGTAACAAGTGATGATTTACCAGAACCAGATACACCTGTGACCACGGTAAGTGTTCCAAGCTCTATTTCAACATCAATATTTTTGAGGTTATTTTCTTTTGCACCGTAAAGCTTGAGTGAACCTTTTTGGGGCTGTCTTCTTTCTTTGGGTACCGCAATCTTCTTTTTGCCACTTAAATACTGACCAGTTAGAGAATCCTTGCATGCCATAATATCTTTTGGCGTACCAGCACAGACTACCTTACCGCCAAGCTCTCCTGCGCGAGGTCCCATATCAACCACATAGTCTGCAGCCCTGATGGTATCCTCATCATGCTCTACCACAAGCACTGAGTTTCCAAGATCGCGCAGGTGCTCAAGGGTTTTTATAAGGCGCTCATTATCTCTTTGGTGAAGACCAATAGATGGCTCATCCAAAACATAGAGCACTCCTACAAGACCAGCTCCAATTTGGGTTGCAAGTCTAATACGCTGGGCTTCTCCACCAGATAAGGTAGCACTTGCACGAGTAAGCGTTAAGTAATCAAGGCCTACATCCACCAAAAAGCGCAGGCGCTCAATAATCTCTTTAACAATGCGCTGACCAATCAGTTTTTGACGCTCGGTGAGTTCAAGCTGTTCTAAAAATTCAAGCTCATCTTTGGTAGACATCTCAGTGAGATCAAAAATGCTCTTATCTCCCACCGTAACCGCTAAATACTCAGGCTTTAAGCGGGCACCGTGACAAGCAGGACAGGGCTCTTCTCTGATGTACTGCTCAAGGCGCGCCTTCATGTTCTCGTTTTTAGTCTCAGAATATTTTTCATGGATGATAGCTCTAATACCACTAAACTTAATAAACCAGTGAGTGTCTCTTCCGTCTTTGGTATGGTAGTCTACCCTGATTTTCTTTTCGCCAAGCCCGTTTAAAAGCGCCTCTTGTACCTTGTCTGAAAGGTCTTCCCACGGAGTTTCTGGATCAACCTTTAAGTGCTTGCACACTGCATTAAATATCTGAGGATAGTAGTTTGAATTTGAGAAAAGCTTACCAAAGGCCCCGTCATTGATTGACTTTGTTGGGTCTTCAATCATGGCCTTACCATCAATCACCTGACGCATTCCCAGACCGTCACAGACTGGGCAAGCGCCGTATGGTGCGTTAAATGAAAAATCTCGAGGCTCTAAAGAGTCAATTGAGTGTCCGTGCACAGGACAGGCAAGTGCTAAAGAAAACTCATCGTATTTTTCTGGCATATCGTCTTGAGCAGGAAGGTAGATGCCTACGTTTCCGTTTGAGAGTGTTGTTGCATTTTCAACTGCCTCAGCTATACGTCCAAGTGCAGACTTTTTAATTACCACGCGGTCAACAACAACCTCGATATCATGCTTGAACTTTTTATCTAAGATAATCTCTTCGTCAAGCTCTCTGACCTCACCATCAACTCTTACACGAGTAAAGCCCTCACGCTTAAAGCTCTCAAGAAGCTTTACATGCTCACCTTTCTTACCTTTGATAACTGGTGAGGTGATATAGGCACGTTTGCCATCTCCAGCATCAATGATCTTATCGGCAATTTGATCGGTAGTTTGAGCTTCAATTACACGCCCGCACTCAGGACAGTGTGGTACACCAATACGAGCATATAAAAGACGCAGGTAATCATAGATTTCTGTTACCGTACCAACAGTTGAGCGAGGGTTTTTAGAGGTTGTTTTTTGGTCAATTGATACTGCAGGCGAAAGTCCATCGATCTTATCGACATCTGGTTTATCCATCTGACCCAAAAATTGACGCGCATACGATGAGAGAGACTCAACGTATCTACGCTGGCCTTCTGCATAGATGGTGTCAAAGGCAAGAGATGACTTACCAGATCCAGACAGTCCCGTTAATACCACAAGTTTGTCTCGTGGAATTTCAAGACTCACATTATCTAAATTGTGCTGACGTGCACCTTCAATAACAATTTTATCCTGTGCCAAAGTGTAAGCTCCTCAAGTGTTTTTACAAAACATATCAACTGTACCCGATTTAGGCTTTTGCTGTGTGTAGGCTTAGATTTGAATTCTCAAATTATGCAAATAATGGGTATATACGATAAACTCAGTTAGAGATGTAATTTATATATTGGAGGGTGTATACATGGCAGGACAAGGCCAGACAGCTTTTAATAAGGAACAACAAAATGAGAAGAGCGCTATCAAACGCGTTATAGGTGTTGTTTCTGGTAAAGGTGGCGTTGGTAAATCAATGGTTACCTCTTTAATGGCTGTTAATATGGCTCGTACTGGCGCTAAAGTAGGTATTTTAGACGCTGATATTACGGGCCCATCAATTCCTAAGATGTTTGGCATTCAAAACCAGCGCTTAAGTGGCGAGGATAACTTTATGCTTCCCGCTACCACC
>JASBYZ010000077.1 GCA_029983705.1 Coriobacteriales bacterium
AAAATAATGGTAAGGGCCTCAATTTAACCAGAGAGGTTGTTGACGGTATTAAATGTCACACGGGAAAGACCAGGGCAAAAACCTATGAGGGAAGAATTGTTGCTACCTCAGATAGGATAGCCTACGTTTGCCATGACATTGATGATGCTATTAGAGCCAATCTTTTAACTGAAGAAAATCTTCCTGAATCAACCCATAAAGTTCTTGGTAAAACTTCATCAGAGCGTATCTCTTCAATGGTCCATGACATGGTTGAAACCAGCTTTAAAGAGGGCGACATCAAGATGTCTGAGGAAGTATGGGCAGCTATGATGGAACTTAGAGAGTTCCTCTTTAATCGTGTCTACACCTCATCAGATGCTAAAAAAGAAGAGCCAAAAGCACTTCGTATGATAGAGCAGCTCTTTGACTACTACATTGACCACTATGATGAGGTGCCTGATGACTACAAGATTTATCCAGAAGATGATGCATCTACTCAGGTAACAGACTATATTGCAGGCATGACTGACAGATATGCAATTAGTAAGTACCAAGAGCTCTTTATTCCTCGAGCTTGGAGACTTAAATAGTGTTTTGAGTCACAGCAATTCTGTGTTTATTGTTCTAAACCTAGTACAATGCTAGGCATTTCTTCCATCCTCTTTTATGCTTGATACATTGACTTGTATAGGGAGGATGGAAATAGATGTCTAAAGTAAAAGCTGTTTGCATTAGTGAAGAAAAAGGCACTGTTAAGAAGCCCGTTGATCATATAGACCTAAAAGAAGACTGGGGTATTGAAGGGGATGCACATGCTGGCCACTGGCACAGACAAGTATCTTTACTTGCTAATGAGTCAGTAGATAAGATGCGCGATAAGTTCCCTGATTTACCTGCAGGTGTTTTTGCTGAAAATATCTTAACTGAGGGTATTGAGGTCTTTAAGATTCCAGTTGGTTCACACATTTTAGTAGGAGATACTGAGCTTGAAGTAACCCAAATTGGTAAAAAGTGCCACAAGGGTTGTGAAATTAGAAATATTGTTGGTGATTGTGTAATGCCACGCGAAGGCATCTTTACTAAAGTTATCAAGGGCGGCATAATTAAGCCCGAAGATGAAATCAAGGTGCTTGAGGCTTAAAGACTTAAGACCTAAGCTCTTGAAAATTGCATGAATATGTACAAAAAAGCATACTTTATGCTTGAACTTATGTTCAACTTGAGCTTATAATTTTAAATCGCGCTCTAGTAGAGCATACCCGTATAGACACGATATGATTTTTTAAGCACTAGAAGGATATTAAACATGGACATCATTCGCGCCATTGAGCGTCAACAAATTAATGAGGACTTACCAGAGTTTGGCGTGGGTGACCACGTAAAGGTTCACTACCGTATTAAAGAGGGAAGCCGTGAGAGAATTCAGGTTTTCCAAGGTGACGTTATCCGCGTAAGCGGCTCTGGTGCCCGTGAGACCTTTACCGTAAGAAAGATTTCTTTTGGTGTAGGCGTAGAGAGAACGTATCCAGTTCACTCACCAAAGATCGAAAAACTTGAAGTTGTTCGTCATGGTGAGCACAGAAGAGCTAAGCTTTACTACCTCAGAAACAGAATTGGTAAGGCTGCTGTTCTTCGTGAGAAGAGAGTTCGCTAATTTAAAGATTATACCTCTTACAAAAAACTTTAATACCTCAGGTGATACACTTTCATCTGAGGTATTTTTTTATTTGAAAAGAGATATACAAACACAATGATAGAAACGCCACATAACGTAAAAGAGATATCTGCCTTACTTAAGCTTGCAAGTTTTGAAGAACTTCCGGCCCTGCTTGAGCGCTATGGTGAAGATCCCAGAAAACAAGTGCAAAGGTCTGTTGAGAGCGCAAAAAAGCGCTACGACAAAGAATCCTCTGAGCGAGTGCGCGTTGAAGGTATGTATGAGCTGATGCATAAGCTGAGCCCTCATGGCATTGCCCTAGGTATTGATGAGGTGGGAAGAGGCTCTGTAGCAGGTCCCTTAACGGTCTGCGCTTTAGCACTACCTGATACACCAATTATTTACGGCTTAAATGATTCAAAGAAACTGAGTGCTTCAAAACGAGAAGAACTTGCACAAGAAATTGCAAAGCATGCCCTCTACATTGGTATAGCTCACATTGAGCCAGAAAAAATTGACGCTGCTGGTATGGGTGCATCCTTACATGTAGCGATGCAGCGGGCGATTAAGGATGCTGGAGTGGAGCCAGACTATGTTTTACTTGATGGAAACCCAATGCACATCCATGATAAAGAGATAAACATTATAAATGGAGACGCAAAGCTTGCCTGCATTGCTGCAGCCTCAATTGTTGCCAAGGTTACGAGAGACAGAATAATGGACTTAGCTGACGCTGAGTATCCTGGCTATGGTTTTTCTCACAGTAAGGGTTATGCCTCTGCTGAGCATATCAAGGCAATTCAAGAACTAGGGCTTTCTGATTATCACAGAAAAAGCTTTTGCACGGGCTTTTTGCCACAAGAAAAATTATTTTAAGTTTTTCTTAATCTTTTATTACAAATGGATACGGATTTAATTTAGCTTCTTATCTCACTATGTTTTGTGTAGAGAAAACTTACACTAAAGGAAAGCATGGTGAGAATATTGGACTGTCTACTTGCTGCTTCAGAGCCAGATGATAAGCCACCTTTGGAGATGAGCCCAAAAGAGCTTGGTAGATTTGGCGAAAAGATTGCTTTTCACTTTTTTGAAGCGCGCGGCTACTATGTCTTGGAGCGCAACTACACAACAATAGTAGGAGAAGCTGACATAATTGCTCTCGATAAAGATGAGCTTGTATTTATTGAGGTTAAAACCCGCATTGGCGAAGAGCAAATGGAGGCAGAGGAGGCTGTTACTACTGCTAAGCAGACTACCTATGAAAAACTTGCAATAATCTATACTACAAACTTTGATGAGTATGAGACGATACGCTTTGATGTGGTAGCAATTACCGTTCAAAATAATAATGAAGGTCTCTTGCGCCACATTAAAAATGCTTATTACTTTGATGAGTAGCTATGAGGCAGTCAAATGTCTATAGTGCCTGCATTAACGGGACAAACATTCAAAAAGTAATTGTTGAGGTAGATATTACGAGAGGTATTCCCGGTATTAGCATTGTGGGGATGCCGGATACTGCAATTTATGAGGCACGCTCAAGAATTAGATCTGCAATTCAAGCATGTGGCTATACGATGCCTCGAGGCCATATTGTTATAAACCTTGCGCCTTCACATATTAGAAAGCGTGGGAGTGGTTTTGACCTTGCTATAGCTCTTGGTATTTTACTTGCAAGCGAACAAATTATCATTCCAGATATCGAGAGTTATCTTATAGTGGGAGAGCTTTCGTTAAGTGGGCAGGTAAGACCAGTTCAAGGCATGCTTGCCTATGAACTATTTAGTAAAGAAGAGCGTATGACTTTGCTGAGTGGGGCAAAAGCAGGCGAAGCGCTTTCAGTTAAGGGCTGTGACAGGCGTGTGCTTCGCTGGCTCAGTGATATAGAATCACCGCTTTGTGCGCTTAGTATACGCTTGAGCAAAGCTAAGAGGACTGAGAAAAACTTTAATGAGGTATACGGCCAAGACTTTGCAAAGCGCGCCTTGTGTATTGCTGCAGCCGGAAGACATAGTGCACTCATGCTTGGAAGTGCTGGAGCAGGTAAAACCATGCTTGCTGAGCGCTTTTCAAGTATCTTACCTAAGCTCAGCGAAAAAGAAGCACTCGAAAGTGCACGCATACATTCTATTAAGGGGCTTGAGTTTGAGAGCATTCTTGAAGGTGAGCGCCCTTTTAGGTCACCCCACCACAGCATTTCAAAGGCAGCGCTGATTGGTGGGGGCTATCCGATACGTGCTGGAGAGGTTTCCCTTGCACATAATGGAGTGCTCTTTATGGATGAGCTCTCTGAGTTTTCTCACGACACCCTTCAACTTTTACGGCAAGCACTAGATTCTGGAACAATTAGTCTTTCAAGATCCAAAGAGCAAGTAGTGCTTCCGGCTAAGTTTTTACTGCTTGCAGCATCAAACCCCTGTGACTGCGGAAATTTGTATGAGCAAGATAAGGCTTGTACGTGCACAGATAATCAGCTCAAGAGATATGCAGCTAAGCTCAAAGGACCTTTGATAGATAGGATAGATATTGTTTTTCATATCAAGCGAGCTTCTTCTCATAAATTAATTGCTGAAACAAAGAGCCAAAGCTCTGAAGAGCTGAAGAGTCAGGTGTTTAAAGCATGCAGCTTTAAAAAGTGGCGCGAAGAAAAAGAAGATGTAACTTGTGCACATACAGAACGAGATAGAGCGCTTTTATCCTGTAAGTTTGATAGGAGCGCACAAAAACTTTTAGAAAAGCTTGCCGAGCAAAGTGCGCTTTCTGCCCGCTCACTTATTAAGGTGCTCAAGGTTTCGAGAACTATTGCTGACCTTGATGAAGAGAGCTCAGTCAAGCCAGACCACCTCCTTGAAGCATTCAATTATAAGGTGGTGTAAAAGTTGAAAGAAGAGCGTTTTGAGATAAGTCAAGATGAGCCTGAGTATCCTGAGAGCTTAAAAGAGTTAGAGGATGCCCCTCAAAAACTTTACGTAATAGGAGATATAGGGCTGCTTAAAAGTCTTTGTGTCTCAATTATAGGTTCACGCAAGTCTACGCCGTATGGAGAAGCTGCAGCTGAGTTTTGTGCTGAGGTAGCAGTAGATCATAAACTCACGGTCGTATCAGGAGCAGCAATAGGTTGTGATTTGGCTGCTGGACTTAAGACACTTGAGTGTGGAGGTAGGAGCATTGCTGTTTTAGGTTCAGGAGCTGATGTAGTTTACCCTTCTCAAGCACGCAAGTTCTTAGAGCGCCTTAAAAGAGGGGAAGGTCTTGTAATCTCTGAGCAGCCTTGGGGACATAAGCCACTTCGCTGGACATTTCCAAAAAGAAATAGGATTATTGCTGCACTTTCACGCGCTCTTATAGTAGTTGAAGCGGGCTTTAAGTCAGGAACATCAAGTACGGCAGTAGCAGCTTTTGATTTAGGGAGAGAGGTTTATGCAGTACCTGGATCAATATTTGCAAAAAGCTCTCAGGGCTGCAATCAAATTATTTCTGAAGGGGCAGGAATAATTGTTGATAAGCTTTCTTTAGACGTAGCCTTCTCTCAGCTTTATGAAAGCTTTTGTATGAGAAGGGAGGGTGAGGGAAGTCAGCTTAATCAGGCTGACCCAATTATTAGAGCTCTTTTGAGTAGTCCTTGTGATTTAGAAAGCCTACAAGAGATACTTAAGATGAGTAGTGTAGTTGAACTTATGACTATGATGAGTGCCTATGAAATTGATGGAACAGTTGTTAAGCTTAGAGACGGACGCTATTCTTTGAGCTCAAGCGCTTATAATAGCTCTTTACAGAAATAGAAACTTTTGAGGAGTTTATACTTTGCAGCATTCAAATACGGTGACAATTATTGGTGGCGGACTTGCGGGAAGTGAGTGCGCTTTAAGCCTTGCTCAAAGAGGCATACCAGTAAGATTGTTTGAGAAAAAGAAGCTCGATAAAAATGAAGTGCAAAAGCTTGACGGCTATGCTGAGCTTGTCTGTTCAAACTCATTTAAGTCACTCAAAGAAGATTCTGCTGCAGGAGAGCTTAAAGCTGAGCTCAAACTTTTAGGGTCATCACTACTCCCATTAATTTATGAGGCTCAAGTTCCCGCAGGGGGCGCCCTAGCGGTTGATAGAAAGATATTTTCTCAAAAGGTAAGTGAAGCTCTTATAAAGCATCCTCTCATTGAACTTATTGATGCTGAAGTGAAAGAAGTGTCACGTGAGGCTTACACCATTGTAGCCTGCGGTCCTTTAGTAAGTGAAACACTCGCTCAAGATATTCAAAACCTTACCGGAGCTGAGCACATGGCTTTTTATGATGCAGCAGCTCCTATTGTGGAAACTGAGACACTTAACATGGATATCCTGTTTGCCGAGTCGCGCTATCAAAAGGATGGAAGTGCAGATTATCTTAACGCTCCTATGAATAAGGAGGAGTACGAGAGATTTTATACTGAGCTTATGGCAGGTGAGCGAGTAATTCTTAAGGATTTTGAGCAAAAAGAACTCTTTAATGCATGCCAGCCAATAGAAGAGGTTGCTCGTACCGGACATGACTCTATACGTTTTGGAGCACTGAAGCCCGTTGGTCTTACTGATCCAAGAACTGGTAAGCGTCCGTGGGCAGTGGTGCAACTGAGAAAAGAAAATATAGAAGCAAGTGCTTACAATTTGGTTGGCTTTCAAACTAACCTCAAGTTTGGTGAACAAAAACGCATCTTTAGAATGATTCCAGGCCTAGAACATGCTGAGTTTTCACGCTACGGGGTTATGCACAGAAATACCTTTATTAATAGCCCTCAGGTCTTAAGCAAAAGCTTTGCGCTTAAAGAGGATCCAAAGATACGCTTTGCAGGACAAATTACTGGAACAGAAGGCTACACTGAGGCAATAGCTTCAGGTCTTTTTGCAGCACTTAACACCTATGCAAATATAAAAGGCTTTGATGAGCTTTGCTTACCTAAGACCACAGTGCTTGGAGCGCTCTTTGATTATGCGACTGACAAAGATACTAAAGACTACCAACCAATGCATGTTAATTTTGGCCTCATGCCTGCACTTGAGTTTAAAATAAGAAATAAGAAGGAGAGATACGCTGCCTACGTTAAGCGTGCGCAGAGTGATTTAGAGGGATTAATAGAAAGCAGGACGGAACTTTTTGATGTCTGAGTCTGACAAACTACTCACGAGCTTTATAAGGTTTTTGCACGAGTCAAGAAATCTCTCTGCCAATACTCTTCGTGCCTATCAAATTGACTTAGAAGAGTTTTACCGCTGGCTTGATAAAAATAATTATGAGATAGACAGCATGAATGTGAGAAAGTTTAGGCAGTATCTTTCAGATGAAGATAGGGCTCAGTATTCTAGAAAGACTATTGCACGAAGGCTTTCTGCAATTAGAACCTTTTACAAGTACTTGGTTCGCATTGAATATTTTAATGATAGTATTGCTCAAATTGTACACAGCCCTAAACTTGATAAGTATTTGCCTCAAACCTTTAAATCTGAAGATCTTAAAAAATTTTTATCAGCATCTGACACAAGCACTGCTGAAGGCTTACGTGATCAAGCTATCTTTGAGCTCTTTTATGCAAGTGGCGCACGTATATCAGAAATATCAGGACTTAACTTAAAGGATATTGATTTAAAAAATAAGCAAATAAATCTA
>JASBYZ010000078.1 GCA_029983705.1 Coriobacteriales bacterium
TACAAGGTCACCTTGGCGCAAACTCATAAGCATGCGCACATCATTTTGCACTGCTTCTTCTTGAATCATGCGGGCAATAATTGAGGTTGAAGAGATAGCTTCAATACCAAGTTTTCTAAAGATTCTTTCATTTTTAGGATTATTAACGCGAGCAATAATACGCGGAGTTTCAAACAGAACAGAAGCGATTTCGCAGGCAACAAGGTTATCATCATCTTGACCGGTCGTAGCTACAAATATATCCGCAAGACTAATTCCAGCATCCTCTAACACGTCCGTCTCACAGCAGTCGCCTAAGATCACCATAACCCTACCGCTCAGGTTTTCTACGAGATACTCAACTACCTGCTCGTTCTCGTCAATGATTGCTACCTCATGATTTTGCTTGAGTAGGGTTTGAGCAAGATTTTCTGCAATTTTTCCGCCGCCACCAATTACGATATACATACGCGCCTACTTCTTAAAATAGCGAGAAAAATCTTCTGCAACAGCCTGATGAACTACCGCCACGATTTCATCGTCCTCATGAAGCAAACTGTCAGCAACAGGAATGATGTATTGATCTTGGTGTTTAAAGGCAATTATTTTAATCTCATTATCGCGCTCTAAATCTTCTGTTTTGATAGCTCCCCCACCAGGCAGTTTGAGCGAGAAAGATAAAACCTCAAGTTCATCAAAGGTATCAATGTGATAAGAATGACCAGATCTAATCTTGTCATAAATTTCATCGCTTACTAAATCTGTACCGCAGACATAATCAAGACCAAGTTGAACGTATGCTGATGCTCTGTCAGAGTTATACAGCCTTGAGATTACGTGAGGAACATTAAAAAGACGGCGTGCTACCTCTGCCGCCATAAAGTTGGTGTTATCAATATTGGTTACAGCAGCTAATACGTCTGCCTCTTTAACTCCCGCTTGAACTAAAACATCCTCATCAAAGCCAGTGCCTTTAATGGTTCTTCCGTTAAAATCTCGCCCAAGGTTTCTAAAAGAGGCAGGGTCTTTATCAATTACCGAGACGTTATGCTCGTTTTTTGAAAGTAACACTGCTAATTGAGAGCCAACTCGACCGCAACCAACAACTATTACATTCATAGACTACTAAACCTTAATTCCGTATAGTTAAGATCTTCTAATAGTTTCAATTACAATTTCAATTGCGTCATGAAGCTGATCTGGATCGATAATGTCTATAGTGTCACCATCCCAGGAAGTAGCAAATGGAACCCCATTTTCTACACCTGATAGAGTGATTGCCCTAAAGCCGTTTCTCATAGCAACCGTAGCATCGGTGTTGAGCCAAGACATATCCTGACCAAGAATTGGTCTATGGAAATCCTTACCAACCTTTTTAATAATATTGCTGAGGCGTCTGTCACCATTTCTAGTTTGGCCAGCACCTTCTTTGGTGTAGACGGCTAAGTCACCTGCACCCACACCCTTTAGGTTAATTACAAGTGCGCCCTTAAGCTCTTTTCCATACTCCTCAAAGAATTGACGAGCGCCGCTGTTATTCATAGAGGATGCACCTGTTGCTACAAACCAAATCTCATGCGCCGTAAACTGGCTATCATTCATTGAGAGGATATAGTCTCTAATCTCTTGTTTATCCTCATCGCTTAAGTCACGTTTTTCTACAGCTTGGATGTTTTCACTCTCTTCATCTTGAGCCTTCATTTGTTCTAGCTCTTCTTCAGAGTAGCCCTTAGTTCCGCCTCCGCGCCAAGATGAGTCATTTGGGTCATCGTCTTTGAAGTTATCCCATGAGCCAATCTTTCGGCCATCTTTTTTAGCGTCAAAGTCTTCATCTAAATCAAGCCAATCAGAGAAGGACTCTTCTTCTTTTTTGCGCTTCTTATTAAAGAAGCCCTCGAACTTATCGCCAATACGCTGGAAAACGTTTTCTTTTGGCATCTCAATTTCTGGGAATTCTTCCTGACGTTTTTTACCTGGTCTCTTGAAGGTACCCGTTGCAAATTCATCTGCTGGGAAATCTTCAGGATTAAAGTCTCCAATTGGTGTTACGTTTGAAGCTGAGAAAGGATCAGCCTCGGTATCTGCAGGGTTTGGAAGGTCCATTACCTTAACGTTTTTGTTTGGTGTATAGGTGGTCTTACCCCACATTGGGTCTTCATCAATAATATCTTGAGCGCTCGGAGTATCTTTTTCTTTAGTGATATCTCCCACTTCATTTCTCGTGTGCTCAAGCCCAAGTGTTTCAATTTGTTGTACCTTAGATGGAGCAGGCTCAAAGCGTACAGGCTCATCATTAATCTTGCCTTCACGCTTAGCTTCTTCAACTGCTTTTTCTGCATCGTAGCTTGGAACTGCTGTTTTAATATCCTCAACCTCAAAGTTGAATTCTGGAGCTGGCTCTACATCAGCAGCACTCTGAATTTTCTTTTCTTCAGCTTCTTCTTTTTTTTCTGGAGCAGGCTTAACAACACTGAGCTGAGGTTTTTTATCAGATACTACTGGACGCTCTGCGGCATTATCTACAGCTTCTGGAGCTTCATCTTCTTCAGCCTCTTCTTTTAGGATTGGAAGATCAGCAAACCTTGATCTAACTTGTACATTACCATGCTCATCACGAGGAAGGCTTGGTTTAGCTGGAGCTTGATGTGCAAGAGATTTATCGGCATTACGTTTATTTTCTTTTGCAATACGCTCTTTTTCTGCTTCAAGCTCTTCTGATTGAAGTTTCTCAGCAAGGGCGTGTGCTTCTTCAGTTTGATCCTCAACACTCTCTTGCTCATTTTGTGTAACTTGCTCTACAGCTTCTTTAGCCTCAGGCTTCTTAGTGCCTAAATCAGCATCTAGATCAGAATAGATAATCTCAACACCTTCAGGTAAGATGCCTGCAGCCTTAGCTACGCCAGCGCCACGTCTCAGCATTGGTTTTTCTTTTTTAGGAGCCTCTTGCTTGGTGTCAATAAAGCTCTTTGGTTCTCTGCCTTCAGTCTTTGCTTTACGCTCCTCTTCTAAGGTCATCTCTTGAGCAACCTGCTTTATATCATCAAGAGAAACCTCAGCTCCGCCTTCAAGTTGAATTTTTTCATCACCACTTGAAAGTGGCTTTACGCCAAGAGGATCAGATCTATCTAGAATGCCAAGAAGTGCTGCAACACCTGAAGCATTATCATTTGCACCTTTAACGTATCCCAAACCAAAGTGAGAGATTAGGATATTAATTCCAAATACTAAAAGTGGAAGAGCGGCAACAATTGATAAAAACCAAATGATACCTAAAAGAGTTCCTGGCAAAATCGCAATCATATGAAAGAGATTAAGTACAGGAATAGCAGCCATACAAACGGTGCTTACTTTATAAAAGAGTCCCTGAAACTGAGCGAGCGCAGGGCTCCACAGTAAACTTGCCTTAGGGCTATCGTAGTTAGCAAGAATAATAATTGGTCTAACTTTTCTTGTACTATCAGTTTTTTCTGCCTTATGGCGTGCAATAACGTTTTGGCTTCTACCAGTTGGACCAAGTTTAGAGAGCACACCATTATCAACGCGTTCCATAAAAAAGAGGCCAAAAGAAAGTACTGAAAGTAAGAACATCACTACACAGGCAATTGGGTGAAATCCAGAGATTATTGCGGTAAGCGCTGTGGTGATATAGCAAATAGCATAAGAGATTTGTGCAAAACCAGGAACTTGTACGTCTTGAACAATTGTCTCTACGCCATGCTCTTTCATAGTTTTTTCAATCTCGGAGGCTGCATAATACTCTTCTTCAGTATTAGCTGGACGAACTCCTATTTCTTCTGTTAAGTACTCTATATACTTCATTTCGTCTGCCATGAGACCTCCGCGATTAGTGCTTGTTTGTTGTCCATCTTATTAGTGCAATACATACCCATATTTAGCTTTAAGCTGCATTAGTAGCACTTTGTTGAGCCTGTGGTTGTGCTTGTTTTGCTTGTGCTTGTTGTTGAGTTTCTTGCTTTGGCTGTGCTGGTGCTGCAGTCTTAGTTTCTGCAGGAGCATTTGTTTGTGGTGAGCGACTTACATCAACTTGCTGATACTCTCTAATAACTGCATCTGCTTCAGCAGCCATCTTGCGCGCATCAGTATATTGTTTTACGAGCTGTTCACCATTTGCGTTTTTAGCACCAACTAAATCAGCTGGAGTTTTAGGTAATACGCTTGCAGCCTCAACAACCTCATTATCTTTAGCATTATATGCATCAACTTTAACCACAGCAGTCTCAACGTCTTTATCGCTAATTGCTTGGTCAGTTTCAATAAGAAGATTTACTGCTTCAATCTTTTTAGTGAGATAGTTTTCAACAGCACTTAAATCAATTTGTACTGGAGAGTTTCTTAAACCATCAAGCATGCTTTGAGCTTGTTCAAAGGTTTTGAGCGCCTCATTATCAAGATCAACAATTGCTTGGGCAGTAAGCGTGGACTCTGAGCTTGACTCACTTGTTTTCTTACCATTTGCAGCATCTTCAACAGCCTTATTTGCCTCAGCCTCTTTGCCGTTAGCAAACTCTTTAGCTTTCTCAATTACATCTCTTACCTGTTGATCTCCTAGTAAGATCTGCTTATAAAGCTCAGTTGCCTGGTCCAGCATGCTGCCTTGTACTGCAAAGTTTTGAAGAAGAGGTTGAGCTGCAGCAAGCATGTTCTTTCTACCGTCAATTGATTTTTGAAGAGCATTTACCACGTTCTTTTGTTGGTCTGACATGGCGCTATAGTGCTCTTTTGCGGTATTTAGAGAATTTTGAGCTAAGTTAAGTTCATTAGTTGCGCTCTCAAATTGTTGAGAAGCAGAGTTTAAACTGTTTTGATCAATTTGCTCTGGATTTTGAAGCGCTTTATCAAGGTCAACCACTACATTATCTGATGCACTCACATGAGAGATTGTCTGGCTAATTGCTTCTGCACCAAGATTTGCTTTATCCATTTGTCCGTTTGCTTTGGTAAAGAAATATCCAATAATTGCAAGAACAATTACCAGTAAGACTCCAAGAATAATCAGAGCAATGGTTGCATTGCGCTTTTTATTTTGAGCATCTCTTGCCATCTCTTCATACATAAAGTTTGATGAGCGTGGCTGATAGGTATTTTGCGGAGTGTATGGTGTGTATGAAAATTCATACGCTGAGTCATATGAGCTGTCTGCCTCGTAGCCGCCAGCACTTTGATACGCAGAGTCCTCATGAGATTGTTGCTCATTCATTCTTGAATAAGCAAGTAAAAACTCAGAGGTATCCCCTGGGTCATTATGGCTAAAGTAGCTGTCACTTTGACCTGAAGAACTACTAAAGTCGTCTGGTTGGTTAAACTGATTAGTATCCTTGGGCATCCGAGTGGTTCCTTTCTGGCATCAATTTCGGATTTTTTAAATCCCTAAAATCAAATTTTAGCAGTACATTCATACTTTTTTAAGTATTTATTAGCATTTTCTTATTATCTTAGCTTCATACTGTCTGTGTATATGATATTCAATTATAACGACATTTAATCAAAAGGGGGCACATGAGTACGCTTTCTGCCGATGAACGACTGGTAAACTTGGCGCTTGCCTTTATTTCTGCCAAAAAACCGCTCAGCGCCCAGGATATATTTCATAATTCACTCATTGGTTATGACCAAAATGTGAGCATGAGTGCATTTAAGAGAATGTTTGCGCGCGATAAAGACCAGCTTGCCCAAAGTGGCATTATTATTAAAACCCTTGTGGGCGATAATTATGAGCTTGATAAGAATGCAAGCTTTGCCTCAGACCTAGAACTTGAACCGCTTGAAATTGCAAGTTTGCGCGCCATAGCTTATGCGCTTTTAGAAGATCAAGATTATCCTTATGCTCATGAACTTAGGTTTGCACTTGCAAAGCTTAGCCGTCAAATATCTGAGCCAATTAGCCTAGATGAAGAGGCAAAACTTCTTGATCAAGATGAAGATTTTGAGAGTAGTAAAATCACTTCGAGCACCTCAAAGCAAAGCCTTGAACAAAAAGAATTACAAGAGATTAACCAAGCTATTAAAACCAGAAAGCTCCTGTATTTTAACTACACCAACGCTTCAGGCTCAAGCTCTGAAAAAGAGGTTTACCCCTACGCCTTATTTATCATTAAGAAAACTTGGTACCTAATTGCTTTTGATACTAAAAAATCTAGCATCCGGGTGTTTAAGTATGAGCGCATGGCTTCAATTAAGATAAACTCAAAAAGTCCTTTGAGCCCTGATTTTGATATACCTGATATTGATACTAATGACTACATAGGTCTTCCCTTTATGTATGGAGAAGAAAACTATGAGGCAAGTTTGTCTGTGTCACTTAAAGATAGTTGGAGAATAGAGCAGATAACTAAAGGTAAGGGTAGCTTAAGTCGCACAGAAGATGCACTTGTCTGGACAGTAAGGGTAAGAGATACACAAGCGCTGTGTCGTTTTATTGCTGGATCAGAAATTAATATATGCCCACTCCAACCTAGTTATTTAGTAAAGGCTTATCAAGATAATTTACAAAAGGTGAAAGATATTCATGGCACGCCCATCCAGTAAAGAAACAAGCAGACGTCTGCTTGCAATGATTCAATTTTTAAACACCCAGCACACTAAGGTGCCCCTAGAAAAGCTTGCTGAGATTTTTAACATCTCTCTTGAGCAAGCTCAAAGGGATGTTGAAATACTATCTTTATGCGGCATAGATGATACCGAGCGCTTTGATTTAATTACCTCAGGTGATGTTGCTTTAGTACTCAACCACCTGCCAGTTCTTCAAAAACCACTTAGACTTTCATATACTGAGTCACTTGCACTCGAAGATGCTTTTGATCTTGCAGGAATTAGTGAAGATAGTAGCCTTCGTAAAAAAGTTCTTGAGGCTAAGGGTTCTACAGAACTAAAGCCAGAAAACATCCGTACCATGATTTCTCAATCACAAATTGGCATTAACGCACAGTTTTTAGAAGACTTAAGCCGAGCAATTAGTGGCAACTATCTGGTAGAACTCTACTATGAGTCGCTTGAAGAAAGCCAAAGAGCAAAAAGTTCTTCTCTACCTAAGGCACGTGTGATTGAGCCTTATCAGTTAATAAATTTTGAGGGAATGTGGTACCTCGAAGCTTTTTCAATTGATGCAGACGATTTACGGGTCTATCGCCTAGATAGAGTAGCAGGCTTAAAGGTTTGTGATACACACTTTGAAGAGCGTGAGCTTGAATTACGAGAAGCTCCCGTTAACTTAGACAATGCTCCACTTG
>JASBYZ010000079.1 GCA_029983705.1 Coriobacteriales bacterium
CAGCCTGTCTAACGCGGTCATTGCCACCGCGCATAACTGCTCCAATTACCTCAGCTCCAAGTGAGCAAGGAAATGCAAGTAAGTTAAGTGCTGCTACAGGTTTTGCACCCATTGCATATACATCTGAAAGCGAGTTAGCTGCTGCAACTCGTCCAAAATCATATGGATCATCAACAATAGGAGTGAAGAAGTCCACGGTAAGCACTGCGGTTTGCTCGTCATTAATCTTTACAAGCGCTGCATCATCACTTGTTTCAAATCCAAGTAAAAGTTCATCTTGTTGCTCAGGAGCAATTTGAGCTAGAACGGCCTTAAGGTCCTCCGGACCCCACTTAGCTGCTCACCCCGCCTTAGATGACATTTGAGTCAGCCTAATTTTTTCTGCCATATTCTCCTCTCACTCTCCTTGAAGTCCACTTTATTTAAAAATAGCCTATAATTAGTCTAGGGCTTAATAATAGCACCTATTTATATATGTTTAGACTTAAGGTCTGGAGGCGCATCAAAATGGCATATGCTAAAGAAAAATATAACAAAGTTTTAGTTGCTCTTGATGGTACTGAGGCTCAAATAGAAGTATTTAAACGTGCGGTATTGCTTTCAATTTCATTTGACGCAAGTCTAGTGCTTGCTCAGGTAGTAGATATGTCTCGTTACGATCTAGCTGCAAGCTATGATCCAGATTTAGTAAATGAGGTATGTGAGTATGCAAGCTCAGAGCTTGAAAAGCTTGCAGAAGAGGCTAAAAATGCAGGTGTTAAAGACGTTGAAGTAATGATTAAGTATGGTTCTGTAAAGAATAGCTTAGTAAATGACATCATTAAGCCTGCTGACCCAGACCTTGTTATCTGCGGTGACAGAGGACTTAATAGAATTCAGTATGCTCTCTTAGGCTCTGTTTCAAACTTTGTTGCACACAATGTTGACTGTGACGTGCTTATTGTTAAGGGAGAGCATCAATTAAGCGAAGATTAATGAGCTAAGCTTTTATAAACACTTAAGCCCTCAGACTTTACTAAAAAGCTGAGGGCTTTTTGCTTGCGGGACTTTTTTATAAGAAATCTAGGGCATCAAGTGGGGCATAGCCAAAGAGTCCCTCGTGCTCTATATAGGCAAAGCCGCTCTTTGTATCAATAGCAATAACAGTAACTTGGGTGCCTGCTTCTAACTTATCAAACCAGGTCGCAGTTTTTAGCGGCTGGTCAAATACCTTGAAAGGCTTTAGGGCATGAGCTTGTTTTGCAAGGCTGTGCCTTTTTGGAGAGCCAAGTAGCTCGTTTACCATATTTTGAATTTGCGCATAGTGCTTGCCAAGCTTAATCTTTCGTAGCTGTCCTGAACCAAAAGAGCCGTCAATTACTTTAAGTGCGAGCTCAATACTCTCATCATATGAAAGGCTCTCTTGAGAATAAAAGCCGGTATACTCTGGCGATAAGTTCGCATGTACTAAGCTTGGTGGGTTGGAAGTTTTATAGCTAAGGCTTGGAGCTATAGGTCCTTCAGATTTTTTTAGGTAGGCTCGGTGCACTAGGTGCTTTTGGTGCACTTGGTGCTTGATGCCCACGAGGCTTTTCTGCTTGCTTTAGCTGCTCATATTGGGCAAGCGCTTTAGCAAATGCTTTTTGTGCCTCTTGAAGTTTTTCTTATACATCCTCAACTCTTTGTGATGCCTTATCAAAGGCCGCTCTTAATTTAGATAAGTTTTCAGATGCTTGTGCAAGCTCAGATTTAGCCTGAACGAGAGCTTCTTCTTTTTGCTTTAGATTTTTTGTAGCCTCATCTAAAGATTTTTGAGCTATTTGATATTTTTGCTCAAGACGGGTTTGTTTTTCTTGGGCCTGAGCAAGTTCAGTTTGACTTTGCTTAAGTACCTTATCAGCTTGAGCTTTTTGTTCTGTTGCAGCATCCAGTTGCTGTTTTGCTTCTTCAAATTTTTTAGTAAGTAAATCCTTCTCATCTTCTAGTTTGTTAAGTTTTGTGCGAGCCCTATTGGCATCCTCACTTTTTTCTTTAAGAGTTTCTTCAGCAAACTTTATTGCCCGATCAGAACTAGGCTTTTTTGCCTTCTCGGCATCGAGATCTTTTTTAGCGGAGAGGTATTCTTCTTCTGCTGAATTGAGGTCAGCTTGAGCATTGCCTGCTGCTTTTTCTGCCTCGGTTTTTTCTTTAAGGGCACTGTCTGCTTCAGTTTTAGCCTCTTGTTCACTTTTAGCTCGAGCATCTGCATGAGCTTTAGCTTCATCTGCTTTAGCCTTGGCTTGAGCTACAAGTTTCTGTTGATCTTTAAGTTCTTTATCAGCACGATTTTTTAGCTCTCCTGCCTGATTCTTTTCTGCTTCGGCTTGTTCTTTTAGAGCTTCTGCAGTCTCTACTTGAGCTTCTGCTTTTTTAATAGCGCTCTCTTTAGAGCTTTTTTGAGATTGTGCTTGATACTTTTTGCGGGCATCTTCTTTTTGTGCCTCAGCACTAGCAAGCTCTTCTTTTAGCGTATTCTCTTGAGTTAAGGCCTGTTTGTTAGTCTCGAGAGCTTCTTCAGTTTTTTCTAATTCTTCAACAAAATTTTTATTAGCAAGGCCTCTTTGCTTTGCCTGCTCGTTTTCAGTATCTAAGACGGCTTGATTTTTGTGGTCAAAATCTTTTTGTGCATCCTTAAGTTCTTTTGAGCTTTTGTCAAGTTGAGCCTGCGCATCTGACAAGTTTCCAGACTTAAGCTCTTGTTTTTCTGCAAGATTGCTATCTGAGCGGGGCTCAGCTGAGAGACGATCTTGTGCAAAGGCTTGATTACTAAATATAAGGGGGAGGGAAAGCGCAGCGCTAAGTGCTAGTGCCTGCTTTAATTGTTTGTTCATAGATATCCCTTTTAAAAGCTTGTATGGCAAGTTTTTAAAACGAGATAATTTTATTTTTGCTCTTGTTAAATTTCTGTTAAGAAAAAAGCGCCCCATAAATTTATGGGGCGCGTTAAAGAGATATCTAAGTGAAAAAGGTTTAGTTTTTCTTTCTTAAGAGTATGCCTGCAGCTATGCTAGTAAGACCTAAGAATGTTACCGCATAGATAAGCGTAGTGCTCATAGATCTTAACTCTGAATCACCAGTTTTAGGAAGAGCTTCTTGTGATTCAATTTCTTCAAGATGAGCCTCAGCTGGTATAAAATCTACTGGCTTTATAATAGGAAGATAAAATCCAGTTCTCTCATAATCAATCTCTGGCTTTGGTTCCACTGGATCTGGTACAGGGCTAGGTGTTGGCTCTGGTTGTGGTTTTGGATCCGGGGTAATAGCCTTAATTCCAAGCAAGTCATAAACCGGACCACCTTCAACAAATACTCCAGCATGTCTATTGTAATAATTGTGAAGTGCTGCCTTGGATACATCTGAAAGAATTATGCCCTCAGGTAAGCTGAAGAAAGAAAGTTTAGACTTACCAATATCTTGATTGTCAACATAGTCAAAGCTTGCTTCATCTTTACCAGTCACATAGGCACCAATGTTTGGATTCCAATACTTATCTTGGAAATCACGCTTTGCAATGTTAATTTGTCCAACTAGCTCGCCTGACTTAACTACTACCTCACGTGGGGTGCCATTTTCAACAATAGTAGTGGTTTTTGTAGTGTATGCTTTGCGGTTAAAGCCATCCTTTGAGTCATCAACAACGGTAACGAAGTTATTAGCGCTCTGGTCAGACACATTTTGGGTTCTATATACTACAGAGTCTTGGTTTGCTTTTTCTACTAAAAGCGTTGAATTTTTAATGATTGGTTTATTGTTTGCATGACGAGCAAGAAATCCTGAGAAAAATTTAGGAACTGGTTTATTAATATAGTGTGCGATGCCATCAAAGGTGCCACCATCTGCCCCATACACAAAAGGTAAATAGTCATTTAATAGGAGTGCACTAGATTTGCTAACTTTGCAATCTTCTAATCTGCCAGCAAAAGCGCCATATTCACCACTTGCGGCAATAATGTTTGTGACACCTCCTATTTGGAAGTGTGTATTATTAATTCCCATCTCCTTGCCATAGCCTGCATAACCTCCACCCCAGATTTGACCTTCATGCTTAAGGGTAATATCTTTATCCACAAATACTCTGTTGTTAGAATGAATTACGCCTTTGGCAAATCCAGTTCCTAGGCCGAAGTAAAGTGGGTTCTTTGATTTACTATAGACGTTAATGTTTCCCACATACAGCGCGCAGTTCTCAACGTCTGAGAATGAATATGCGCAAATTCCTGCGATAAAGTCATCATATTCACTATTGTTAGAATTAATTTTTACCTCAAGCGATTTTATAATTGCCTTACAATTTTCTAGCGGCTGCTTTTTATCTTGAGCGCCAAACATTAGTGCAATAGTACCTGCAGTATTTGTATCTAATTTGATGTGCCCAGTTTTTAGCTGATTGCTATCAGTGAGAACAGGATATACATTTACTATAGGGTGCTGATTACTTAAATCACCCATTCCTACAAACTTGAGGTAATTAGATTTGACTATAAGGTCTTCATATTCTGCAGAATTGTTTTTTGCATTTGACATATTATGCATCATGAGGAAGATATATGTATCTCCATTTGGGTTTCTAACATTTACTTTTCCAACAGTAAGCTTATTATTTTTTAACTCAGCTACTGGAAGAGGGTCTTGGTTTCCTAGTGGATTAACGCCTGTTCTCCATCTACGCCCAAAGCCCGTGTAATATATTTGAGCGCTTCCTGTACCCAGTATATTAATTGAACCTATGGTGTAGGTATTTTTTTCATTGTGGTGAAGCCAGTTTACGCCGTCAGTTGTATTAGAACTCCAGTTATTAATAAATGTTGGTGACGCGTCTACATGCAGGCTGCTTTTTACGTGTATGCCGTTTTTGACCTGGATAGTATTGTTTTTGATATTAATATAGTTACCTTTAGAGTTGTCTTCAGCCAGAGCGCTCACACGAGCAAAATCTATAGATCTGATTTTTTCTTTTTGTTTTTCTGCATGAAGCCCAGGGTCACTCTCATAAATAATTCTGTTAACGTTCAAACTCGAATTGGTAAAATTCATTACTTCTTCTGAGATACCGTGAGCGTGTGTAGATGATATTGAGCGATTAAGGGGAGTGGTTCCGCTCATTATTGTTTTAATGTCACCTTTAATAGTAATGTGTGCATTGTCAATCCAGGCTTCTCCCATATCATGGCCAATGCCTGCGGTATAACCAGCACCATTTGTAAAGGCTTGAATGTTACCGCCTACATTAATATTGAGATTGGTGATATGTCCAACATCATATAAGACTTGGGGATTACGCTTTCCATGTAATTCATCCCAAACCTTACCTTGTGGTCCATCTACGTTCTCATTATACCGAACATTAGAATAATGCCATGTTAATCCATATGAGGCAGCAGATACGTTTGGCTCATCTGGGACCTTATTCGATCCAATATTGCCTGCTACAGAAATATCAATATCCTCTAAATTTACTTGACTTAAATACCATGAAAATCCAGTTGCAATAACACCCTTATAGTTTCCAGCATAATGATTTGATGCAGTGCTACGTTCAATTGCTCTAAGCGAATTAACGTTACCGTCGACTCTAACCTTAACATTAGAGATAAGACCATCTGCCTCTGCATATCCATCTTGTGACACTTTAGAACCAGCAGAAATCTCTTGTACAAATGGAAATCCTGTCACATCCCCAAGATAATGGATGTTTAGATTACTAATTTTAATGGTTTG
Organism: Coriobacteriales bacterium; assembly: GCA_029983705.1. GTDB lineage: Bacteria > Actinomycetota > Coriobacteriia > Coriobacteriales > JAEZZM01 > JASBYZ01. The sequence continues at coordinate 5,737 of JASBYZ010000079.1, forward strand.
AGCTTTTAGTAATCCAAATAGTGGAACAGCGCTGTTGGCACCAAAGCTTATCGTTTTACCTGATCCGTCAAAATTAAAACTTAAGCTCTTTTTATTCTCTGTGTCTATAACACTAATTAGGCCATATTGAATTATTTCGGATTTATCAGAGAAATAAGAGTCAGTGGTGTCAATGCTTATATCTTTTGATAAGCGATAATTACCAGCTTTTAGTGTAAGATATTTTCTAGTCTCAAATGCGTCACGATACTCCTTTATTTCTAAGTATGGTTTAAAGTCATCAAAAGATTTGATTTCTACTACATCATTCTGAGGACTTTTTATTTTTTCAGGGGTGCTTTCTTCAGATACACCAAGTGAGCTAGTTTCTCTTGTAGCTGCACCTTCTTCAGTATTTGCTTGTTTAATACTCTCAGGTGTAATCTCTGAAACTTCTGTATCTGATTTTTCCTTTAGGTTTGCTTCTGGCTTGGCTGTATTTTCAACAGAGTCTATTTTAGTCTCTTGAACTGGAGATTCCTTGGGCATGTTTTCATTCAGAGCTGCCTCAATTTTTGAATCTTTTTCAGAGCTCTCTTTTAAGGTTTCTGGCGCTTCTTGCTTAGATGGTGTTTTAGTTGCAGCATTAGCTTGATCAGTTTCTGTTTGAATGTCCTGAGTAGAAGCATCAATCTCAGAACTACTTTCTTCTACGGGCGAATTTTCTAGGCTGATATTTTCTAGAGGATTTGCATAGGCTACATTTGCCCCCAGGCAAAGTCCTGCAGCCAGTGTGAGGGCAATCGTTTTAGAGGTAAAACGATGCGTGTGTGAAGAATTCATTTTTCTCAAGTCCAATCAGGTTAGAATTCCTATTTATTAAATTTTCTAATTAGATTGATAAATGCAATTAAATGATAACAAAATGGTAACAAATATACAAGGTAAATTATATAAATATTTTATCCGGCTGTATTAGCAACTTTAACGGTATAAAAAAGCACCCCACAAATTTATGGGGTGCACAGAAGAGATATCTAAGTGAAAAAGGCTTAGTTTTTCTCGGCAAAAATTCTTACTAGTCGCTCGAGGATATCAACCATACCTTCGAGTGATTCCACTGGTACAAACTCACGAATTGAGTGGTAATTATAGCCACCGGTAGAGAGGTTTGGACATGGAAGTCCTCTAAAAGAAAGTTGAGATCCATCTGTACCACCTCTAATTGGTAGGGTGATAGGGCTATAGCCTGCTTTTTCGTAAGCATCGTGAGCGTTCTCAATTAAGAGTGGATGTTTTTCTACAATATCTGCCATGTTGTAGTAG
>JASBYZ010000080.1 GCA_029983705.1 Coriobacteriales bacterium
GCGTCTGCAGGTTCGCCTCGCCCAAAGCCTATACCTCCTGCCGCGTTTGCGCGGTATGTGGTCACACCTTGCTAAAGAGCAAACTCGTGGAGGAATTGGTTCACGCTTTGGAATGGGTGAGTCTCAACTTGAGGTTGATAGACGCCTTATTAGACAAAAGATATCATCGCTTAAGCGCGAGCTAAAACAGGTTGCTAAGGTAAGAGACACTAAGTCAAAGGTAAGAAAAGATTCTCACCTCTTTAGGATAGCTCTTGCAGGATACACTAACGCAGGTAAGTCCTCGCTTCTTAATGCACTTACCGGATCTGAGGTACTCTCTCAAGACCTCTTATTTGCAACCCTTGACCCAACTACAAGGCGCCTTGTGCTTCCTGAGGGTAGGGAAGTAACTATTACAGATACCGTAGGCTTTATTCAAAAACTTCCAACCACCCTTGTTGAATCATTTCACTCAACGCTTTCAGAGGTTATAGACGCTGACTTAATTTTAGAGGTAGTAGATGCCTCATCTGAGCATTATGAGTACCACATTAAGACCGTAGATAAGGTCTTAAGTCAAATAGGAGCTCAAGAGATTCCAAAGCAGATTGTTTTTAATAAAGTTGATCTACTTGATTCTAGTGAACTTACAGAGCTCAAAGTCCAAAATCGTCAAGGCATATTTGTGTCTGCCCAAAGCCAGACAGGCTTGGATGAGCTTATTGAATTTATAGCTAAAAAAGCATCAGAGGCAGATACAACGTTAGAAGTTACCATCCCATATACTCAAGGTCAGCTTTTAGAAACGGCGCACTCAAGAACCTATATTTATTCAGAAGAATTTACTGATACAGGTATTAAGCTTCGCTTACAGGTACCAAGTGCCCTCCTTGGACAGTTTGAGCCCTATACTAACCCCTACGTCTCTTAGTATAAAAGCTCAAATAGGGCTATTAAAATAGGTTGATGGAGAAGGTATATAGGTAGTGTATGCGAGCCTATAGTGCTCAAAATTTTGCTGTGCTTCGCTTTAGTAAATTCAGGAAAGCCACGCTTCTTAAAATATATACAGCAATACATTCCTGATAGGTATAAGAAGAGATAGGGAAGTAGTGGGTAGTAGTCTGAGTCTACATAGCTTGGACTTGGAAAACCAAAGGCTGCAAATAAATCATACTGATATAAGGCCACTGGAAGTTGCAGTTGAATACCTGGCGCAAGCTGAATGTAGCCTTGTGGTATGTGCAGGCATATTAAAAATACAATAAACAATACTAAAGCTGCAGGAAGTGCAGGAATCTTTTTTAAGAAGGGTTCAAAGAGTGAATAAAAGAGAGCACAGGCAGCCAAGAGGTGTATAACCCCAAACTTTACCATAGTGTCTACACCTGCAATAAAGGTTACAAGCGATATAAGAAGGGCGACTACAAGGAGCTTGGTAAATCGCTTGAGTGGGTTCTTAGAAAACTGAGTAGACATACCCGCTATAAATACAAAGACCCAGCCAATACTATACTGCCAGTAAAGTTGTGTAAGACCGCCAAACCAGTCAAAGCCGCCCCCATATATATAGTGAATATCGTAGACGGCGTGAAAGAAGATCATCGAAATTAATACTATGCCGCGCACCTCATCTATTAGATGGATGCGTTTTTTAGCTGTAGGAGTCTGAGATTGTTCTTCCATAATTACATAGTTCTAAAAAGCGCGGTGACCTTACCAGCAATAATTGGATTTACTGCATATATTGGCTGCATACTAGAGTTTTCTGGCTGAAGCCTAATTCTGTTTTCTTCTCTATAAAAGGTCTTAACCGTTGCCTCATTGTCAATAACAGCAACAACAACGTCACCGTTTCTCACATCACTTGTTTCTTCTACAACTACATAATCTCCGCTATAGATACCAATCTCAATCATTGATTCACCGCGAACTTTTAGAAGAAATGAGCCCTTATCACCAATAAGGCTTATAGGGAGCTTAAATGACTCCTCAATATTTTGCTCTGCAAGTATTGGTGCTCCTGCTGCAACCTGACCTACGAGTGGGAGGTCAAGCATGTTTCTGTCATAGTCACTGCTTGAATCTTTTGACTTAGACTCCTCAAGATCAATCTGACAAGCAACAATTGCACGAGGTTTAGATGGGTCACGCTTAATATATCCCTTTTTCTCTAACTGAGAGAGGTGGGAGTGAACAGTAGATGGTGAAGAAAGACCTACCGCACTTGCAATTTCTCTTACAGAAGGTGGGTAACCTTGTGTCCTCACCTGAGAGAGAATAAAGTTATATATTTGCGACTGGCGTTTACTTAACTGTTCTTTCACAGGAGCGCTCCTTATCATCATTATTTTCTTTATTATACCTACTATTTATCACTTGGCAAACATATGTTCGCAATTTTATTAAAAAGTATTTACTTAGAACATGTGTTCTAGTATATTAATACCAGAACATCTGTTCGATTTTAATTAATGTCAGAGGTATCAAGTATGCTCTAAGCGTTAAATAAACGAACTTGAGACGTAGGAGATAACAGTGAAGCAAGCAAGACAATATACCCATGGATCATCTGCCCTAAAGATTATGAGAGCACCGTACTTAGAGGAATATTCAAATCAAGGCGCAGAGCTTATTACATTTAGAGCATCTCAAGAGCAAAACAAGTATGACTACTTTGCTTTTCTTTCAAATATTAGCAAACGTGAGCTCTATATTATTACGGCTCTGCTCTGCTCAATCATAGCTTTTTCTATTTTTATTTTTGATCTTCAATCACATCAGCTCAGTGCCTCACTTGATCAAGCGCCTGCTAAAATGATTACGGTTAAAAGTGGTGACACACTGTGGAGCATAGCACAAAGCAGCAAGCCTGATACTATGAACACCTCTGATATGGTTAATTATCTAATCAAATCAAACCAGTTAAGCAGCTCTTCACTCGCAGTAGGACAGAGTCTTCAGGTGCCTGATGTAAACGCTCAGTAGAAAAATTTAACAATTTGTCGATAAAATTCCATAATCTGCTTAAAAAAGTCTATTTGATTGCTATAATTTAGTGAGTCTAAAGCAAGGAGTTACTAAATTATGCGCTGCCCAAAATGTGGTCATCAGGAATCTAAGGTAATTGATTCTCGCTCCACAGAGTTTAATGATGCAATTAGACGCCGCAGAGAGTGTCTCAATTGCCAAGAGCGTTTTACCACATATGAGCGCAGAGAAGAAACTCCTATCCACGTAATCAAAAAAGATAATTACCGTGAGCCCTTTGATCGCTCCAAATTACTTAGAGGTCTTGTAGCTGCTACAGCTAAGAGAAATATTCCTATTGAGACCTTGGAATCTTTAATTTCTGATATTGAGTCAGAACTTAGAAATAACTTCAAAACCGAAATCTCATCTAAAGACTTAGGCGATCAGGTCTTGATTCGCCTGAGAGATTTAGATAAAGTTGCATACGTTAGGTTTGCATCTGTCTATAAAGACTTTAAAGACCTAGATGAATTTAACTCCGAATTAAGGAATTTACAGTAAATCATATGGACAACTCAATTACCTTAAAAATCAAACGCTTAGACAAGTCTGTCGAGCTTCCTCAGTATGCCTACAGAGGAGATGCAGGACTTGATTTACGTGCAAGCGAGCCAGTGAGCTTAAAGCCTTTTGAGCGCAAACTCGTTTCTACTGGTCTTGCTATTGAAATACCTGATGGCTATGCTGGCTTTGTTCAACCAAGAAGCGGACTGGCTATTAAAAAAGGCTTGAGTCTGGTAAATACCCCAGGACTCATTGATGCTCACTATAGAGGCGAGCTTAAGATTATCCTAATCAATCTTGATGCGCACAAAACTATTGAGCTTGAAGCGGGCGAGAGAATCGCACAGCTCGTAATCCAAAAAGTAGCGCTCGTAGATTTAGTTGAGGTTGAGGAATTATCAGAGACCGACCGCGGAGAGAGCGGTTTTGGTTCATCTGGTGTTAAATAAATTCTAGAAAGGTTTGTACAGTAATGGACAAGTTTTTCCACATAAGTGAGCGTGGATCATCTGTAGGAACAGAGATTAGAGCAGGCTTTACAACATTTTTAGCTATGGCATATATTATTGCTGTAAACCCTGCTATACTCGGCGCTGCTGGTATCCCATTTACTGCAGCTCTTACAGCCACCTGTTTTGGTGCAGCGCTCATGACAATTTTAATGGGTCTTATCGCTAATAGACCTATTGCACTTGCATCCGGAATGGGAATCAACGCAATGGTTGCATACGCACTTTGTGTTGACATGCAACTTGATTGGCGTATTGCTATGTCTGTTGTATTTATTGAAGGTATCGTAATCTTATTCCTCGTGCTCTTTGGACTGAGAGAGGCAATTCTCAAAGCAATTCCTCATGGTCTTAAGCAAGCTATTGGAGTCGGTATTGGTCTCTTTATTACCTTTATTGGTCTTAAAAGCGGAGGCTTAGTTATTCCTAATGAGTCAACAATCTTAAGCTTTGGCGATGTGACTCAGCCAGCTGTAATTGTAGCTGTGCTCTCACTTGCAATTACCGCTTTACTTTATGCTTTAAAAATTAAGGGCGAGATACTCTTTGGTATCTTAGCTGCAACTATTATTGGTATCCCACTTGGAGTAACTCCACTTCCTCAATGGGAACACTTTGGTTTAGATTTCTCAACCTTTGCAGCTCCTTTCCAAACAGTTCCAGGTCAAGAGGCAAACGGCATTGCTCTTATTCAAACCGTTTTAAACCCAGTGCTCATTCTCTTTGCCTTCTCACTTTTAATGTCTGACTTCTTTGACACCATGGGTACAGCCATGGCTGTTGGTAAGCAGGCAAACTTTGTTACTCAAAAAGGTGAACTCTTAGATGCAAAACCAATCTTAACCGTAGACTCAGCAGCTGCTGCAGTTGGTGGATTTATGGGTGCATCATCAATTACCACCTTTGTTGAATCAACAGCTGGTGCTGCTGACGGTGCACGCACTGGTCTATCCAATATCGTAATTGGTATCTTATTTATACTTGCAGCCTTCCTCTCACCATTTATTGCAATGGTTACAGGTGCTGCAACCTGCGGAGCTTTGGTATTTGTAGGTTATTTAATGATGAGTGCAGTAGCAACTATTAACTGGTCAGACGTTCAAGAAGGTCTCCCAGCATTCCTCACCATCATTGGTATTCCATTTACTTACTCTATTGCAACTGGTATTGGTCTTGGCTTTATTTGCTATGTACTGGTTTCAATATTTACCGGAAAGGCTCGAGACGTCAGCATTTTGATGTGGGTAGCCGCTCTCGCGTTTTTGATTTCCTTCATTTTGTAAGGAACATAATTTGATTAAAAGCCTTGGAAACAAGGCTTTTTTACTGTAAGCGTACGGATCTAACAAAGGAGGCTCTTTTGGAAAGAGAAGTAATTGGCGTCGATGATCGAGTGCCAGTTGCGCGTGCAATACCACTTGGTATTCAGCACGTGATGTCAATGTTTGGTGCAACGGTATTGGTACCAATCCTTACCGGTTTATCACCATCACTTGCAATTATGTGTTCAGGTATTGGAACTATCTTATACCTCTTAATAACACGAGGCAAAATTCCTAGCTACCTGGGTTCATCTTTTGCATTCATCTCTCCAATATTGGTTGTTTCAGCAGCATCTGGACTTGATGCAGCGCTCTCAGGTATCGTTGCTGCCGGTATTGTATATATGCTTATTGCAGTCATATTAAAGTTTGCAGGAACCGACTGGATTCATAAGCTCCTTCCACCTGTAGTAGTTGCTTCAGTAATCGTAGTAATTGGTGTTGGTCTTTCAGGTACTGCTGTTAAGATGGCACTTACCTCATCAACCGATGTTTTTGTTCTCAAGGGCTTTATAGCCGCTATTATTACCCTTGCTGCAGCAATTATCTTTACTAACTTCTTTAAAGGAATTATTGCAACTATTCCAGTACTTCTTGCGGTAATAGTTGGCTATATTGCAGCAGTATTCTTAGGGCTTGTAGACTTCCAACCAGTTATTGACGCTGCTTGGATTGGTCTTCCACAGCTACATCACCCAAGCTTTGATCTTGGAGCTGTAATTATTATTGCCCCAGTTGCACTTGTTGTGGTAATTGAGCATATTGGTCACCTACTTGTAGTAGGAGAGGTAGTTGGTAAAGACTACACAAGCATGCTTCCAAGATCACTCTTTGGAGACGGTCTTGCTACTACTGTAGCTGGTTTCTTAGGTGGACCTCCAGCAACTACTTATGCTGAAAACATTGGTGTTATGTCAGTAACAAAGGTTTATTCAACCCAGGTATTTTGGTATGCAGGAGCATTTGCCCTCGTTATTGGTGGATTTGTACCAAAGCTTGGTGCACTCATCCAATCAATTCCAGTACCTGTAATGGGTGGAGTTTCACTCTTACTCTTCGGTTTGATTGCAGCTAACGGCCTGAGAATGTATGTAACTAATAAGGTTGATTTCTCAGTAAATAAAAACCTTATGATTGCAGCTACTGTTTTAATTGTAGGTATTGGTATGGAGACCACTGGCATCTCAATCCCAATGGGAAACTACGTGCTCCCAGGTATGGCTACCGCAGCTTTATTAGGTATTCTTCTTAATGCTGTGCTGCCAAGCCCTGGTCCAAGCACCCTTGTTCCAGATACTGAGCAAGCTCAGCCTAAAGCAGAAGAGCTTATTGAGCCTAAGCCAGAAATTAAATAAATTTATACATAATTAGTGAAGTGCCCTGTAGTTTAGCAAAAATAATTGATAATGCTTACTAAAATATCTTCAGAAAGGTATAAGTAAGCTAGTATAAACTTCAGGGCATTATTATTCCCTGAGATAATTAAGAAATGAACGAAGGATATAGGTATGTCAAATACAAATAAACTTTATGATGT
>JASBYZ010000081.1 GCA_029983705.1 Coriobacteriales bacterium
GCGAGGCCTCACATAATCAGCCAAAAACTACGAGCTATCGAGTCACCATAGGAGCAACTATTGAGAGAGCTCCTGTATTAAACGGGAAAACCGAAGGGACCTTTAATCCAGAAGATTTTGATTTTAGCGGGCTTAAGGTAGAAATTTATGAGTCAGAGACTTTGACTCACTTTGTAAAAAGAGATACCAGCACTGGAAAAGCTGGAGAGGCTGCTATAAAAGATTTTCGTTATTTTGTTGATAATGATATTGACTACAAAATAATCGTTGATGAAAAGACTATCCCTGAAGGCTATAAGTTAAGTGAAAGCAATGAATATAGCTTTAAGCTTAATGGTAAAGATCAAGCACTTAATCTAGACTTTATAAAAGTACCAGCCAAAACAAATACGCCTGATACGTCTGTCTCAGCTGATACTCAAACTAATTCTAACAAGGATTCAAATAAGGTGCAGGATAACTTAGCACCAAACTACACTACTATATATGTACAAACAAGTGAGCCTAAAGATGCTCCTTCAAATACCTCTCAAGCTAATAAGGAAGCAGCAAAAGATTGCGACAACAAAAAGCTTGAGAGTAAGCCTGCAACATCAAAAGTTAAGTCTGATGAAGCGTCTGTTTTAGAGAGATCTAATCCAGAGCCTCATTTAGGGCAAAACTCAAAAGAAGTTTCTCAAGTGCAAAGTGCAGCTTCTGCTTTGCCTAAAACCTCTGATGTTACGAACGCTTATCTAGATAATTTAGGAGCAATGGGACTTGTTTGTTTGGCTTTAGCGATTAGCTTTAGAAGAGTGCGAGCCTTCTAATATAAGAGCTAAGGCATGATTTAAGGGGAGAGGCGCCTGTGGTGGAGCGTCTCTCCCTTTATATATCTAAATCTAAGAATTGACGTATATTATTTTCCTAATGCAAAATCTGCTGCATTGTCTCCTGCAATACGCCCAAAGGTATAAATATCTGCCATAGATGTAGAGCCTAAGCGATTTGCCCCCATTTTATGACCAGCTACTTCACCTGCTGCATACAAGCCTTTAATTGCTTTTTGATTTGTATCAAGAACCTCAGCTTCTGTGTTTATATGTAAGCCGCCCATTGTGTAGTGAACCGCAGGTTTGTACACCATAATGTAATAAGGCGGAGTTTGGATTTTATGCATTTCGCCTCGGTAATTAAACTCTTCATCTTTACCGCTATCTACAGCATTATTCCACGTTGTTAGCGTTTCTTTTAAGGCAGCGGCATCTATACCAAATGGCTCGCATGCTTCTTCGATTGTATTTGCAGTTACACAGAGCTTTCTGCTAGTTAGATTTTCATATTCATCAGAGTGAATATCTACGACTTTTGTTTCATCTGCGGCATCTTGATCCCATATTTCATAGGCAATTTCATCTGTTTGAGAAAGAATAGCTTTAGAGAGTACATCACGTCTTTCAAGCTCTTCAACAAAACGCTTGCCTTCTTTATTAAACATTACTGTTCTTTCATCAAGGCGCATATCATCTAAGTATAAAAGCGCTCCTGTTTCTATATCGCAGATAGGGTAAGTTTGAATCAGTTCCATATCAATGGTTTCCGCACCTATTGCCTGCGCCATATCAAGACCATCGCCCATTGCTCCCACGCTTGTAGTTGCATTAAATTGCTTACCAAATTCGGCGTTGGCTTCGGTTCGTTTGTCAGCATTTGCGCCAAATCCACCACAACTTAGAACAACAGCTTTAGTACTGATATTAAAAACATCACCACTGGAAACTTCTTGAACTGTTATGCCTTCAATCATCCCATTAGCATCTGCTTTTAATTCTGTAGCTTTAACTCCAGACAAAACTGTTAGATTGTCTAAAGAGCGAGTGCGATCTGTCAGAGCTGTTGTCATTGCGTTTCCGATATGTCCTTTAGGAATAATGGAACGTTTAACGCTATGACCTCCAAAAAATAATAAATTGTGCTCCCAAGAAACTCCGCCCTCATATGTTAACCAGTCAGCAGCATCTTTTACACCATTAGCTATTACTTTGACAAGCTCAGGATCACCTTTGTAATCGCCGCCCTTTAACATATCTTCTGCTAATTTTTCAGGACTATCCTCTATACCGCTATGCTCTTGAATCCAGTTTTGTGGAACAGCCATCTCACCACCTGAAAGTGCTGTTGATCCTCCTAGAACTCCAAGCTTTTCTAGTAATAAAACCTTGCATCCTTTTACGGCTGCACAAATTGATGCTGTGAGGCCTGCCCCTCCAGCACCAACTACTACAACATCATAGGAAGGTTCAGGTTTTTCAGGAATGCTTAGAACAGCTTTATCTTTTTTCTTGAATTCTTCTGCATCAAGTTGGGATTTCTTTAAAGCTTCATCAACGGCCTGTACAAATGCAACACTTGATAGCGTTGCTCCGGTAATCATGTCTACATTTAGTGTCTGATTATCTACTATGAGCTTGGAGAGTTTCTCCATACAGACATCGCCGATGCCTTTGGTCTCACGTGATTCAACTACATAAATATCTTCTATTTTGTCTGGGGATGTGAGTAGGCCAATTTTAACATGTCCATGCTTTCCCATACCTTCGCCAAACGTTGTTATAAAATTTTCAGAGGGGACAGGTTTCTTGTCTTTATTAGCTGAATTATTAGTCTCAGGCTGTTCTGAGGTTGGTTCTACAACTTGTGTGCAGCCACTTGCTAGCAAAGAAAAGCTTCCAGCAAATAAACCTACTCCAGCTAAAAAATTACGCCTGGACAGTCGGTTTGTGGAAAGGGCTCCATTGCTTTTTAAATCCGGGTTAAATTTTTGAGGTGCCATTGATATTTTCCCTTCAATCGAGATGCTGAATGAATAAATCATCGCGACGGCTAAAAGTTGTTTGTTGCTATATCGCGAGATTTATCTGTTGACTACATAGTAGCTAGCGAAACAAAATGTTTAATTAAAAGAGAGGTTGATTTTAATCAACTTGCAAGATTTAGCTGGTTGATAAAACTCAACTGTAAATTACAGCGCAATGGTTCATAATATTATGGTTAATGTAAAAATAAATTTAACGTTGCTCCGAGAGGTCTCTATTCGTGAAGGAAAAGTTCCAACAAGCGGTTTACTACATATTAAGACTAGGTTCTTTCCCTTTATCTTTTCTTGGCATTGGGTTATATAGAGCTTGGCTAGCAACTTTTTTTAGATATGATGTTTTTCCTACTATTACATTTAATGATTATGCAATTTTTGAATGGGCAATAGGCCTTACTGCTCTCTGTGTATTCTTTCTTGCAAAAAGAATAGCACCATTAACATCTCGTATAAGTGTTTACATATTTACATTTTTTAGCCTTACATTAGGCTCACTATTTATTATTGTTGGCTGCTTTGGTGAGGCTCTTTATTATTTAAAATTTGCTGGATTAGTAATTAGTGGCATAGGCCTAGGTTTGCTCATTTTAATGTGGACAGAATTTTTGGGATGCTTAACCCCAAGGCGAGTGGCCATACATTATTCGGCTGCTATTTTATTGGGCGAATTTCTTAAATGGCTGTTTACAGGCCTTTTAACCTTACATATTATATTCTTTTCATTAACCCTACCTGCTGCTTCGCTATTATCGCTTTTGTTTGCATTTACTCATATTTCACAAAAACGTTTACCACAAACTATGTTGAGAGATTCCAACACGCCAAAAACTCAGAACAACATATTTTTAAAAAAGAATTTTTTCAAGTTTGATAGCTTACCGTGGAAAATAATCTTATTAATGATAGTTTGTACCTTTGCTACAGGTTTTGCAGGTTTACCAGATCAGCCTATTTTAGCAGGTAATACATTTGGATCTTCGCTTGCTGCTCTAATAGTTTTAACAGGAACTTTGTCATCGAGCAAATGGTTTAACTTTGATGTAATTTACCAATTTGCTGTCCCAATTTTAGGTTTGAGTTTAATTCTCATTGCTCCTTATTTTTCAGCGCATTCAAACATAGTTGTTGCTTGTTACGATGCAGGATATACAATGCTTACTGTTTTGGTTGCTATTGTGTTAAGCAATCTAACGTACAGATATGGTATTGCAGCTGCTTGGCTCAATGGAATAGAACGAGGCCTCAGATATGTTGCCGAAGCTAGTGGATGGGGGTTCTTTGTATTTATTTCAAAAAATTTAGCTACACCAGTTCAAAATACTTTGCATGTAATAATTATTGTAACTATTATTACAATTTTTATTTGGTTATGGATTAGTGAGCGTAAACTGTCAGCTAATTGGGGCATTAACTTGAATGAGCATAATATAGATTATGATGTAGTTTCTAAAGGTCCTAAAAACGATAGTCCGTCTATAGCTGTTGGAATTCTATCTTCGCAATATGATTTAACACCACGCGAAGAAGAGGTTCTTCAGTTAATGTCGCAAAAATTATCAAATAAAGAAATGAAGCAAGAGCTTTTTGTTTCTGAGGGAACGATTAAATCTCATACAAGCCATATTTATAAAAAACTTGGCATATCAGGTAGAGAAGAGCTTAACAAACTGTTGGGATTAGATGATAACTAGTATGTAAAATATGCATACAGAGTATTATGACAGGTTTCAATGCACTAAATGTATACTGGCAATTCATCCTAATGCGTACTAATTAACACTCTTAATGACAATTATCCTAATTAGCGTTTATAAGCTTTAACTTTCTTACTGAGAGCCTCTGCAAAAGCTCAGTAGTTAATATGCTTTATAATATAAGTATGTTATGTATTAGGGGCATGTCATGAAAGCGATTATATTATTTGTAATAGTAATACTCGTTTTAACAGTCAGTTCATGTGATAGTACAAATATAAAGTCAACTACAAATGGTCAGTCTGAGTCTGAGGCAATACATAATAGAAAATTTATCGAGAATGTTCTACAAGACACTCCTGCTAAAGATATAGAGTCTATCAGTAAGTATGAGCATGCCTATTTTGAAGGTGACAGCTTAGTGCTGCCAGCATTATTTAACTTAAGAAATGAAGGGATTCCCTATACGCTAGATCATATAGAAGTTGGAAAAGATATACCGCCAGGTGAATATGTAGTAACTTACCATGATGGGCGAGTGCCATTTTGGAATATGATTATAAATGGTGTTAAGTACGAGGAAGTTTCAAGTACAAATAAGATATATGTAAGTTTTAAGGATGGATATATTATTGAGGCAGAAGGTTATGCCTTTACTCCTAAAGATAAATATAACGGAAGCATATTTGATGACAGCCCTAATATGGCAGAAACTCTAGATTTGGAAGAATTGATAAAGAATAATTAATACTCTAAATTATAGTTTTTACGCTTTGTCTGTCACATACACGCTTCAACGTGCGAACTAACGCTCTCTATGTCAATTATCCCCTGGCAATCAAGGTTTGTGACATGCAAGTTACAAGAATGTGTAGATTCCATTTCTGAAAATAGTCTGAAAATAAAATTAACATCTAAATTAATCAAATATCAGCGATAACGACGTTCTCTATTTTATCTTACTGAAATTAGTCTGAAAGTTGACTGAAAACTTTTAAGGCTTTAGACTTGTCTCAAGTTGGAAGTCCGGTTCCAACAAAAGTATACGTGTCTCATTAAAGTAGACGCAGAAAAGGAAGGACGTTAATATGTCATACAAGAAGATTGTTGCTGGTGTTGCTACTGCTGTTGTAGCTTCAGCACTCGTTGTACCTTCAGCTTTTGCTCTTAGCAATTCTGACTACAACGATCTAAAAGATGACTCTCGTTATGAGAAGTCAGATGACTTTAAGAAAGTTGAAGACTTAGAGGCAAATGCTAATGCTAAGAAGGCTGCTATTACTACCGCTGAGGATCAGGTAACTAAAGCTAAAGCTGACGTAACTGCAGCAGAGGCAAAAGTTGCAAACGCTCAAGCTAAACTAGACGCAAGCAAAGATGCTGATAAAACCCCTCTTGAGAACGATTTAAGAGATGCAAAAAGCAAATTAGTTGACGCACAAACTGCATTAAGCAATGCACAAAAGGGCGTAGAGAAGGCTAAAGATGAGTACAAGGACGCTAAGGATTTATTTGAGAGCAAGCGTGATAAGCTCAAAGATACCGATGCTAAAGCTCGTACAAGCAAGGCATATAAAGATGCTGACTCAGATTCAAAGAAATTTGCTGAAGATCAAGTAAAAGCTGGTAAAGATTTACTAGTTGATGTTCGTACTACTGATCTAACTTCTCTATCAAAGACCTATAGAGATCAAGTACGCACCATCGAAACTAAGGCTGTAGCTTTAGAGAGACTTGTTAATGAAATCGATAACAATTACAAGGAGTGGGAACCAGGCTACCGCCAAGCTAAAGCTGAAGAGCTAAAGCAACTTATTGGTGTAGTAAAGGGTGCTCTAGATGAGATTCCTGACGCAGTATTAAAGGATGCTAAGAAGGACGTTAAGGTAGTTAAAGAAGCTAAGAAGGACGTTAAGGTAGTTAAGGTAGTTAAGAAGGGTTCTGCTCTTCCTAAGACCTCTGATGTTGCTCCTGTAGCTCCTATCGCTGCTGTTGCTGGTTCAGCTGCTCTTATCGCTGCTGGTCTTGTTGCATCACGCAAGGTTAACGCTTAAGTTTAATTTCTAATATTTTATTAGATTAAAACTTTCTGAACCCCGAAGGATTTCCTTCGGGGTTCTTTTATAGAAAATGTTTTCAGTCCAAACTCACTGATGCTAAAATAGAGCTATAGGACAAAAATTGTGTACAGAGAAGGGTTGTTGACGCAGGTCAGCAG
>JASBYZ010000082.1 GCA_029983705.1 Coriobacteriales bacterium
ATGATGCTCCGGCAACCGGCAAAGCAGTGTACGGTGCCACTTCTCAGCAGGTTTATAACAGCCTGAAAAGATGGGGACTTATAGGTCAATTTATATCTGCATCAATAAGTCCCGTGCTTGATGGTCAGGCAGGGATTTTTTTATATACGGAGGTTTACGTGGATAATACATGTGAGATGCGAAACTTTCTCTTTACCTCAGAGTCAGTTACAGAAGGACATCCAGATAAAATCTGTGATCAAATTTCGGATGCAATTGTAGATGCAATTTTAGAAAAAGAGGCTCAGCTTGAGCGTGAAGGCTATGTTTCTCCTACAGGAGAAAAAGCTTGTCTTGATAATGTGCGCTGTGCAATTGAGACCTTTATTACCACCGGCACCATCATTGTTGCAGGTGAGGTAAGAACGCAGTCCTATGTTGATATCGAGAAGATCGCAAGAGAGACCGTAAGAGAGATTGGCTTTGATAGAGCTCGCTATGGTTTTGATTGTGAGACCTGTGGTGTTATCAACATGGTGCATGGACAGTCTCAAGACATTGCTCAAGGTGTAGACGAGAGCTACGAGGTGCAAAAGAATAAGGGAGCAAAAGAGGTCGATCCGCTTGACTTAATTGGTGCGGGAGACCAGGGCATGATGTTTGGTTTTGCTTCAAATGAAACTGAAGACTTGATGCCTATGCCAATTTATCTTGCACACAAACTCTCACATAAACTTGCAGAGGTTAGAAAAAATGGCACCTTAAGCTATTTGCGCCCAGATGGAAAAACCCAGGTAAGTGTACGCTATGAGCTTGATGAGCCTAAGCGTGTTGAGAAAATCTTAATTTCTACCCAGCATGACCCTGAGATAAAGGACATGGAAGACATCAAAAAGGATCTTCTTAAAGAGGTTATCTCACCTGTTTTAAATGAGGTTGGCATTGACTGGCAAGACGCAGAAATCTATGTGAATCCAACTGGTAGATTTGTAGTTGGCGGCCCTATGGGAGATACCGGACTTACTGGTAGAAAGATCATCGTAGATACCTACGGTGGCTTTGGTAGACACGGTGGCGGTGCATTTAGTGGTAAAGACTGCACTAAGGTAGACAGATCTGCAGCTTATGCAGCTCGCTGGGTTGCTAAAAATGTGGTTGCTGCTGGTCTTGCTGATAGATGCGAGGTTCAGCTTGCATACGCTATTGGCGTTGCAAAGCCACTTTCCATTATGGTTGATACTCAAGGGACCGAGAAGGTCTGTGTGGACGATATTGAAGACGCTATCTTACACGTCTTTGACTTAAGACCGGGTGCTATTATAAAAGACTTAGAGCTTCGTCGTACTATCTTTAAAAAGACTGCAGCCTATGGTCACTTTGGTAGAAAAGACCCAGACTTTAGCTGGGAGAACACCAATAAAACTGACGAGCTTATAAGCTATCTTTCAAGTAAGGGCATTACACTTGATCGTTAAAGTTGTTTTAGATATTGCCGCTCGGGCAATAGACAAGGCCTTTTGCTATAGAGTAAATGATACAAGCAAGGATGCAGTCTGCCTTGGCAGCTGTGTCCTTGTTAATTTTGGTGGCAAGCCCTCTTTAGCCTATGTAGTTGAGTGCATAAAAACAGAAGACTATATACAGAGCGAAGAATTTTTAGCCCTAAAAAATAAGGAGAGCAAGAAAAATTATACGCCCTCTCTATTTTCTAGTGCTCAAAGTGAGGATGAAGAAATCTTAGAGCACTCACTTAAGCCAATTTTGCAAAACCTCTCTTATAACGCCTTTGATGAGGACTCTCTTAAACTTGCACGCTTTATAGCAAGCTACTACGCAGCCTATCTGTCTGAAACCATAAAGCTCTTTTTAGCACCCGGTGCACGCTTTAGTCTTAAAAGAACAGAAGACGGAAGCTATGAGCTAATAGCCCCTAAAACAAAGGCAAAAGAGGAGAGGTGGGTAGCCTTAGATACGGCTGCCACAGATTATGAGCTGCCAAAAAATGCCTCCCGTCAGCGCCAAGTGCTTGACGCCCTGCGAGAGGGTCCGGTAAAAAGCAGCGAGCTTTCTGCAGAAATTCCAGGAGCCTCAAGCGTGATTAAAGCGCTTGAGAAAAAATCTGTGGTTAAAAGCTATGAGCTGAGAATCTTTAGAGAGCTTGAGACAATCACACTTTCAAGTGCTAAAAGTATTAAGCGCAAAAGTAAGGAACTGAGCCAGGGCCAAAAAGATGCCCTCAGTGCAATTTCTCAGGCACTTACAAGTGAAGGTGGAAAAGTAATTTTGCTTGACGGGGTAACTGGATCTGGAAAAACTGAGGTCTACCTCCAGGCAATTGAAGAAGTACTTAAGGAGGGCAAAAGCGCACTTTGTTTGGTGCCAGAGATTTCTCTTACTGCACAAACCGTTGGCAGGTTTAGGGGACGTTTTGGAGAGCAGGTTGCAGTACTTCACTCAAGGCTTTCTGATGGTGAGCGCTTTGACCAGTGGGAACTTGCCAAGAGCGGACATGCACGTGTGGTAGTTGGTGCACGCTCTGCACTTTTTGCACCACTTCAAAATCTTGGGCTGATCATCATAGATGAAGAGCATGAAGCCTCTTATAAACAGTCTAGTGGGGTGCGCTACCATGCACGCCTGGTGGCAGAAAAACTTGCACAAATTAAAGGTATCCCGCTGGTGCTTGGTTCTGCTACTCCTGCAATTGAGAGTTTATATGCAGTTAAACGCGGGCAGGGACAGTTTTTAGCCTGGCAAAAAGTTGACATGCCTGAGCGCGTTAATAAAAAGCCGCTTCCAAAAGTTGAGATTGTAGACATGACCACTGAGTTTGCGAGCGGGCATCGCTCTATGTTTTCTCGTCCGCTCTTGAGTGAGCTTGAGCGGGTGTGTGAGCATAAAGAAAAAGCAGTCATGCTCTTAAACCGCAGAGGCTTTGCCCACTTTTTGCTCTGTCGAGAGTGTGGCTATGTTCCTAAGTGCAAGCACTGTTCGTCCTCTCTTACCTATCATGAGCGAAGCCAAAGCTTAGAGTGCCATACCTGCGGCAGCTCTTATCCTGTACCAAAGCTATGCCCTGAGTGTGGCTCTGTGTATTTAAGAAGTTTTGGTTCAGGTACCCAGCGTGTTGAAGATGAGCTTAATGCCATCCTTGATGAGAAGGCCTGCGTATTTAGGATGGATGCAGACTCAACTAAGGGAAAGTTTGGGCATGAAAAAGTGCTTGAAACCTTTGACAATGAAAGCTGCGCTGTACTTCTTGGAACACAGATGATTGCAAAGGGTCTAGATTTTCCAGAAGTAACCCTTGCTGCGGTAATTAATGCAGATACAACCCTTAAGGCCCCAGATTTTAGGGCCGCAGAAAAAACCTATTCTCTTCTTGAACAATTTGCAGGAAGATCAGGGAGAGGTGACAAAGAGGGAAGTGTGATAGTTCAGTCCTATTGGGCAGATCA
Source organism: Coriobacteriales bacterium (assembly GCA_029983705.1). GTDB lineage: Bacteria > Actinomycetota > Coriobacteriia > Coriobacteriales > JAEZZM01 > JASBYZ01. The sequence goes on from JASBYZ010000082.1 coordinate 3,438, forward strand.
TCCAGCACTTCAAGCAATAAAGTCGCATGATAGAGACCTCTTTTTACAAGAAGAGCTTGAGGTGCGAAAAGAAGCGCTGTACCCACCTTATGTCAAACTTTGTAATCTTATTATGTGGTCCAAAAAAGAATCAAGTCTTACCGCTAAAATTATGGAAGTGGCCTCAAATCTTAAGGGCCTTATCGCCCAAAGACAGCTTGATTCAATAAGAATCTTAGGCCCAAGTAGCTGTGTGATAGCAAAGGCTAAAGATTATTATCGCTATCATATGCTTATAAAGTGCCCGCTTGATTTTGATGTAGCCTCCCTTGTGCTTGAGGCAATTAGTCAAAGTGGGGTACAAAGAGATATTAAATTAGCTATAGATGTAGACCCCTATGATTTTATGTAGGGTCTAGATTTGGAGATATAGATGTTTGAATGCGATATTGTTCTGTCGCCTAACCCTCTTTTGAATGAGGTGGCGCAACCTATTGAGGACTTTGGCAAGTCAACTCATGAGCTTGCTAAAGAAATGACAAAGACCATGTATGCCTCAAACGGCGTTGGTCTTGCTGCAAATCAAATTGGAGTGCTGCAGCGTATGGTAGTTATTGATACCACCTACACCTCAAATAAGGATAAAAATCCAATGGTGCTTATAAACCCAGAGGTAATAGAGCACTCAGATGAGACCTACTTTGGGCCTGAGGGCTGTCTTTCAATTCCGGGAGTAAGTTTTGATATCGAGCGCTACGCAAAGGTAAAGGTTCGTGCTCAAAACTTAAAGGGCGAGTTTTTTGAAATTGAGGCCGATAAAGAAGAGCTTCTATGCAAGTGCTTACAACATGAGATTGACCACATTAACGGGATTACCATGTTTGAGAGAATGCCTACTATGCAGCGCATTAAGGCAGTAAAAGCCTATCAAGAAGCGCTCTCAAGGGGAGCAGTTCCGGGAGACGTTGAATAAATGCGTATTATTTTTATGGGAACACCCAGTTTTGCAGTTGCAAGTCTTAAAGCACTTCATGAACATCATGAGGTGCTTTGTGCTGTTACAAGGCCAGATGCCCCCTCAAAGCGCGGTAAAAAGCTCTACCCTTCAGAGGTAAAAGCCTGCGCCTTAGAACTGGGAATCAAAAACATTATTGAAGCTAAATCACTTAAGTCTCAAGCGATTCAAGATAGACTTGCAAGCCTTAAGCCTGATGCCATTATAGTTGCTGCATACGGGGCAATTTTACCTCAAGCTATCTTAGAGCTTGCACCTTGTATTAACGTGCATGCATCGCTTCTTCCACGCTGGAGGGGAGCAGCTCCAATTGAGCGCGCAATTTTAGCGGGCGATAAGGTCGCGGGCGTATCAATTATGAAGATGGAAGAAGGTCTTGATACCGGAGACTACTGCTACCAAATCTCTACTGAGGTGGGAGATAAATCAGCGGCAGAGCTTGAAGGTGAGCTTGCTCACTTAGGAGCAGATGCACTTATTAAAAGCTTGGATGCACTTGAGAGTGGCAAGATAAGCTGGACTGCTCAAGATGAGTCTTACGTCACCTATGCACATAAAATAGATAAGTCTGAGATGATTTTAGATCCATCCATGAGTGTGGAGGAGTTTTTAGCAGTTGTGCAGGCATCGGGGGATTCATATCCTGCTAAGCTTAAGGTATTTGATCGCACCATTAGAGTGCTCAAGGCAAAAGCAGAACAAAACTGTGAGCTAGATCAAAGCCAGGCTCAAAAGAGCAAAAAGACTTTAGTGCTTAGACTTTTAGACGGCTGTGTTTCAATACGAGAAGTAAAGCCTGATGGCAAAAAAGAAATGCCAGTACAGTCATTTATTGCAGGTATCCATGAAGAAGAAGGAAGCTGGAGCAGTTTGTGAGTAAGCTATCTCCTGCAAGAGCACTAGCGCTTGACATCTTATCTTACGCTCGAAAAAACGACTCATACGCTAAAGAAGTTTTACATGCCTCAGAGAAATATACGTCACTATCTCCAGAGGATAGAAGCTTTGCATCAAAGCTTGTCTTTGGGGTGAGTTCATCTTATGGGGTACTCGATGAATGTATCAATTTTTACCTTTCAAAACCAACTAAGCTTGCTCCTTCTGTGCGAGATGCTTTAAGAATTTCTACTTTTGAGCTTTTGTATCTTGAAAAAAGCCCGCATGCAGCAGTTTCTCAAGGGGTGGAGCTGGTGCGCTCGGTAGCACACAGGGCATCAGGACTTGCTAATGCGGTACTGAGAAAAATTGCAGATAACAAAGATAGCTTCTTGTACAGTGGAAAAGACCAAACTGAAATACTTGCTAAACAAAGCGGCTTTAATTATAAGTTTGCAAAGCTGATTGTTGACTCAATTGGTGAAGACGCTTGCTCTGATTTAATGCGGGCTCAAACAGAGCCAGCACCCGTGTATGTGTATTTACTTGACGATAAAAAAGTTGAGATAGATCAAAATAATCTAGAACCTATAGCAGGCTTAGAGCGTTCATATAAAGTGTTAAATGCATCAGATTTTACGCAGAACTTTGATGAATCCTATGCAGTGGTTATGGATGCGTCAGCTCAGTATGTATCGCGCATTGCACTTGGCGCGGGTCGCGGCAATATGCTTGAAGTGGGTTCTGGTAGAGGTACAAAATCAAGTTTGTTTGCAAGCATAATTAAAGATAGGCAGCTTGATTTAGATTTAGTGTGTCTGGAGCAGTTTGCATACAAAAATGAAATTGCAAAAAAGCGCATTGCCCCACTTACAGATAAACTTCCAAACTTTATAAGTGCTGATGCAACTCAAGATTTAAGTTCAGTACTAAGTCCTGACTTTGATACAGTTTTTATTGACGCCCCTTGCTCTGGCAGTGGTACTCTGCGCCGCCATCCTGAGCTCGTGTGGAGTACAAATAAAGAAAAGCTTGCCTCGCTACAGGCGCTTCAGTTTAAGATTTTATCTAACTGCTCACAATATGTAAAAGCAGGCGGGGAGCTCATATATGCAACCTGCTCTGTCTTACAAGCTGAAAACGAGGAGCTTATCGAGAAGTTTTTAGCAAGTAAAGCGGGGCAAGACTTTGAGCTTGAATCTGTTTTAGAGCGAGAAGGACTTGAAGAGGCATTTCTAGATGAATTTTCAAAGCATACTCAGGGTTCCTACTTTAAACATCAGGTGAAAAAGGGTGGTCCTGATGGTCACTTTTGTGCACGCCTGATTAAAAAGCGATAGAATATAAGCTACAGCTCAAATTTAAATAGCTTTTAGGAGAGACATAAATGCAAGATAGCATGAT
>JASBYZ010000083.1 GCA_029983705.1 Coriobacteriales bacterium
CTCTTGCCCACTTAAGCTTTTAGGCAGTCCCACAATTAAGAGTTCCGGCTCATAATCTTCAATAATTCTTCTAAAACTTGGCGCACAGTCAAGCACCTCATGAAGGGGAAGCACTTTTAGCGGTAAAGCCAAAGATGCGTGGGCATCACTGGTTGCAATACCCACGCGGCTATCTCCTATGTCTAAGGCAAGTACTCTCATAAAGCTAATCTTTTATGAGCCCTAAGATTTCTTTTGCCTTTGTAAGTGCATCTGCAATACCAGAAGCATCCTTACCACCAGCTTGTGCCATTTGTGGTTTTCCGCCACCGCCACCAGAAATAAGTGGTGCAATCTGTTTAATAATGGCTCCCGCATTAAAGCCCTTTGCCACAGCACCCTCACTTGCTGCTGCTAACAGTAGTGGACTTTCGCCATTTTTGCTTGCAAGCACTACTGCCCCCTCACCCATTGCTTGGTGAAGTCTATCCCAAAGCTCTCGTAAGCTTGAAGAATCATAGCCCTCAAGTGCCTCAACAATTACCGGATACTCAAGACTCTTATCTGCTTTTTCAACAAGAGCAGAAATTTCTTGTCTTGCATTGCTGCCAACTTTTTTAGCCTGTTTAAGTTCATGCTCAAGCTCTTTTATTTTGGTAGAGAGCTGCTCTACTCGTGATAGCAAATCTTTTGGTTGAGATTTAAGGTTTGCAGCCATCTGCTTAACAATTGCATCTTGCTCATTTAAGTACTTAAGTGCAGCAACGCTCGTTACTGCCTCAACTCTTCTAACATTGGAGCCAACAGAGCCTTCTGAGGTAATCTTTAAAAGCCCAATTTCAGAGCTGTTGTGCTTAATGTGGGTACCACCACAAAGCTCTTTTGAGAAATCTCCCACCTCAAGCACACGTACGCGCTCTCCGTACTTCTCGCCAAAGAGGGCAAGCACGCCATTGCTCTTAGCTGTCTCAATATCAGTTTCATAGTTTTTAACAGGCCAGTCACTCATAATTTGAATGTTGCACAGATCTTCAATCTCTTTAATCTGCTCTTGGCTTAAGGCCTCAAAGTGTGTGAAGTCAAAGCGTAGTCTGTCTGGATATACGATTGAACCCGCTTGGGTTACATGCTCACCAAGGACCTCTCTGAGTGCCCAGTGAAGGATGTGGGTTGCTGTGTGGTTTCTTCTAATAAACTCTCTTCTAGCCACATCAATTGCTGCGTGAACTCTGTCCCCGCGCTTAATTGAGCCCTGAGTAAGCGTACCGATATGAGAGATAAAGATGCCCTCTTTATGCTGGGTATCTTTAACCTCAAAGCTTGAGCCATCCTCAAGCGTAATGGTACCGCTGTCTCCAACCTGTCCACCCATCTCACCATAAAATGGGGTTTTATCGAGGACAATCTCAAGCTCATCGCCTGCGTGAGCCTCTTCAATTGAAGCGCCATCTTTAACAAGGGCAAGCACCTTTGAGTCAGCCTCATTTTCTGTATAGCCAACAAACTCACTTGGAGCAAGATTTTCTGAGAGCTCTGTCCAAACATTATTAAAGTTTGTCCATACCTCATCTTTAACTTGGCTTCTTGCACGCTCTTTTTGCTCATTCATAGCTTTTTCAAAGCCGGCTAAATCAACCTCAACACCGTTTTCATGTGCCATCTCAACAGTAAGGTCAATTGGAAAACCATAGGTATCGTGTAAGGTAAATGCTTTTTCACCGCTGAGCTTCTCGCCATCTTTAAGCTCTGAGAGCTCTTTTTCAAGATAGCTAACTCCGTTTGAAAGCGTTGCGCCAAAATGCTCTTCTTCTGCGTTTACAATACCTTTAATCAAGGCTAAGTTTGACTCAATTTCTGGATACTGATGACCCATTTCTTTGTTGACCTCATCAACAAATTTGTCCATAAACTTGCCTTCAATATCAATAAGTCTTCCGTGTCTAATTGCACGTCTTAAAAGACGACGAAGTACGTATCCTCTTCCCTCATTTGAAGGTAAGATGCCGTCAGCAATCATAAAGGTAACCGCACGAGCATGGTCAGCAATAATTCTGAGTGAGATATCAGTTTTATCATCTGCGCCGTAGGTCTTAGCCGAAAGCTTTTCTGCAAGTCCTACAAGGTCGCGAAGGATATCAGTATCGTAGTTTGAAACTACTCCCTGCATAATGGCTGAAATTCTTTCAAGTCCCATGCCAGTATCAATGTTTACATGGGCAAGTGGCTTTAATTCTCCATCTTCTTGGCGGTCAAACTGGGTAAACACCAAGTTCCAAAACTCTAAGAAGCGGTCACAGTCACAACCTGGTGCACAATCAGGATTATCGCAGTGAATCTTATCTGGGCCCTGGTCATAATAAATCTCTGAACATGGACCACATGGACCGGTTGGGCCTGCTGCCCAGAAGTTATCGTCTTCTCCCAGTCTCACAATACGATCTTCTGCAACACCTAGGTCTCTCCAAATGTCATGAGCCTCATCGTCATCTAAATAGATTGAGAAATAAAGCTTTTCAAGTGGAAGCTTAAGGTGCTCGGTAATAAACTCAAAGGCATACTCACAGGCCTCACGCTTACCGTAGCCACCAAAGCTAAAGTTACCTAACATTTCAAAGAATGAAAGGTGGCGTCCATCAAGACCAATCTCATCAATGTCAGAGGTTCTTACGCACTTTTGGCACGTAGTTGCACCCTTTGCGTCCATGGTCCTTTTACCAAGATAGTATTGCTTAAACTGAACCATACCTGCTGAGGTTAATAAGAGTGAAGGATCATCAGGAATAAGTGATGATGAATCCATGCGTCTACAGCCCTTTGATTCAAAAAAGGAAAGAAAATCCTCACGTATTTCAGCCGACTTCACGTAACATAACTCCTTTGCACTAGAGTGCATATTTTTGTACATTTTACAAGGATAGCGAAAAGAAAGGGAGTGCGCACAGAATTTTTTATATATGTGTTGCTCCAGTGCACAGATAACTGTTTTTTCTTATAATTCACACGTCCTTTTTACATAAGCTCAGTATAATACATTGCATGAAATACTTATTTATTTTTAGCACCATGGCCGGCGGAGGGAACTTTGCAAGCTATGAGCATGCTATTAAACAAACATGGTCAAGCCGTGACCCTAAAGAGCTAGAGATTTATAAGACCTTAGATGCTCAAGACATCTATAAGGTCTGCACTGCCTTTTCAAAGCGCTATAAAGACGAAGGAGTTGTCTATATCTGCGGAGGAGACGGCTCATTTTCTGAGGCGGCCTCAGCACTTGCGCACACTCAAACTGCTCTAGGTTTTATCCCAGCAGGCTCATGCAACGATTTTGCTCGCACCTTATATGATGACTATCAAAACGATCCAAGTAAGCTTCACCAATTAGTTAAGCACTTAATCTTAAAGTCACCTCAAGCAGAACTTAAAACGCTTGACCTCTTTAGCTTTAGAATCAACAGAGAAGATGCGCCCAAACAATATGCGCTTAATGTAATCTCTTTTGGCCTTGACTCTCACGTGCTTAAAGATAGTTATGACTACATGAAGGCACACCCAAGTGCTCCGGCAAAAAAGGCCTATAACCGCGCAGTTATTAACAACGTGTTTAAGCAGAGTGCAACTGAGGCTCGTATAGAACTTTACGGTGCACACGGCTCAAAAGTAATTGAAGGCACGCTCTCACTTGCTGCCTTTTGTAACGGTGGCTTTTATGGAAACGGCTATAACCCCTCTCCTATGGCAGACCCCTCAGATAAAAGCTTTGAGTTTTGCGCAGGACAAAAACTAAGCCTGCTTGACTTTGGGCTTTTAGCACCAAAGTATAAGCGCGGCACACACCTTGAAAACAATAAAATTTACTTTGAGACGCAACTTGAGTCAGCAAGAATAAGATGCCCAGAAAAAGAAAATGCCCTCGCAAACTACGACGGCACTCTTTTTAGCTTTAACAGCCTCTATATTGACTTAGAAAAGGCCGTCCTTAAGTGGGCAGCCCTAGCTTAATCTTCTTTTTTGTCTTTCTTTTCTTCTTGCTTTTGTTGAGCCTTTGTTTTATCGCGCTCTTTATTTTCTTTTTCAGCCTCTTCTTGAGCTTTCTCGATGCGCTTTTCTTTACGCTCTTTTCTTCTAAAGGAGTGCATTGAACGCTTAGCAGTTCTTGAGGCAAACTTGCCTGAGTAGTACTTTGATCCGCCCGTAGCATCAAAGGCTGGAATAGGGTTTCCGTCCTCATCGTTAAAAGGCTCGCCCTTAAAGACAGCACCATCTTCTGAGATAAGCTGTCTACCAGTCTTTTTCTCAAAGTAATACGTGTATAAAGACTTAGCTGCAGCCAAGAGTGGAACGGTAAAGATCATTCCCGGAATACCAGCAATAGCAGAACCAGCAATCAAACCAACAATAACTAAAAGTGGGTGCACTGCAACGGCAGACTGCATAACCTTTGGTGAAATAAAGGTATCGGTAATCTGCTGGGCAGCAACCGTAACAATGATTGAAAAGAGTGAGGTAAGTGGGCTAACTAACAAGGCTACAAAGGCAGCGATCGCACCACCCATCCAAGGTCCAACGTATGGAATGATGTTTAAGATACCAGTTAAAAGACCAAGCAAGCCCGCATAGGGTACGCCTAAAAACCAATAGCCTAGACCCGCCATAAGACCGGTGCATGCTGAGTTAATAATGGTTCCCTTGATGTATCCACCCATTGATCGAGCAAATACTGAGGTCATAATTTCTAGATTCTCAGAATGCTTAGGCCCTGCAATAATAATTGCTTCTTTATGAAACTTTGGAAGCTCCATAGTTAGCCAAAATCCCACGATTAATGACATAAAGATAACCATAAGCACAGATGCCATAGAGGTACCTGCACTCATAATTGAGCTTAATGCTGTGTTAGTAAGCTTTGGAACATTTGAGGTAAGCCAGGAGGTTGCCTTGTTGATCATATCGTGAACTTGGGAGTCTTGTAAAAGATATGAATACTGGCTATAAAACTGGAAGTAGGCATCTTGAATGTAGTTAACATAGGTTGGCATCGATGAAATCAGGCCAATAACTTGCTCAGCTAAAACTGGTATAAAAAGCGCGAAAACAATAGCTATAAGCGCGCCAAATACCAAATAGGCCACAAGCGTACCAATTCCTCTGTGAATACCTTTTGAATCCAAGAAGTTAACAATTGGAAGGGCAAGAAAGCTAATAACAATTGCAATAATCATGATTTGGATTGCAGTTGAAATAATGCCAAAGAAACGCAGGAGCCCAAGACCAATAATGGCTAAACCAATTAAGCACCAAACCTTTACTAGGAGGTGCTTATCTCTGTTGTACTGCTCTTGTTTAGTAAGCTCAACTTGGTCTGGGCGGGCAGCTCGAGCAAAGAGCTTCTCGCCCGCTGGTATATTCTTTTTCTCCAAAGTTTTAAATCCTTTTAAACGACTAAAGACTTATTCCGATTCACTTGGTCTTATCTTATCATGCATGCGCTGCAGTGTTCTGCGAAGTAATCGAGATACCTGCACTTGAGAGATGTCCATACGCTTAGCAATCTCTATCTGAGTGAGACCGTCAATAAATCTCAGCTTGATAACCTCTTGCTCTTTTGGAGTAAACTCTTCAAGCACCTCATTTAAGACGATGCGGTCATCAGAGCCGGCAAGTACCTTGTCTTCTTTACCGTACTTATCGATAACACTAAAGGCATCATCGTTAAGTGAGTTATCAGTCTCTAAAGGTACTGAAGAATAAGCCTCTCCAGACTCCATAGCTTCAAGCACCTCATCAACGCTTACCTCTAAGTACCCTGCGATCTCCTCAAGGTTAGGAGACCTCTGAAGCTTTTGGGTGAGCGCATCGTTTGCCTTGTTAACCTTTGCTGAGAGTTCTTGCAGACGTCTTGGAACCCTTACCGACCAACCCTTATCCCTAAAGTGACGCTTAATTTCACCAAGAATTGTTGGGGTGGCATAGGTAGTAAACTCCAGACCTCTCTCTAACTCAAATCGGTCGATTGCCTTAATTAACCCAATAGTACCTACCTGGATTAAGTCATCAATAGGTTCACCACGGTTTTTAAAGCGGTATGCTAAAAAACGCACGAGGTTTAGGTGTGAGGTAATAAGCTCATCACGAGCTTCTTCTTTTCCCTCATATTTAAGCTGTCTAAAGAGCTCACGTGCATGCTCTTTATCCCAAACTAATTTTTTATCCTTATTTTTGCTGCGAGCAATTCTTCTTTGTTCTCTTCGCTCCGCTGCAGTTTTTGCCTGCCGGGGCTCTGGCTCTATTTGCTCTTCTTCTTCAAGCTCCTCGTCTTCATCTTCGAAGTTAGGCTCAATGTAGTCTAGGTCCTCTTGAGAAGAATCTAAGGTGCTATTTGAACTCATCTAATCCCCCTATGCTCATTTCAAGATAGAGCGATTTGTCAGTGAGCGTATAGGTCTTTGAAACTGCTTGCAAAATGAGGTCTGCATACTGATATGCCTCTACCTCAGTAATGTCATCAGGGCCAAGCGAAAACTCCATGCTAAGCACCTCATCATGTAAGGTAAACTCAAGGTCAAGCATGTCTGCATTGCTTTCGCAGGCTAAGATAAATGCCTCTTCTGCAGCCATACGCACGTCTTCAACTTCTTCAATATTCATGCGCAAAACTGCAGCTAAATTTGCTGCAAGCATACGAACTGTGCGCGCATAAGAGGCGCGCGCAGGTAGTGATAGTCTTATCTT
>JASBYZ010000084.1 GCA_029983705.1 Coriobacteriales bacterium
CACTTTGGAGATAACTTTGCCTCCTCAGGACACCTCTATTTGTTAAGCCTTAAAGGCATCTCTCGCGAGCAGCGTGATGATTTTATTATCTCTATGGCAAAACGTGGAGTGGCAACAAATGTTCACTACAAGCCGCTTCCCCTAATGAGCGCATATAAGGCCCTCGGCTTTAGGATTGAAGACTTTCCAAATGCCCTAAAGCGTTTTGAAAGTGAAGTTACTCTACCTCTCTACAGCACACTTAGTGATGAACAGGTACAATACATAGTTGACTGTGTTCAACAATGTTATGAGGAAATATATTAATGAATTTTTACGTATCGGTAGTTAAGCGAATAGCTGATTTGGTAGTGGCAATCGTTTTGCTACCGATATTTGTGCTCATCTTAATAGGAGTTTCAATAGCAATTAAGCTTGACGATAAGGGCCCGGTTTTTTATAACGCATATCGCATGGGCAAAGACTTTGTTCCCTTTAAGATGTACAAGTTTAGATCGATGAAGGTAAACGCCCCTGATATTAGAACAGAAGACGGCTCTACCTTTAACTCTGCTAATGATCCTCGCTTAACTCGGGTGGGTAAATTTATTAGAAAAACCTCCCTTGATGAGACCCCTCAAATTATCAACATTATCTTGGGCAACATGTCAATCATAGGGCCAAGGCCAGATGATTTAGAAGAAGCTAAACACTACGAGGGAAACGAGTCTAGAAAGCTTGAGGTTCTTCCAGGTATAACCGGTTATGCCCAGGCTTTTTATAGAAACTCAATCCCTTGGAAAGAGCGCATTAAGTACGATATTTTCTACGTTGACAATGTCTCTTTAGCGCTTGACTTCAAAATATTTATAAAAACAATCATTACGGTATTTAAGCAAGATGGAGTCTTTGTATCAGAAGACCATGCTGACTACCCGGGTAAATAACTTTGGGAGATGACTATGCTCACAGAAAAACAGTTTGATCTTTTACTCTGTTTAAAAAAGCACAAGAAAAAGGATTTCACTCAAAGGGAACTTGCTGCGCAGACTGGAATGTCTTTAGGTTCAGTTAACTCAGAGCTTAAGGCCTTATTTGAGAAAGGCTACGTTTCAGATAAGGATTCTTATACCGTAACTAAAAAGGGAAGTACCCAACTTAAACCCTACAAAGTTGATAACGCAATTATTATTGCTGCGGGCTTCTCGTCACGCTTTGTGCCACTTTCATATGAGCTTCCAAAGGGAAGACTTGAGGTAAGGGGCGAGGTCTTAATTGAGCGCCAAATAAAGCAGCTTCTTGAGGCGGGCATTAAAGATATTATTATTGTGCTTGGTTACTTAAAAGAAGAGTTTTACTACCTTGAAGATATGTTTAAGGAGGTCACGCTCCTCTTTAACCCAGATTATGCTTCCTACAATAATATTTCGACCCTTCTTGAGGCACGTAAGTATATTAAGAATTCTCTTATCTGTTCATCGGATAACTATTTTGTAGATAACCCCTTTGAGCAGTATGTGTATAAGCCTTACTACTCATGCGTCTACCAAAGCGGACCAACTGATGAATACGTGGTAACAACTGGTGCACATAACAGAATTGAAGCAGTTGAGGTTGGCGGTAGAGATTCCTACATTATGCTTGGTGAGGTTTTTTGGGATAAAAACTTTAGCGATAAGTTCTTTAAGATTGTTGATGAAGAGTGGCACCTCGACGAGACGCGCCAAAAGCTCTGGGAAGATCTCTACATTGACTATATAGATGAGCTGGATCTGTACATGAAAGAGGCAGATAGGGAATCGGTTTGGGAGTTTGACTCAATTGATGATGTGAGAGACTTTGATCCTCACTTTGTTATCAATGCAGACTCAAAGGTGTTTCATAACATCTGTAAAACGCTCTCCTGTGAACCTGATGATATCAAGGGCTTTTTGCCTATCAAGAAAGGTCTTACCAATAACTCCTTTTCTTTTTATGTGCATGGCCAAAGGTATGTGTATAGACACCCTGGCATTGGCTCAGACCTTCTAATTGATAGAAAACGTGAAAAGCAGGCCAATAAACAAGCGTTTGCCTTAGGGATAGACCCTTCATTTTCTGCAATGTCTAAGAAAAAGGGCTGGAAGATCTCTCGCTTTGAAGAAGACTTTAGAGAGCTTGACTACAAGAGTTTTGATGACCTAGACCTTCTTTTTGAGACGGTCTTTACCTACCAGTCAAATCCTCCAAAAAAGCTTAGACGCATGAGCTATATGGAAGAGGGAGACCACCTTCTTAAAATTTTGCGCAAGCGCGGGCGTATGGAGCATGAAAACTTACAAAAGCTTGAAAAGCGTGCCAAAAAGCTCTACAAAAAAATGCAGGCAGATGACTATGAAGAGGTAATGTGTCACCATGACCTCTATGCTCCAAATATCTTTATATCAAATGAGGATAATACGCTCACCCTTATTGACTGGGAATACGCTGGACTTGATGATCCTTCAAGTGATTTTGGCTCACTTATTACCAATGGTGAGTACAGCCTTGAAGAAGCGCAAGAAATCTTAAAGCGCTACTACAAGATTACTCCAGAAGAGAGGCCTCGTGACTTTGCTCACTACATATCTGCTGTAGGTATTAACGCCTACTTCTGGTTTATTTGGGCGGTCTATAAAGAGATGATTGGAAACCCAATGGGTGAACTCCAATATTACTACTACACTATGGCAAAGCAATATATTGCACTGGGTCGCTCGCTCTACAAAAACTTAAAAGAATAAGAGTAGTGTCTCTTAAAGAACCAGTCCTTACTCAACAAGAGCTTGAGTGGATTAAAAACACCCTGAGCTCACTGGGCGATAAGGACCCTATCATAGATATAAGCCCGCTCTCCGGCGGGCTTAACAATCAAATCTTTTTGCTTAAGACTCAAAATGACGCGTATGTGTTTCGCATTCCAAAGAAAAGGCGCATTAAAAATCTTCTTGGCCACAACTACTCCCAAGAGCTTGCAGCAGAAAAAAGAGCGGCTTCTCTTGGGCTTAATAAAAGCTTTAGAGCACTTGATACTTATAGTGGCTTTAAGCTTTCGCACTATCTAGGCGGCGCGCGCCCACTTACCTGCCTGCAAACAGCAGATCTAGAAAGACTAGCCTGCGCTCTTGCTACAATTCATTCTCAAGAAGTCTCAGGCTTTTCAAGCCACTTTGACCCCGTAAAGCTTTTATGGGAGCTCTTAGAAGTATACGGCCAAAGCTATGACTGGTCTTCGAGCTGTACAAAGGTGCTGGACACATTTGAACAATGCGGCTTTGAGCTCTGTTTTTGTCACAATGATTTTTATCCGGCAAATATCTTAAAAGATCAAGATGGCAGTATTTCTATCATTGACTGGGAGCTTGCTGGTATATCTTACTCCTACTTTGACCTGGGAAACTTTTTAGCAAGTAGCAAACTGGAAACAGATAAAAAGAGCTTCTTTGTAAAGAGCTACTATAAGTGGCAAGGCCTCAAAGCTAAAAACTCTTTGAGTTTTTCTGATTTTACTCATGTAGTTAATTGTGCTGAGTATTTATCGGCAGCACTTTGGATACTTTGGGCAAAGTCTACAGGAGAACCAGAGGAGCGCTTTAAGCCTTGAATAGATAGATGGAGAGAGAAGCTCTAAGTTTAAGGGACGACAGGGGTAAAGGCATGCGCGTGAGCATAGCTTGTGTGTGTTTGAATGAGCGAGAAAACTTAAAAGAGTTGCTTCGTTCAATTGAGCGCCAAGACTATCCGCACAATTTAGTAGAAATCATCCTTATAGACTCTATGAGCAATGATGAGAGCTATGAGTTAATGTGCGAATTTGCTCACAGCCATAATGATTTTTACAGCATTCAAGTGCACAAAAATCCTCAAGAGTTTTTATCTGCAGGAATTAATGAGGCGATACGGGTCTTTACGGGCGAGTGTTTGATTAGGCTTGATGCCCACTGTTCTATTCCAACAAACTTTGTCTCAAACAATGTGCAGGTACTAAACGAGACACAAAAGCTTGTGGTTGGGGGAAGAAGAGCCTCTGTTGCAGCTGGTAAATCTGGGTGGAAGTATACCTTACTTGCTGCCTATGAATCTTTTTCTTCAAGTATTGTGGCAAGTCTTTCAAAGTATAGTGTAGCTCACGCGGTAGACCACCTCTATCACGTGTGTATTAGGCGAGAAGTGTTTGAGAAGGTGGGCTATTTTGATGAGCGCCTCAAGCGTGCTGAGGATAAAGAGTTCTTTTATCGCCTGCATACTGCAGGTATAGAGGTGTGGTTTGATCCGCGTATTGTTTCTTATCAAAAGGTAAAGTCTGATTTTCTAAGCTTGATGGTACAGTGTTTTAATAATGGGCTGTGGATTGGTGTCTTAGAGCGCTTAAATCCACCTGCTGTTAAGTTTTACCACTTGATGCCGCTTTGCTTTTTTGGAATATTTTTGTTACTTCTTTTGATTGCCTTTGTTTGGAAAATGTATAAGCCGCTCTACTTTTTTCTGGGAAACTACCTAGCTTTTGCCAGTGCCTTAAGTATAATTGCAGCTAGTGAGGTTAGATTTAAAAGTTGGCATTTACTGAGCCTTCCATTTTTATTCACCTTAATGCATATATTGTATGCAACTGGAAGTTTGTGGGGCATGCTAAAAGCCTTATTTACCAGTAAAATAAAACATAATTAAGATAAGCTTTTACATTTTAGCTTTTCCATTTCAAATTTACGTTACAATAATTTAATAAGCGTTTAGTAAAGCTAGGTGGAGGATTTCACAGATGAAAGTACTAGTAGTTGGTGGTGCGGGCTACATTGGTTCTCATGCAGTCATGGAACTTATTAAGACTGGACACGATGTTGTTATCTACGATAATCTATCCACCGGCTATGAGATGTTAATTCATCCTGAAGCTCAGTTTTATTTAGGAGATATTCTAGATTCAAAGCAGCTTGATAGGGTAATAGAGCACGAGCAAGCTAAGGCTCACATTGATGTAGTAATAAACTTTGCGGCAAAGCTTATAGTTCCTGAATCTTTAGAGATGCCACTTGAATATTTTCACAACAATACAGAAGGCGTGCGCACGCTCCTTGCTGCTATGGTAAAGCATGATATTAAGTATATTGTCTTTTCATCAACTGCAGCTGTGTACGGCCAGCCTGAAGGCGGCATTTGTAAGGAAGACATGCCACTTGATCCAATTAACCCTTATGGAGCCTCAAAGCGCGCCTGTGAAGACATTATTAAGTGGGTGTGCAAACGCTACGACATGAGTTACTGCATCTTTAGATACTTTAATGTAGCTGGTGCTGATGAGTCTTAAAAAATTGGACTCTACCATGACCAGATAACCCACCTAATTCCTGTAATTATGCAGGCAGCACTTGGCATTCGAGATAAATTTTATGTCTTTGGAACTGATTACAATACCCCGGATGGCACCTGCATTAGAGACTATGTGCATGTAAGCGATCTAGCTCGTGCCCACGTTATGGGTGCTGAGTATTTGTATGAAAACAATAGCTCTCTGCTTGCAAATCTAGGTTCAGGTTCAGGGTATTCAGTAAAAGAAGTTTTGGATACAGCTCAAAAGATCAGCGAAGTTCCTTTTGAGTATGGTCAAAGGCGCCCCGGTGATCCAGACATGCTTATTGCAGATGCCCAGCGCGCTAAAGAGGTGCTTGGCTGGGAGCCTAAGCTTGGTATGGATAAGATGCTTACAAGTGATCTTGCCTTTAGAAAACGCCTCTTACAGGCGGATAAATAAGGTGTGAACCTGCTTTGAAAGAACTTGAACTAAGAGCAGTTCAGCTTGCTGAACTAGAGCTTCTCAAAGAGTTAAACCGCGTGTGCGAAGAGCTGGATATCCAGTATTTCTTATCCTATGGAACGGCGCTTGGAGCACTGCGTCACAAGGGCTTTATTCCTTGGGATGACAATGTAGATGTTGGTATGCTCAGGGAAGAATTTGATAAGTTTATTGAGGCTGCTCCTAAGCTCTTGGGCGATAAGTACTTTTTACAAAGCTATCTAAGTGAGCCAAATACCCCATTCTTTTTTGCAAAACTTAGACTTAATGATTCCTTATATCTAGAAGAGTATTCTCAAGATATAGATATGCACCACGGCATTTGGATAGATATATATTCGTATTGCAATATCCCAGACGATAAAAAAGCGCGTAGAGCATTTATCTCAAAGGCTCATGATTTGTTACAGATGTTTATAGTCTCTGCTCCAAGCACAGATGTTCACAGAAAGAAAAGTGCCAAAAAACGTTTAAAGTTTTTGAAAAATAAGGTCTACTACGGCATAACTGCTAAAAACGAACGAGACCAGATTTTTGAGAAACTTACTGAGCACGCAAGAAAGTATCAAGATCAGTACACTGACTTTGTAATGTGCGAGTTTTATAGAGATTCTATTGTTCCGCGTGAATTCATATCAATTACTCAACGTACAAAATTTGAGCATAAGAAGTTTCCAGTCTCTGCCTATGCTGATGAATACCTTACTCATACCTATGGTGATTGGGAAAAAATCCCACCTGAAGAAGACCGTTTTGGTCACACTCCTCTCAAGTTAGATATTCCAAAAAAATACATTAAAGCTGCAAAAAATGCACTGCTATTTAAAAAGTAGACACTAAAGAGGTATTTCTAGAAGACATCCTGT
>JASBYZ010000085.1 GCA_029983705.1 Coriobacteriales bacterium
GAGGTTGAAAGATTTCTCTTAAAGTGGCTGAGTGCCTCACGTAGAGAATATCCGAGTTTAAAGGTCACCATAGCAGCCATACACTCCGTTCTCTACGTCACTGATAATTGATCCATTTTCAATCGTTATAACGCGACGACGCATTGAATCAACCATCTCACGGTCATGAGTTGCTACAACAACCGTTGTACCAGTTCTGTTAATGCGCTCTAAGAGCTTCATAATACCCAGTGAAATTGCTGGGTCTAAGTTACCGGTAGGCTCATCGCACAAAAGAAGTGGAGGCCTATTAACAAAGGCGCGTGCTACAGACACTCTCTGCTGCTCACCACCTGAAAGCTCATCAGGTAGTGCATCCATCTTCTCACCCAGACCTACAAGCCTGAGCACTTCTGGTACTTGAGTTCTAATAACATGCTTTGACTTACCAATGCACTCAAGCGCAAAGGCAACGTTTTCAAAGGCAGTTTTTTCTGGCAATAATTTAAAGTCTTGGAACACACAGCCAATGTTTCTTCTAAGGTATGGAACCTTCCATGCCTTCATGCCAACTAAGTCTTGGCCTGCAACCATAATTTGGCCAGCACTTGGCTTAATTTCATTGGTAAGCATTCGAATAAAGGTTGATTTACCAGAACCTGAGTGTCCAACTAAAAAGACAAATTCACCTGCAGCAATTTTTACAGAAACGTCTTTGAGCGCAGGTTTATTAGGCTGAGCTGGGTATACCTTGGTGACATTATTCATAGTGATAACGCTTGGACCGTTGTTGCACGGACGAAGCTCTTCATCTACAAATGGTGCCTCATTAGGAACGTATTCATCATATTCGTAATTCGTCTCTTCATACGAATCATTAATATCCGGAATTGCTCCCAAATCTGCAGCCTGATTTTGATTAGCTTCAGTTTGAGCCACATTTACTCCAATCTATGGATAGTACGCAGGTTATATTATCAGAGTTACTTGCACATATTGTGCATCTTCACAAGCCTTTAAAATAAGTTCTTGCAAGTGCGCACAATTGAGTCAACATCTAACTCAAAGTGGCCAAGGAGCTCTTCAAAGTTACCTGATGTACCAAAAATTCTATCCATACCCATGCGCTTGAGCTTTGTTGGCTCGCTCTCTGACAAAATCTCTGCAACAGTTGAGCCCAGTCCACCATAGATTGAGTGCTCTTCTATTGTGAGAACTCGTTTAGTTTTTCTGGCCGATGAGAGCAGGGTCTTCTCGTCAAAAGGAACAATAGAGTAAGCATCAATAACTTCTGCCTCTATTCCCTCTTTGCTCAGTTTTTGGGCTGCCTGCATTGCCAGTTCTACCATCACGCCGCAAGACACAATGGTGATGTCACTACCCTCACGAAGGAGGTTTGACCCACCAAACTCAAGCGATGGTTCCTCATCAAAAATCTCTGCAACCTTTTGCCTACCCATGCGAACGTATACTGGGCCGTCTACCTTGCTTGCAAGTCTTAAAGCAGCCTTTGCGCTCATATAGTCTGCAGGTACAAGTACACGCATGTTAGGTAGGGTACGCATAAGAGAGATGTCTTCAAGCATCTGGTGGCTTCCGCCATCAGGACCAACAGAAATACCTGCATGCGTTGGGCAAATCTTTACGTTTAAATTTGCATATGCCACAGTGTTTCTTATTTGGTCATAGCATCTACCCGTACCAAATACTGCAAATGAGCCGGTAAAGGCAATCTTTCCGGTAAGTGAAAGACCTGCTGCAAGATCCATCATGTTTTGCTCGGCAATGCCTACATCAAAAAATCTATCAGGGTATGCCACACCAAATTTAGCAGTGGTTGTTGAACCTGCAAGGTCTGCATCAACTGCAACGACATCCAGTCCCTGCTCTGCAAGCTCTATAAGGGTTTCACCAAAAGCTTCACGCGTTGCTCTAGCCATGTGTTTATCCAACCTTTCCTTATAAAAGCTCACTGAGAGCGGTCTTGTATTCATCATCATTTGGAGCCTTACCGTGCCATCCAGCCTGGTCTTCCATGTAAGAAATTCCCTTGCCTTTAATGGTGTTACACAGTATAACAACAGGGCCTTCCTCGTAGGCCTTAGCAGCAAGAAGCGCTTCTTGAATAGCGTTTATATCGTGGCCATCTATTACAAAGGTCTTCCATCCAAAGGCTTCAAACTTAGCGTTTAGGTCTCCAAGAGAGAGCACGTCATCTAAAAAGCCGTCAATTTGAAGTCTGTTGTGGTCAACAATAGCCACAAGATTGTTGATCTTTTTGTAGGCCGCATACATGAGGGCTTCCCAGTTTTGGCCTTCTTGAAGCTCACCGTCACCCGTCATTACAAATACGTGGCGAAGCTCTTTGCCGCTTTGCCTATCCTCTTGAGCAAGCCCAAGCGCAATACCACTTGCAATAGAAAGTCCTTGACCGAGCGAGCCGGTTGATGCCTCAACGCCTGGGCACTTAAGCATATCAGGATGTCCTTGAAGCTTTGAGTTTAAGTGGCGAAGCGTATCAAGCCACTCATCTGGAATGTAGCCCACCTCATGAAGTGCAGCGTAGAGTACCGGTGCCGCATGTCCTTTTGAGAGAACAAAGCGGTCACGATCTGGATTTTGAGGGTCTTCAGGGTCATAGCTTAAGGCACCACCAAAATAGAGGCATGCCATAATATCTGCAGCAGACAAAGACCCACCAGGATGTCCGCTTTTTGCAGCATGTACCATACGTAAGATGTGTTTTCTCATGCAGTGTGCACGCTTTTGAATCTCAGCTAAATCAAAGTCCTCCGCTTTTGGAGCGCCTGCGATACGGCTCATTGGACTCCCATCTTCTTAAATCCTTCACCAAATGCTTCATTTACATCTGAAATTATTACTATTGCATTACTATCAAGACTGCTTACGATAGTTTTTAACATACCAATCTCTTTACGAGAGAGTACACAAAAGAGTACCGGACGCTCTTCATTTGTCCACATACCCTCTGCCTGAAGTTTAGTACAACCTCTTCCTAAATCATAAAGGATAGCTTGACCAATTTCTTGAGTGTTCGTAGAAATTATAAAGGCTGCACGCTCTGTTTTAGGACCGTCAACGACCTTATCGATAATAAAGGTCATAACAAACATGGCAATAGCTGCAATAAGTGCAGTCCTGATTGAAAATATTGGGGCTGAGGCGGCAACAATCATGATGTCAATAATTGCAAGCCACACACCTACAGAAAGTGCTGAGTGCTTTGCAAATATCTGGGCAAGAATATCGGTACCTCCGGTGTTGGCACCTACTCTAAATACCAAACCCAGTCCAATACCGTTTAAGACGCCACCCCAAATACCTGCTAAAAAGAGGTCATCACCAACAAGTGAGGGGCAAAACGGTGCGGTCACGTCAATCATTACGGCAAGAGCTAAAATACCTGCGATAGTTTTACTTGCATACTTAAGTCCGCCGCTCTTATACACCGGAATCATTAAGAGCACGTTCATTGCAATGGTTTGAAGACCCACCGGAATAATCACATCAAAGCGAAGTCCTAAGTGATAAATAATGGTAGCAAGACCACTTGCACCACCCGCTGCAAGCTCTCCTGGAATTAAAAAGAGATTTAAGCCGAGGGCTGCAATAAATGCACCCACTAAAATCATGAAGTACTCAAAGACAATTTCTCGTTTGCTCTTAAGTTCGTTTACTCCAAGTTTGCCATCAAATTTAAACTTCTTATTACTCGCTTGCTCTTGTAAGGTCTCTTCACTCATAGGTTTTAGTGCTCCGAAATATTTTTTGATGTCTTATAACGCAAATAATTGATGATAAAGGGATCAAGCTCACCAGAGTCTAAAACCGCATCCACGTCTCCACTTTGGTATCCGCTTCGTAAATCTTTAATCATCTGATAGGGGTAGAGGACGTACGACCTAATTTGTGAACCAAACGATATATCTTTTTTAGGGCCTTTGAGCTCTTCAATCTTTTCTTGTCGCCTTTGAAGTTCGCGCTCATACAAACGAGAGCGCAAAATTTTCATTGCTGCTTCTTTGTTTTGAATTTGGGATTTTTCGTTTTGTACTGTAACCACAATGCCTGAGGGCTGGTGAATCAGGCGCACCGCAGAGTCTGTTGTGTTTACCGACTGTCCTCCCGGACCTGAAGACCTATAGACATCCACCCGCAAATCTTCTGGCTTAATTTCTACTTCAATCTCATCCGGTAAGACCGGCAAGACTTGTACGCCAGCAAAGGTGGTCTGTCTACGCTTTTTTTCATCAGTTGGAGAAATTCTTACCAGGCGATGAACTCCTGCCTCAGCGTGAAGCATTCCGTAGGCATTTTTACCGTAGACGGTAAAAGTTGCCCGATCAAGTCCTATAACTTCTCCAACTTTGGTGTGGTTTACATCTACTTTCCAGCCTCTATTTTGACAGTACTTGAGATACATCTTAAGAAGCATCTCAACCCAGTCTTGGGCCTCGAGACCGCCTTGACCAGGAGTAATGGTGACAATTGCATCTCCATGGTCAAACTCGCCATCAAACCATGAGTTAAGCTCAAGCTCACCTAAGAGCCCGTAGAGCTTTTTATTTGTCTGATACACAAGCTCAGCTAAGGCCTCATCTTCTGGCTCCTCAAGTGCAAGCTCTTCAGCGGCTGTAAGCTCATCAAGTAAGTCTTCTGCCTCATTTAGGCTATCTATCTCGCTTTTAAGATCTGCGCTTTTAGCCATAACTTCTTGGGCATGCGCTTGGTCAGACCAAAAATCAGGAGCCTGCGCCTCAGCGTTTAAGCGAGAGAGCTCTTGCTCTTTGTCTTCAATATGCAAATAGCGCCTAACCTCAGCTAGGCGCTCTTGTAATTCTTCAGTGCTTTGCTCTAACTCTAAGAGCATTTAGTTTTTCCCGTGACAGTTCTTAAACTTAAGTCCAGATCCGCATGGGCAAGGATCATTTCTTCCAACGCCCACAAATGGATTTGAGTCTTCAGCCTTCACGTAGGTTTGTACAGGACCCTGGTCTGCTTGTGGAACCTGAGGGCCTGCGTTATGAGATGCAGCACGCTGACGAAGTGAAGACCTTCCTGAATTATCGCCATCAACTTCAGCAGGACCTGAGTAAGAAACGTTGCTAAAGTTGTTTTGTGGCATCTGCTCTTCTGGGCGAGCAATCTCTAAGCGAAGGATGGTTCTCAAGAAGTCTTGATACATAGTCTCAACTAAATCTCCAAAGGCGGTATAAGCTTCTTGCTTATACTCAACCAGTGGGTCTCTTTGACCAAAACCTCTCAGTCCAATACCAGCCTTGATGTAGTCCATCTCAGAGAGGTGTGCCATCCAGCGAGAGTCAATAATACGAAGCATTACTTGACTTTCAAGCTCGCGCATGACCTCCTCGCCCAAGGTATTTTCTTTATCTTTATAAATATTTTCAATGTAGTCATAGACTGCGTCCATCATGATTTCTGGATCGTCTTCAGTTTCAACGCGGCGCGCGTCAAAGTCATCGCGACCAACCATTTCATGAACCCAGTTGCTAATTCCTTCTAAATCCCACTCAGATTCCGGAGCGCGGTCTGGGATAAAGCTTGCAACAGCCTTTTCAACGGTATCCTGCATAACCTCTTGAACGTGCTCGTGAACATCTTTGCCGTCTAAGATCTTGTTGCGCTCTTCGTAGATAACCTTTCTTTGCTTGTTCATAACGTCATCGTACTCAAGAACGTTTTTACGAGCTTGGAAGTTCATCTGCTCAATTTTTCTTTGAGCGCCCTCAACTGACTTAGATACCATACCGTGCTGAATTGGCATGTCATCAGGGAGCTTGGTCTTTACCATGATGTTTGAGATTTTATCCATACGGTCACCCGCAAACAATCTCATCAAATCATCTTCAAGTGAAAGGTAGAACTGGGTTGAACCTGGATCTCCCTGACGTCCTGAACGACCACGAAGCTGGTTATCAATACGTCTTGACTCATGGCGCTCAGTACCAATTACGGTAAGACCACCTGCTTCAAGCACTTTTTTCTTCTCTTTTTGTGTAAGGTCTTGAGCTGACGTGAGTGCGCTTTCACGCTGAGCTTCTGTAGCCTCTTCTGGGTCAATGCCTTCCATCTTAAGGTAGTAGTCAACAAGCTCTTGTGGGTTACCACCAAGCAAAATATCGGTACCACGACCAGCCATGTTAGTAGCAATAGTAACGGCACCCTCACGACCAGCCTGAGCAACAATTGAAGCTTCGCGCTCATGCTGCTTTGCGTTTAAGATTTCATGTTTAATACCGCGTTTATTTAGAAGGCGAGAAAGTCTTTCGGAAGACTCAATTGAAACCGTACCCACGAGCACCGGTTGGCCGTTTGCATGTCTTCTTTCAATCTCATCTGCTACCGCATTAAACTTAGCGTCAATGGTGCGGAATACCAAGTCTTCTTCATCCTTACGCTGAATTGGTTTGTTGGTAGGAATTGGTTGAACTTTGAGGTTATAAATCTGTTTAAACTCACTGTCTTCGGTAAGCGCAGTACCGGTCATTCCAGAAAGTTTGTCATAGAGTCTAAAGTAGTTTTGGAGGGTAATGGTTGCAAGCGTTTGGTTTTCTCCACGAACTAAGACACCCTCT
>JASBYZ010000086.1 GCA_029983705.1 Coriobacteriales bacterium
GCACTAAAAAAGGGCTGCTGACCTGCGTCAACAACCCTTCTCTGTACACAATTTTGTCCTATAGCTCTTCTATTTTATTACAGCCTTATAATATTAATGATTTCAGCTACGACAGCAGCCCTCAGTATTTCTGTGTACGTAATTTCACATCAAAAATCCTATAGCTATTTGTCAATTATATTTTGGACTTATTTCTTTGATGTCTCACTTGTGTTGCTAAGTGAGTATAAGCGGGCGAGGTACCAACTTGATGGCATTAATAATGTAGATAACTATACGCTCATCCCATTTTTAATACTGGGAAGCATAATTATCTATTTCCTTATTTGTTATGTTGCAGAAATTTGCTCAGTAAAACAAAGAAGAAGAAAAGCTATATTATTTACTAGCTTATTTGTATTACTTTCATTAATCCCGCTCTTCTTAGATATCGCAAATAACTTAAAACTCTTTTTCTTCTTTTTTCCTCGAACTATTTTTATGGCGGGAGCGCTTATATACATTGCCTACTACCACCTCAAAACAAATGATCGTTATAAAATTATACGCTTTAAGCGCCAAAGACTTATGTATGTGCTCGCCTGGCTTGGTCTTGGCTGCATGCTTGTAAATAATATTTACCTCTACCTTATGCTTCACGAAAATGAAGCTCTTTGGTTTGCTCGCACTAGAAATTTTGGTGAGAATATCTTTTTTATGATACTTGCCTTCTCAGTTATTTGGATAACCGTGTCTTCACTGCATGCACGCCTCAAAGAGCCACCAGAAAAGATCTCTCAATCAGAAAAATACCTTAGAAAAGAGATCAACCGCTTTTGTGAAAAATACAAACTTTCAAATCGTGAAAAAGAAATCTTTACCGAGCTTATCAACCACAAAAGCTATCCTAAAGTTTCTGATGAGCTCTTTATATCAATTTCCACCATTAAGGTACATGTACATAACATCTTAAAAAAGACTGGTAAGGAAAATCGTAAAGACCTAGTCTAGCTCTTTTGGGATAATGTTTAAAGCAATCCTAATACATGCTGCATAAAAAGACTTACTAAAATAATAACAATCCAACAAATAGTACCAAGCACTAGAGCTTTACCTGAGCTTTTAATTAAGCTTCTCAGATTAGTATTGAGTCCTATTGCAAGCATTGCCATACAGATAAAGTACTTACTGAGCGTTTTACAAATACCAACAAGCTCTTCTGGCAGGCTTACTAAGGTGCTAATAATTACCGCAACTAAAAATAAGACTATAAAGGTAGGAAGAAGTTTACTGAGTTTTATAGAGCCCTTCTCGCCACTATTAGACCCCTCACGTTTCATCTCATATAGAGATAAGCCAATTGCGATAGGGATAATGGCAAGGGTACGTGTGAGCTTTACGATTGTGGCTGAGTCCAATGTATTTGCACCAGTACGTGCATCCCAGGCAGCAGCAGCTGCAGTAACTGATGAGGTGTCGTTAATTGCAGTTCCTGCAAAAAGTGCAAAGCCATCATTTGAAAGCCCAATAAGTTGACCTAAACTTGGAAAAATAATTGCTGCTATTACGTTAAAGAAAAATATAACTGAGATAGCTGTGGCAATGTCTTTATCGTCAGCTTTAATAACAGGAGCTGTCGCAGCAATTGCAGATCCACCACAAATTGATGAGCCAACACCAACTAAGACAGAAATTTTTCTTTCAATACCCAAAGCCTTACTTACTAAGAAAGCGCAAATCAGTGCTGCTAGAATTGTTGAAATAATAACCGGAAGTGAGGTAGCTCCCACACGAAGCACTTGCTGTAGACTTAGTCCAAATCCTAAGAGAACTATAGCTGCCTGCAAGATTTTCTTAGAGGTAAACTGAATGCCCGCCTCGTAGTGTGCACGCCTTGCTAAAAATCCGCTCAAAACCATTCCAATAATAATTGCAAAAATTGGTGCACCTACCACCGGAAACTTTAAGCCTAATAAGTAGGCTGGAAGAGACAGGAGCGCACAAAGCACGACACCTAAAACCTTTTTAGTACTCAGCTGCATAGGATTCCTTTATTTCGTAAATAAACCAGTATAGTAATCCTAGCACAGACTTGATATAGAAAGTGAGTTATTAAATATATTATGGATAAAATCGAACGCGTTTCTAAAATGGAAAAAATTCTTGGTGAGCACAGAGATGTACTCCAACCTTTACTAGATGCACTCAAGGCATATGAAGAGCATCAAGAAGCATTTAATGAGCTGATGGAATACTATTCAAGCCAAGACTGGTTTGACGATCTTGAGGCATCAAATAAGGGAGAGATTCCTGAGGATATTCCTCAAGGAGTTTTAAGTGAGGATGCTGTCTTTGACATGTATGGTGAAAACCGAGATGTAGCCATAGAGCTGCTCAAAACCGCTACTAAGGTGCTTTCTAACGAATAAGTTATCCCTCTAATCCAAAAGCCCTATCCTGCTTGTGTATGATGTGCTCATTAGTTAGTACGTCATATGCAGGTGTAATATGGGATTTAATTTAGATACCTTTAAGCTTTCCTTTAAAGATTGCCTACCAATTATTGCAAGCTACATTGTTTTGGGTGCCACCTTTGGCATCTTACTTAATACTGCTGGTCACAGCCTTATTTGGGCTGTAATTATGAGCGCGTTTATTTACACCGGAACAATGCAGTTTGTAGCAGTAAATCTTTTAAGCGCAGGCGCCTCCCTTGCCACCTTTGCTATAACTACCTTAGCTGTGTCAGCAAGACAGTTCTTATACAGTGTTTCAGTGATAGACCTCTATAAAAACTCTGGTAAGCTTAAACCCTATTTAATTCATACACTTACCGATGAAAGCTACACCCTTATAACAAATAATAAAGAGCGCGGGGCAAATTACTTCTTTTTTGTCTCATTTATAAACTAGATTGCCTGGATTATTGGGGCGGCCCTCGGAGGACTCTTAGGAGAAGCGCTCCCCTTTAACACTGCCGGTATGGATTTTGCCTTTACCGCTTTATTTTTAACCTTCTTTATTGACCAGTGAAGATCAACTAAGTATCACTTCCCTGCTTTGTTGGGACTTATTGCAGCCCTTGTTTGCCTCATTATATTTGGCCCAGAGCACTTCTTAATTCCAACCATGATACTTATGGTAGCAGGTCTTTTGTTTGCAAAAAATAGATTGGCGGTGTAGTTGGTGGATACTAAAACAAGCTATATCTTAGCTGCAGTCATCGTAATGACAGTAGTTACCTTATTTTTACTCTTTTCACCCTTTGTTATTTTTTGAAGAAAAGATGAAACACCTGAAATTGTAAGCTACCTCGGCTCAATACTTCCCTTTTCTATCATGGGCATGCTGGTAATTTTTTTGCCTCAGATATGTAAAACTGGGAAGCTATCCTCACGGAATACCAGAGGCACTTGCGCTTATTGTTACCGCATGTGTACACATACTCTTTAAAAAGACACTATTGAGTGTTATTGCAGGTACCGCTAGCTATATGTTTCTAATACAAGTTATTTTTATATAGACATTAAACAAATTTAAGTTAAGCTTATATAAAACTAAAAAAGTAATGGAGCGCACATTTTGTGCTCGTTTTGCCGTGCTTGCACGGCTCTTTACTTATTCTTAGATAAGGAGAACTAACTATGATTAACATAATTTATGAGCCAATTGGCAAGCGCATCGCAGCCTATGATAATCGTGTTGAGATTGGCCTGCTTAAATTTAGCCCTTCAGCAGAAACCTGGATTATAGATACTATTTCTGTCGATGAGGACTTTCAAGGTCAGGGCATTGGCGAGCAATTACTTGATAGATGCGTTGATGAAGCGCGCAAAAAAGGTAAGAAGGTAATTCCGCTCTGCTCATACGCTTCTGCCAAATTTGCAGAACATCCAGAAAAATATGAGGATGTAAGTCGTTAGAACTAATTGGGTAGCATACCTTTTAAAGAGAGACGTTTTTTGAAAGGTATGCTCCATGCAAAAAGTAGCACTATTGTTGGCAGAAGGATTTGAAACAGTTGAGGCACTTACGGTAGTTGATGTTCTCAGAAGAGCCGGCGTGGGCATAACTATGGTATCTACCATGGACTCTCGTAAAGTTTTATCGGGTCAGCAAATCTTAATTCATGCAGATCTCCACTTTAATGATGTGAATTTTGACGAATATGAATGGCTTGTTATTCCTGGAGGACTTCCAGCAGTTAAGCGTTTAGCTGAAGATCAGCGCGTATTAGAGTTAGTAAAAGACTTTGCGCTTAATAAAAACGTCGCTGCAATTTGTGCGGGCCCAAGCATCTTAAATGAACTCTCTTTAATACAAAACATTAAATTTACCTGCTATCCAAACACCATTGAAGGTGAAGCAGAAAAAAATAACCAGTATTCAAACGTATGCCAGGATAAAAATATCATCACCGCAAAGTCTATGGCACACTCCTTAGAATTTGCTCTTTGTCTACTTGAGCAGCTTGCCGATGAACAAACTGTAGAACGTGTTAAAAATTCTCTTTACCTCTAATATTCGTTTAAAATAATTAGAAGTAAAAAATCTGATGACAAACACAAGACAGAGGTACACATGATAACTGCTTTTATCCTCGCAGCCTTAGTTGCCATTATTTGTATAGTTGCAAGTAAGGTATCGCAACGCTTTGGCGTTTCTGCCCTACTTATATTTATCTTTATTGGTATGGCTTTTGGCTCAGAAGGTATTGTTGGCTTAAACTTTAGTGACTACCAGCTCACAGAGCTTTTGTGTACCATAGGCTTAATTGTCATCATGTTTTATGGTGGTTTTGGTACCAGTTGGAAGTACGCTAAAAAATATGCCACTCAAGCAGGTATTCTATCTTCACTTGGTACAATCTTTACTGCACTTCTCGTTACTGTTGCTGCTCATTTCTTACTTGGTTTTGAGTTTGCAGAAAGCTTTTTGCTTGGAGCGGTTATCTCATCAACTGACGCGGCCAGCGTGTTTTCAATCTTAAGATCTCATAAGCTTAACTTAAAAGATGGTTTGGCTCCGCTTTTAGAGGTAGAGTCTGGCTCAAACGACCCTTTTGCATACATGCTTATGATTATTGGCATTACTCTTTTAAGCGCTCAGGTTCAAGCAAGCCAGGTTGCAGGTCTTGTTGCCTCACAAATTATATTTGGTGTCCTCTTTGGTGTTCTTGTAGCACTTGTTACTATGTTCTTATTTAAGCACATCAATTTTGGCTCTAATGGACTTGACTCAATCTTTATTCTTGCAGTTGCATTTTTAGCCTATGCGCTTCCTTCTGTTGTTAACGGAAACGGCTTTTTATCAGTATATATTGCAGGAATTATTATTGGTAACTCACCAATTGCAAATAAAATTGAACTCGTACATTTTTTTGATGGACTCACCCAGCTTGCCCAGATTTTAATCTTCTTCCTCTTTGGTTTGCTCGTGTTCCCATCAAGACTTCCTTACACCTTTATACCAGCACTTATAACCTTCTTAGTTATGACCTTTATTGCAAGGCCTCTTATCATGACGGTGCTCTTAAAGCCCTTTAAGAGAAACTTTAAAGAAATTGCCTTTGTATCTGCAGCAGGCCTAAGAGGTGCAGCTTCTCTCGTATTTGCGGTAACTGCAATTTCTACCTTAAGCCAGGAAGGCTCACCTATTTCTTTTGACCTCTACCATACTGTTTTTTGGATAGTTCTCTTCTCAATTGCACTACAAGGTTCAATCATTCCATATGCTGCTAAGTTCTTAAAACTTGTTGATGACAGCGAATCTGTTATGAAAACCTTTAACGACTATCAAGAAGAGACTGATTTTAACTTAATTGAGATGGAAGTTGAAGAAGACGGTCCATATGCTGGTAAGTACCTCAAAGATGTTAGACTTCCTGGTGGTGCCTTAGCTGTAGTTATTAAGCGTGGCGATACAAGCGTTATTCCTCAAGGCTCTACCCTCTTAAAAGCAGGCGATACACTCGTCTTAAACGCTCAAATTAAACTTACCAGCGCAGAAAGTATCGAGCTTAAAGAGCTTGAGCTCGTAAACAAGCATCCGTGGATTAACCACACTATTTCTGATTTAGACTTACTACCTCATGCTTTAATCGTATACGTTAAAAGAAATGATGAGACCTTTATACCAGATGGCAATACGCGTCTGTATAACGGCGATACCCTCGTGCTGAGTGGTGAGATTCCACAAAACCCTCAGTCGGCCTTACGATAAATAAGAGGCGTAATAGTAGCTGATGATTTTAGCTTCAAAGTCACAAAGAAGACGAGAACTTCTTGGCCGCACTCTACTTGAATTTAAGGTGGTGCCTGCAAATATCATAGAGCAGGCACCTGAGGCTCATACTCCAAAAGATCTTGTACAAGCGCTTGCAAAGCAAAAAGCACACGCCGTACAAGCACTCTTTCCTCGTGAACTGATCTTAGCCTGCGATACCCTTGTCTTTTTAGGAAACACTCCCCTTGGCAAACCCAAAGATATGACAGATGCAAAGACTATGCTTGAAAAGCTTTCTGCAAACACCCATG
>JASBYZ010000087.1 GCA_029983705.1 Coriobacteriales bacterium
CTTGATTGTCGGTGGAGGAGCAGTGCCTGCTCTCAAGGGTATGTTTGCCGACAGAAGAAGGATGCTTAAGTAGCTTCAGATAAATCGCTTGCATAAAAACAAGCGATTTATCAACAAAAATGCTCCTTTTACAGATTTATTCAATTAGTGGTAGATTTTCAGATAAAATTTATCATTAATTATAGATAGAGTATAAAAATATTTAGGTCGGTGAAGTATCTAATGAGCCAAGCTGAAAAAACAGTAGACGCAAAGGATCTGCGCAGAGTTGCTTTTTCCTCCTTCCTAGGAAACTTCATTGAGTGGTTTGATTATGCAAGCTATTCTTACTTTGCAACAATTATCGCACTTGTGTTTATGCCAACAAACAATCCTTCTATTGCATTGCTTGAAACCTTTGGAGTGTTTGCTCTTTCATTTATAATGCGTCCAATAGGAGCGGTTTTTTGGGGAGACTTAGGGGATAGGAAAGGACGCAAATGGGCCTTGATGATCTCTATCTTAATTATGAGCGGGTCAACCTTTTTAATTGGACTTTTGCCAGGCTATGCAAGCATAGGCATTATGGCACCAATTCTACTTTTACTCTTAAGAATGGCACAGAGTTTTTCTGCCTCAGGAGAGTATGCAGGAGCTGCAATTTATATTGCAGAGTATGCGCCCCCTAAAAAAAGAGGACTGTATTGTTCTATTGTTCCCGCATCAACGGCAACCGGTCTTTTAGTTGGATCCTTATTTGCTACCGTTATGTATGCAGTATTTGGACACGACTCTGCCTTTGTTGTTGACTGGGGCTGGAGAATTCCATTTTTATTAGCAGGGCCACTTGGACTAGTTGTCCACTACATCCGTGAACATTTGGATGATTCGCCTATTTACAATGAGATGGTTGAAGAGCAAAAAGACTCTAACACCCATCAACCAAAGCACCCAATCAAACTTCTCTTTACTAAAAAGTATAGAAAGATTCTAATGATAAGCTTTGGTGCATGTATGTTAAATGCAGTAGGTTTTTATACGGTATTAACCTATCTACCTAACTACCTTATTGATACGGTTAACTACGACTCCACTAAGGCACTCTTTGTTACTACCATTTGTTTGGTAACCTATATTGCTTTTATCTTCTTCTCTGGACATATCTCAGATACCTTTGGAAGAAAGAAGATGTTAATTGCAGCATGCTTAGGCTTTATAGTATTTACTATTCCAGCCTTCTTGCTCCTTAACACCCAAAGCTTTGTAGTAATTTTATTTGTAGAGCTTGTTATGTGTTTGCTGCTTACCTTAAACGACGGCACACTTTCAAGCTATCTTACAGAAACCTTCCCAACAGAAGTGCGCTATTCAGGTTTTGCTATGAGCTTTAATTTAGCTAACGCACTCTTTGGTGGTTCAGCTTCATTTATTGCAATTGGACTTATCCAGCTTACGGGAAACAATCTTGCACCAGCAGGATATATGGTAGTGATATCAATTATCGCCTTAGCTGCCGTGATCTTATCTCATGAAAATCAC
Source organism: Coriobacteriales bacterium (assembly GCA_029983705.1). Classification (GTDB taxonomy): domain Bacteria; phylum Actinomycetota; class Coriobacteriia; order Coriobacteriales; family JAEZZM01; genus JASBYZ01. The sequence goes on from JASBYZ010000087.1 coordinate 1,519, forward strand.
GATAAGGACCTCTCACACGTATAGTGTTTTGCCTTCAAGATAGAGCCTCCTTCCATTAGGAGAGCTCTATCTTGAAGCATCTTACATAGTTGATATACGATTCTCTATAATATTATTTAAATTATAAAAGGATACTGACACATGGAAACAAATCAAGGCACTAAACTGTCTTTGAGCCTGAGAGAGAATATTTCTATCGGGCTTTTGCTGTTTGGATTATTTTTTGGCGCAGGAAATATTATATTTCCGGTATTTATGGGCCAGCTATCCACAGGAAACTGGGGATTGTCAAGTATTGGCTTTTTGATAACCGCCATTGGACTTCCACTTTTGGGAGTTGTTTCTTTTTCGCTTTCTAAAAAAGAAACTCTTATTGAGTATGCTCAAGTAACGGGCAAAGGTTTTGGCCTCTTTTTTGCAATTGCCCTTTATTTGACCATTGGTCCACTCTTTGCGATTCCTCGTACGGCAACCGTTGCCTTTGAGGTTGGATTTAGCCCCTATGTTGGCGCTAATCCTCAGCTGTTCTTACTCATTTATTCGATAGTATTTTTTGGTCTTGTGCTCATCTTTGCACTCAAACCTCAAAAAATACTTGATATCGTAGGTAAATTTCTTGCCCCACTCTTTTTGCTTTTAATATCTATTCTTCTGATAGCTTGCGTAATTAACCCTATGGGAGATCCTACTCAGTTTGAAGCCGCAAGCAAATATCAGGGTGCAGCACTGGTAAGTGGTGTACTCGATGGCTATGCAACCATGGATGCACTTGCATCTCTAGCCTTTGGCATCATTATTGTTCAAAGCATTAGAAACCTTGGGGTCTCTCATGAGAAGGCTATTGCTAAAGAAACCTTTAAGTCTGGCCTTGTTACCCTGGTAATTATGGCAGTGCTCTATACAGCACTCACGTATTTAGGAGCTACTTCACTTGGCATCATGCCCCTTCAAGAAAACGGTGGAACGGTTGTTGCCCAGGCGGCAAACTATCAGCTTGGAAGATTTGGTCAGATACTGCTTGCAGCTGCAATTACAGTTGCCTGTCTTAAGACTGCCATAGGCTTAGTAATCTCAATAGGAGAGACCTTTGCAAAACAGTTTAGCGCCATCTCTTATAAACTTTGGGCAATTATATTTACCTTGGTAAGTTTTGGAATTGCTAACTTTGGACTTAACACCATCATTTCAATTTCAACACCGGTGCTCATGTTTTTATATCCGCTTACTATTGCATTTATGATTATGTGGACCGTGCACCGCTTTATACCTCTTAAAGCCCTTGCTTTTAAGATTATGATGGCTGTAATGTGTGTGCTTGCCTTCTTTGACTTTTTGGCAGCAACTCCAGATCTTCTTAAAAACACCCCGTCTGTCCAGTCAATACTTGGTTTTGCAACAGATTACTTGCCCCTCTTTGAACTTGGACTTTCCTGGCTTATCCCATTTGTCATTTGCCTTGTTATCGTCTTGATTGGACTGAGAAAAAAGCAAGAAGCATAAACTATCGATAATCAATTTTAAGCATACTTGTATCACGCTTTTGTTATGAAATCCCTATACTTTATAGGGATTTCGGTATAATCCCTATTAACTTGTAGTAGTATCTAGAAAAGATATTTAAAATAAGTTATCTTTTTATGCTTTTTGGAGCATAAAAAATTATATATTGCACGTTAACAGTCAACCATACAAGAGGGAGCAAGTATGACTTGTCTATTACAAGTAAAAGATTTAAATGTGTCTGTCGGTGATAAACAGATTCTCAAAGGTGTAAATCTTTGCATAAAACCTGGTGAAGTACATGTGGTTATGGGTCCTAATGGTGCAGGTAAGTCTACACTCGCAAACGCTATTATGGCTCATCCAAAGTACGAGGTTAAAGGGGGAAGCATAGAGTATAAGGGTGAGGATATCTCTGAGTTAAGCGCTGATGAGAGAGCTCGCAAAGGTATTTTCTTATCCTTTCAAACCCCAATTGAAGTACCAGGTATTACAGTAGAGGAGTTTTTGCGCTCAACCAAAGCTCAGGTGAGCGATGAAAAGCTTTCTGTTCTCAAATTTAGAAAATCCTTAAAACCAATCCTAGAAGAACTTAAGCTTGATGAATCATATCTTGATAGATATTTAAATGTAGGTTTTTCTGGAGGAGAAAAAAAGAAGACTGAAATCCTTCAGATGAAGGTTTTAGATCCAGACTTTGTCATGCTTGATGAGGCTGACTCTGGTCTTGACGTTGATGCGGTTCGCATTGTGTCAGAGGGCGTTTCAAAGTTTTTAACTGAGCAAAAATCTTGCTTAATTATTACTCACCACTCAGAGATCCTCTCTTCAATTACCCCTGATTTTGTACACGTAATTATTGACGGAAAGATTGTAAAAGAGGGAGACGCAAGTCTTGGCCAGAGAATCCAAAAGGATGGATTTGAGTGGATTAGACAAGAGCTTGGACTTAAAGAACCAGTTGCTGAGGAGGAATAAGGTGATAAGTAGAAATAATACTGCCACCACCTTAAGCACTGAAGAACTCCAGGCTAAGCTTGAGCAAAGAAAGGCTGCTCGTAAGGCCTTTCGTGCTGAGCGCGCTCGCTTAAGAGAAAAAAGAAAAGCAGAGCGTACTGAAGTTGTTGAGATGCGCCGTGGTGTGTATGACAACAAAAATAAATTTGAATACAGCCTTAAACTTGAAAACGGTTTAAGTGAAGAGATAGTAAGAGAAATCTCTGAGAGTAAAGGCGAGCCTGAGTGGATGCTCAATAAGCGCCTTGAAGCGTTAGAGATTTTTAATAAGACTCCTAATCCTACCTGGGGACCTGATTTGTCTGCGGTAGATATGAACCAAATTTCTACCTACATTAGACCTAAAGCTCAACTTGAGTCTGACTGGAATAGTGTTCCTGATAACATTCGTGACACCTTTAACCAGCTAGGTATTCCTGAGGCTGAGTTAGAGATGTTAAGTGGTGTTGGTGCCCAGTATGACTCAGAGGTGGTATATCACAACTTAAAGCAGCGCTTTAAAGATATGGGTGTGGTATATACCGACTTTGATACTGCAGTACGAGAGTATCCAGAGATCGTACAAAAGTATTATGGTAAGTGCATTAATCCTGCTATGCACAGGTATGCAGCACTTCACTATGCAGTTTGGTCTGGTGGATCTTTTGTATACGTTCCTAAAGATGTCTACGTAGACATCCCACTTCAATCTTACTTTAGACTTAACGCACCAGGAGCAGGCCAGTTTGAGCACACCTTAATTATTCTTGAAGAGGGCGCAGATGCCCACTTTATTGAGGGCTGCTCGGCACCAAAATACAACACGCTCAATCTACATGCTGGTGCAGTAGAGCTTTTTGTTTCTAAAAACGCACACCTGCGTTACTCAACCATCGAAAACTGGTCGAGAAACATGTATAACCTCAACACCAAGCGTGCCATGGTTGATGAGGACGGAAAGATTGAATGGGTTTCAGGCTCATTTGGTTCAGCAGTATCTATGCTCTATCCTTCTTCTATTTTAAGAGGTGAGGGTGCAAGCTCAGAATTTACTGGTATCACCTTTGCAGGTCAGGACCAATACTTGGATACTGGTGCTCAGGTAATGCATTATGCTCCTAATACCTACTCATCAATCAACTCTAAGTCAATTTCTAAATCAAATGGAATTGCAATTTATCGTGGTCTTGTTGATGTTGGAGTTAATGCACATGGCTCTAAATCTACCGTATCTTGTGAATCCTTGATGCTTGATAATGAGTCGAGATCAGATACTATTCCAACCATTCGCATTCAAAACGATGATGTTGACTTAGGACATGAGGCAAAGATTGGTCGTATTGACGAGACTGCAATCTTTTACTTGATGAGTCGCGGTATTCCAGAAGAAGAGGCAAAAGCGATGATTGTTCGCGGCTTTGCAGAGCCTATTGCAAAAGAGCTCCCTATGGAGTACGCCGTTGAGATGAACAATCTAATTACTCTTGAATTGAAAGGAGCGATTGGTTAGATGGCTACCATTGAACCGCAATTTAGCACCCAGCAAGGTAGTATTCTGCCAAACACTACCTTTAGATGGGTTAAAGTAAACTCCGCTGCTACCGGCCTTGATGAGCTGGTAGGAAAGCCTTACACCTATGCAAGAGGTGAAGGAGAGCTTGACTCAAGTCTTGATAGAGAGCTTGAGCAAAGCAAACACGGCATTAATGAGGAGCTTTCAAAAAAGAATAAAAACCTTGCTAACTTCACTAACTACCTAGAAGTATTTGAGGGCGATGAAATCAGAGTTGAGCTTAAGCTTGACGATGAAAACGATGTCTTAATTGATCGCCAACAAATAGTTGCAAAAGAAGGTCAGCACGGTAAGGTGCTCATGTACATTCATGCGTCAAGTGATAAAAAAGTAGAGCGCAATGCCCGCATTTTTATTAAGGCAGAACAAGACGCTATATTGGACCTGGTTTTAGTTCATAACTATACAGATGCAGAGGTAAACTCGAGCGTATCTGTAGTGAGCAGTGTAGATGAGGGTGCTGAGGTAAACCTTTCACACATCGAGCTTGCTCACAAGGGTAATGTCCTCTTTAACTATTCAAGCGATCTTACTGGTTTTGATGCACATACCTTTGTTAACTGTGCATACCTTGCATCTGGTGAGGCAAAGCTTGACTTGTTTTATAACGTGCTCCACGTTGGTCAGGAA
>JASBYZ010000088.1 GCA_029983705.1 Coriobacteriales bacterium
TCTCTGAATCTGCTTGGCGCTTAGTTGCCTCAATTAAGCGGTCGCGCTCTGCGTCAAGTTCCTCTAAGTCTGCCTCGAGCTCGTCTTTTAAGTCCTCAGCGTCCTCTTCACGTGCTTCTACGTCTACATCAGTAATAATGTATGAAGCAAAGTAGAGTACTTTCTCAAGCTCTTTTGGAGCAAGGTCAAGTAAGTAGCCAAGGCGAGAAGGTGAGCCCTTAAAGTACCAAATGTGAGATACCGGAGCTGCAAGCTCAATGTGTCCCATACGCTCACGACGTACCTTTGAGCGAGTAACCTCAACACCGCATCTCTCGCAGACAATGCCCTTGAAGCGAATGCGCTTGTATTTACCGCAGGCGCACTCCCAGTCCTTTACTGGACCAAAGATTTTCTCGCAAAAAAGACCGTCACGCTCTGGCTTTAGGGTTCTATAGTTAATGGTTTCTGGCTTTTTAACCTCACCGTGAGACCATGAGCGGATCTCATCGGCTGATGCTAAACCAATTTTTATGGCATCAAAATTATTGACATCAAAGTCTGTCACGTTTACTCCTTATCCTCATTATCAGAAACGGACAGTTCATCATCTAAGTCAAACTCATCAAGACTGGATGCAATCTCGTCGACCTCATCGGCATCCTCTTCTATCTTTTGAGCTGGCTTTTCAGCCTGAGCAGTGGTGATAAAGGATTGTGCTTCCTCATCATCTGGGTTAGCTGGCTTTTCTTTGTGACTTACCAACTGAACGTCCAGTGCAAGTGAGCGCATCTCTTTAACCAAAACCTTAAATGATTCTGGAACCTCTGCTGGTGGAATGTTTTCGCCCTTAACAATTGCCTCATAGGTCTTAACACGTCCGGCTGTATCGTCTGACTTAACGGTAAGAATTTCTTGGAGAACGCTTGATGCTCCGTATGCGTAGAGCGCCCAAACTTCCATCTCTCCAAATCTTTGTCCACCAAACTGTGCCTTACCACCAAGAGGCTGTTGGGTGATAAGTGAGTAAGGGCCAGTTGAACGAGCGTGGATCTTATCGTCAACCATGTGTCCTAACTTCAAGGTGTAGTGGATACCAACGGTGATAGGAGATCTAAATGCCTCTCCAGTTCTTCCGTCATAGAGTGTCATCTTGCCGCGCTCATTAAGTTGTGGAACTAACTCTTCTAAAGCGTAGTTACCATACTTTTCTTTTGCACGGTGAATTAAGTTTTTATTAGCAAGCTTGATTACTGCAGAAATCTCATCCTCTTGTGCACCGTCAAATACTGGGGTTGCAACGTGGAATGGACCCTCAACGTACTCATCGCCGTCCTCTTTGTTCCAGCCGTTTCTTGCAGCCCAACCAAGGTGGGTCTCAAGCAGCTGTCCAACATTCATACGAGAAGGAACGCCCAGTGGGTTTAAGATGATGTCAACTGGAGTACCGTCAATCATATAAGGCATGTCTTCTACCGGTAAGATACGGGAGATAACACCCTTGTTTCCGTGACGACCAGATAACTTATCGCCCACTTGAATCTTTCTTCTTTGAGCAACGTATACACGTACAAGGTCATTTACTCCTGGAGCAAGCTCGTCGCCGTTTTCTCTGCTAAAGCGAACAATTCCAATAACGCGTCCGTAGGAACCGTGAGGCATCTTAAGTGAGGTATCCCTTACTTCACGAGCCTTCTCACCAAAGATTGCTCTAAGAAGGCGCTCTTCAGCGGTAAGCTCAGTTTCTCCCTTTGGAGTAACCTTTCCAACTAAGACGTCTCCAGCCTTTACCTCTGCACCAATGCGGATGATACCGTCTGCATCAAGTTGTGCAAGCATGTCATCTGCAAGGTTTGGAATTTCGCGGGTAATCTCTTCTGGACCAAGCTTGGTATCGCGGGCATCAATCTCGTGTTTGGAGATGTGGATTGAAGTAAGTAGGTCTTCAGATACCACACGCTCTGACAAGATGATAGCGTCCTCGTAGTTGTAACCTTCCCAAGGCATATATGCAACAAGAAGGTTTTGGCCAAGAGCAAGCTCACCATGCTCAGTTGAAGGACCATCAGCAAGCACGTCACCGGCATATACCTCTTGACCAGTTCTTACAATTGGTCTGTGGTTAATGCAGGTAGACTGGTTTGAGCGCTTATATTTTGGAAGCGGATAAGTCTGAAGTTCGTCATCATCGGTGCGGATAATAATCTCATCAGCATCTGCTTTTTCTACAATACCGCTCTTTTGGCAGACGATAATCTCGCCTGAGTCAATAGCAGTTCTGTGCTCCATACCAGTACCAACAAGTGGTGCCTTTGGCTTAAGCAGTGGAACCGCTTGGCGCTGCATGTTTGATCCCATGAGCGCACGGTTAGCGTCATCGTGCTCAAGGAATGGAATAAGAGCTGTAGCAATAGATACCATCTGACGAGGAGATACGTCCATGTAGTCCACGTCTTCAACTGGAACTTCTTGTGGCTCACCAAAGTCTCCGTTGAAGTCTTTGGTACGAGCTAAAACGCGCTCAGCCTCGCGGTCATACTCATCTGTCTCATAGTTATATTGCATAAACTTACGGGTGTCTTGATCAAAGTATGCGTTAGCTTGGGCGATAATATGTTTTTCTTCCTCATCGGCGGTGAGGTAGTCAATGTCATCAGTAACCTTAGCGTCAACTACGCGTCTGTATGGGGCCTCGATAAATCCAAATGGATTGATGCGAGCAAAGGTTGCAAGTGAACCAATAAGACCGATGTTTGGACCTTCAGGAGTCTCAATAGGACACATACGTCCGTAGTGAGAGTTGTGAACGTCACGAACTTCCATACCAGCGCGCTCTCTTGAAAGACCACCAGGTCCTAGAGCTGAAAGACGACGCTTATGGGTAATGCCTGCAAGTGGGTTGTTTTGGTCCATAAACTGTGAAAGCTGGGATGAACCAAAGAACTCTTTAATTGAGGCAACAATGGGTCTGATGTTAATAAGTGATTGAGGAGTAATGTCATCTGCGTCTTGGCTTGACATTCTCTCACGAACCACGCGCTCCATTCTTGATAAACCAATTCTAAATTGGTTTTGAATAAGCTCACCCACGGTGCGGATACGTCTGTTACCAAAGTGGTCAATATCATCAAACTGATAACCCTCAGTGCCTTTGTGGAGCTCAACGATATACTTCATTGACTCAACAATGTCTTCAGGGGTAAGTGTGTACACGTCATCTGCAACGTCTACCTCAAGTTTTTTATTGACCTTGTATCTACCAACGCGAGCTAAGTCATAGCGCTGTGGATTAAAGAAGAGACCTTCTAACATAGAACGAGCTGAGTCCACGGTTGGTGGCTCACCTGGTCTAAGTCTCTTATATAGTTCTATTAAGGCATCCTCTTTGGTTTGACAAGAGTCCTTCTCTAGGGTGTTGCGCACAAGCTCAGAGTCACCAAGTAAGCTGATAATCTCCTCGTTTGTCTCGGCAATACCTAATGCCTTTAATAGTAAGGTTGCAGGTTGTTTTCTTTTTCTATCAATACGCACTGACAACACGTCACGCTTATCTGTTTCATATTCAAGCCATGCGCCACGTGAAGGGATAACCTTAGTGGTAAGAATCATTTTGTCAGAAGTTTTGTCTCGCTCTTGTGAGTAGTAAACTCCAGGAGATCTAACAAGCTGAGAAACAACTACTCTCTCAGTTCCGTTGATAATAAAAGTGCCGCGTGGGGTCATGAGAGGGAAATCTCCCATAAATACCACTTGCTCTTTCATTTCTCCGGTATCTTTGTTTACAAATCTCACTTCTGCAAGCAGCGGAGCCTGATATGAGATATCCTTTTCCTTACACTCCTCTACTGAGTGCTTAGGCTCACCAAACTCATGTCCACCAAATGAAAGCTCCATAGTCTTTGCATTGTTTTCAATTGGAGACATGTCTTGGAAGGTCTCATGCAGACCATCTTCCATAAACCACGCAAATGAATCTTTTTGTATTGCAATGAGGTTTGGAAGCTCCATAACTTCTGGGATTTTACCAAAAGATATGCGCTCTCTGTACGTACTTGAAGGATGTTGGGTATTAGCGATAGCCACCAGGCGATTCCTCCTTCAGGAATAGGGAAATAGCGACACTGTCGCAAACGTATAAGTTACAAAAAGTCAGACAATTTGTCAAGAACTTCTTGACAAATACAGAATTTTTTGTATAGATATTCAATTTGCTCAAGCACCGCCGCAAAGTTTGTGCGTATTTATAAATGCCAAAAAAGAGGGCCCCATAATAGCTATTCTGGAACCCTCTTTTACAATCAAAGCGAAAAATTAAGCGCTTTAAAGTAAACCTTAATTATTTAAGGCTTACAGCAGCACCTGCCTCTTCAAGTTGCTTCTTAGCATCTTCAGCAGCGTCCTTAGCAGCACCCTCAAGAACTGGCTTTGGAGCACCTTCAACGAGCTCTTTAGCTTCCTTAAGACCAAGGCTGGTGATTGAACGAACAACCTTGATAACTGCTAATTTGTTGTCACCAAAGCCCTCAAGGATAACGTCAAATTCGGTCTTCTCTTCTGCAGCTGCAGCGTCTCCACCAGCAGCTGGAGCAGCGCCACCAACCATAACAGGTGCAGCAGCTGAAACGCCAAATACTTCCTCAAGTTCTTTTACGAGCTCTGAAAGCTCAAGTGCTGGCATTTCTTTTAATGCCTCGATGATCTCTTCGCGAGAAACAGCCATGTTAAACTCCTTAATGTTTTGACACCGTATTCCTTGGTGCCATCAAATTTAAAATTACAATTTCTTAGGCAGCATGCTTACTGCTAAGCGGCATTACGCAGCGTCTTTTTGATCTGCGATAGCCTTGATAACTTGTGCAAGTTGTTGGTTTGGTCCATTGAGAACGCGAACAACTTTGGTAAGTGGGTTTTGAATGGTACCAAGAAGCTTTGCGATAAGTTCCTCGTGTGAAGGAAGATCTGCAATAGCCTTGATTTGGTCAACATCAACTACTCTTCCGCTTGAAAGACCACCCTTAATCTCGAGTTGCTTGTTTTCTATAGCAAATTCTTTTAATACCTTTGCTGGAGCAACTGGATCAGATTCAAAGAAGATGTATGCGGTAGGACCGGTTAATACATCTAACTCTGGAAGCTCTGCCTCTGATAAAGCAAGCTTTACAAGATTGTTTTTAAGAACTCTCATGTTAGCGCCAGACTCAGTAAGTTTTCTTCTTAAGTCTTGGGTAGCTTTAACTGAAAGTCCGCGGTAATCTACAACAAACATTCCAGCTGATTCCTGAAGAGTCTCTTTGATCTCTTGCACCGTATCTTTTTTAGCTTGTGTTGGCATATCTAGAAGGTACACCCCCTTTCACATGTGACTCATCTGTCCGCTTTATTTCCAAAGCAGGTCACATGTTTTAGAGGTATAAAACAAACGACCCAACTTCTACCAAAGTAAAAGATGGGCCGCAGAACATGTAATATGTAACGACCACCTCGGCAGGCTGGAAATCCATTAAGCTCAAAGAGTTTGAGCGCCGGCTGTCTTTGGTAGCGGACTAAATGGTTTACTTATAGTTGCTTTCTTACAAAGCACTAATCATCTTCGCAAATGCTTAAAAGTTTTTCAAGCAAGAGCTAGCTGTCTACAAACAACATACATAATAGGGCGAGAAGGACGCTGAGCTCGCCGATATTTTTATAATATATATAGTTTGTATTGTAATTTAATATACATTAATCATAGATTGCTTTACAATTTAATTTAATTTGATAGTTTAAATTATTTTTTGAACAGGAGTAGTGCAATGTCAAGTTCAAATATAAACATTCGAGTTAACTCTCAATTGAAAAAGGAGGCAGAAGAGTTGTTTAAAGATTTAGGCTTAAGTATGTCTTCTGCAATTAATTTATTTTTAAAGACATCTGTAAATTGTGATGGAATTCCATTTGAAATAAGCCGCAAAAAGCCCAACTCAGATACGCTCGCAGCACTTTTAGAAGTTCAAGAATTTGAAAAGCACCCTGAGAAATATAAAACCTACAGTTCTTTTAAAGAAGCTTTGGAAGATTTAGATACTAATGAGGATATATCTAACTAGTTATTTTAAAAAAGATCTGAAACGGATTAAAAAGCGGAA
>JASBYZ010000089.1 GCA_029983705.1 Coriobacteriales bacterium
GATGTTTTGATGAACCCGGCAAAAACCCAAGGCTTTGGCATTGTTAAAGGAGTGGCAGTGTTTTGACTACCAGGACATCCCACCGCAGCCATGATGGCTTTTGAAGTTTTGGTGAGACCTGCGATAAGAAAATGTGGTGGCTTTGCAAAGATTTATAGAACCAGAGTTGATGCGCGCCTTGATTGCCCAGTTAAATATGGGAGAAGGACTAATCACCTCCCCCACTACCAGTACGCACATGCCTACTACGATGGGCAAATGAATTTATGGGTAAAACCTCTTAGACAAGGTGGCTCCTTGTATAACGCACTTGATGGGGTTAACGGCTTTGTACTTATGCCTCCAAGTGAAGACGAGCTACAAATTTCACAGTTGATTGATTTCTATTCTTTTGTAATTATGTAGCATACAAGGGCGCAAGAATACTGGAGAGAACGCATGCCATATAATCTCACCTATGTAAATGGTGTTTTAGTTATATCAGTTGTAGCTTGGTCTAACTCTGGCAAGACCACACTTTTTGAAAAGGTCGTATCAGAGCTTGAGTCAAGAGGAATTAAGGTTGGGGTAATCAAGCATCACTCACACTCAACCCCTATTGATGCGGTGGGAAAAGATTCCTGGCGCTACTCAGAGGCAGGTGCAAGTGCGGTGATTATCTCATCTCCTGATGAGTATGGCGTTTTTAGACGCATGCCAGAAGGTGAAGCAAGTTTAGTAAGCCTCTGTGAGCACTTAAGCGATGAGGTAGATCTAATTTTGACCGAGGGCTACAAGTACGAGGGCATGAGCAAGATTGAATTTTCCAGAAAAGATTTCAATCCTGAACCAGTAGAGTCTCCTGAAAACTTAATTGCCCTTATTAGTGATAATGAAGAGCGCAAAGCTGATTTAGATAAACGTGGACTTAAGACCTTTAACTTAGACGATGTTATAGGAGTAAGTAACTTTATTGAGTCGCTTATGCGCAGTTAAGGATATTGATGCCTATGTCTAAAGACCAATTTGGACGTAAAATTGATTATTTAAGAATTTCAGTTACCGATAGGTGTAACTATAGATGTAGATATTGCATGCCTGAAGAGGGCATCACACTCATGGCTCACGAGAAGCTCTTAAGCTTTGAAGACATCGAATTTTTTGTTAAAGTTGCAGCTCAAGAGGGCATTAAAAATATTCGTCTTACCGGCGGAGAACCTTTAGTCCGCCCTCACCTTGCAGACCTTATAAAGCTACTCAAACAAATTGAGGGTATTGAAGATATCTCAATTACCACTAACGCTGCCCTTCTCCCTCGTTTTGCAGACGAGCTTAAAGCGGCAGGACTTGACCGTGTAAATATCTCTCTTGATACCCTTGACCCTGAGGCGTTTAAATATGTAACGCGCAGAGGTAAGGTTGAGGAAGCTCTTGCAGGTATTGAGTGTGCGCTCGCATATGATTTTGCACCAGTAAAAATCAATACCGTTGTTGTGCGCTCACTTGAGCAAGACTTTGAAAGCTTTATTAAGCTTGCCTACGAAAAGCCCTTATCAGTTAGGTTTATTGAGTACATGCCAGTTGGTGACTCAGCAGGCTTTGATGAGACTGGCTGGTCAATTGAGGATACCATCCCTTCTAAAGAGCTCATTCACACAATTTCTGAGCTTGGTGAGAAGATGGGGCTTGGTCCGCTAGAGCGCTTGGATGATAACCGCGTATACGGACACGGACCTGCAAGCTATTACAGCTTTGAGGGTGCAAAAGGCTCAATCGGCTTTATTAATGCACTTTCAAACCATTTCTGCTTTAAGTGTAACCGCCTGCGCCTTACCTCAGAAGGCGAGCTCAGGCCATGTTTATTCTCTGATCTTGAGTACGATTTAAGTGAAGCTATTAAAACACGTGATGTAGAAAAAACTCGAGAAGGACTTACAGAGGCGCTCAAGACTAAACCTCTAGACCATCACGACCGTATTGGAACCGATAGATTAATGAGCCAAATTGGAGGCTAATGTGAGTGACGAGAAGCTCTCTCATGTAGATGAACGCGGACAAGTACGCATGGTAGATGTTGGTATGAAGGCAGATACCGAGCGTATTGCTGTTGCTCATTCATGCATACTTATGAAGCAAGAAACCCTTGACCTTATTGTTGAGGGAAGAGCTGCTAAAGGTGATGTCTTAGCCACCGCACGCGTTGCAGGTGTTATGGCTGCAAAAAAGACAGCTGATCTTATTCCAATGTGTCATCCCCTCTTGATTACCAAGTCAAAAATTGAAATCGAAGTTATTGAGCCAGGTAGTCGTAAGGACAATAGAGTCGGTCTTGAAATTTTTTCTACCCTTGGCGTCACCGGCAAAACTGGAATTGAAATGGAGGCGCTCACTGCAGCTTCTGTAGGTGCGCTTACCGTATACGATATGTGTAAGGCAGTTGACAGAGGTATGGAAATTACCGATGTCTACCTGCTTAAAAAAGCCGGAGGAAAATCCGGAATTTGGCTCAGAGAAGACCAGGAGGCCTAAATGTCACTTAAGCTATCAATTATTACCTGCTCTGACACGCGCTCAATTGAAGAGGATAGTGCAGGCGCTCGCCTTAAAGAACTTATTGAAGATGCCGGTCATGAGGTGCTTGACCACATTATAATTAAGGACGATAAGGACAGCATTAAATCAAACATCAAGGCTCAAATTGATGCAGGCGCTGATATTGTACTTACCTGCGGGGGTACTGGGCTATCACCTAGAGATGTAACCCCTGATGTAACACTTGAAGTTTGTGACAGAGAGGTTCCAGGCTTTGGTGAGGCTATGCGTGCATACTCACTCCAAATTACCGGCAGAGCTATGCTCTCTCGTGCAACTGCAGGACAAATTGGAAACTCACTTGTTATTAACTTCCCTGGATCTAGAAAAGCTGCCCAAGAAAACTGGGAAGCTGTAGCTGACCAATTTGAGCATGCAATTGAGATGGCTCACGGCGGAGGCCACAATCACTCTAAATAAGGTTCATCAGCTATAAAGACATAGTTTTGTTGACTTGAGAGCTCTGGACTAAAGCGATAGCCATAGCGGTTGTAATTTTTTAAATCTTGAGGGTCTTGGATTTGATGTTTTAAAACATAGGAAGCCATGGACCCTCTTCCTATTTTTGCCCAGGTAGACTGGGTGTAGTATCCATTTTTTCCAAGTATTTTAAAATCAGCACTAAGCACCTGAGGGCTATTTTGCTCATCTCTAAGAAGTGCCTTGGTATATTCATGAGAGGTGAGATTTAAAATAAGGGTCTCTGCCTCATTAAACACGCAATCAATAAGCTTGTTATCCCAGAATTTAAAGAGATTTTTAGCTCCCTCAAGCTGCAGGCGTGCTTGCATCTCTAAACGATAAGCTTGAACCGCATCTAATGGACGCAGAAGTCCGTATAAGCCAGAGGCTATACGCAGGTGCTCTTGGGCATAGTGCCACATCTCCTCTGAGCATTCCTCAGGTTTGAGATGCTTAAAGGCAATACCATCAAAGCTTAAGGCAGCTGCAGTAAGCCTGTCTTTATCGGGCACATCTGTAGTAGCAAAGTCTTGCCACATCACATAAAACTCAGCGCAAGCCTCTCCTTTAACTTTAATAAGTTTAGAAAACTCATCAAAGTCTAAAGACTTGACCGCTGAGGCAAGCTTATGTGCCTCCTCTAAAAAATACGGAGTGCTTAACTTTAAATTAAAAGGCGCATCCACATGCCTCATGCGCATTGCAGGTGAAAGTAAAACGAGCATTAGATTATGAATGCTCTCAGTGCATCGATATCTTTAATTATAAGGGTACGTGGTCCCTTAAAATCAATTATGCCACGCTCTTTAAACTCAGTAAGCTTACGAGTAATAGTCTCTCTGGTAAGGCCTGCAAATGAGCCCATATCCTCACGATTCATTGGAAGGTTTAAAACGTATTCACCATCTTTTAGAGTTGCAAACTCATCTTTAAGTTTTAAGATGAGCCATGCTGCCTTAATGCTTGCATTAGATGCAGTCAGGCGAGAAATTAAATCCTCTGCCCAGCGAATACGCTCGTAGCTTTTAGAAAGCATATGCTTAAGCACGATTGGACTTTGTAGGGCGTGCTCAATAAAGGCTTCCTTTTTAACAATGGCAACCACACTGTCTGAGAGACACTGCCCCATATAACGGTAGTCATCTTCACTTAAGAGGTTTAATCCTCCAATAAAGTCACCATTGTTATAGACATAAAGCATTTGCTCTTTGCCCTCTGGAGTGTTATAGAAAATTTTGACATGTCCATCTACCACTAGATAAAGCTGCTCTGCATGGTCGCCTGTCCTAAACACAAATTGACCTTTTTTAAATTTAGCAAAGTCTACGCCGCGTGCAATATTTCCAATAAGCTCAGAGTCCTCTACTCCTTTAAAAAGTGAGAGGTTTTTGATGTCATAGCCGTAGCGTTCTTTAGCCTCATGAGCTGAAATCACATCAAAATTTCTATTGATCATATCAACCTTCTTTAAACCGAAGAGCTAGTTTTCTTCAAAGACGATAGTACCCTAAAACTGTGCCTGAGGTCACTAAATTTATTTATTCTCGTCAGTATCCATATCAGCATACTTAGGCTGGTAACGCTTTAGAAGCAGTGAGTTTGAAACTACTGAAACACTTGAGAGTGCCATTGCCGCACTTGAAATCTCAGGTCGTAAGAAGCCAAAGTCAGCAAGTGGAATACCTATAACATTATAGGCAAGTGCCCAGAAGAAGTTCTGCTTAATCTTGCTCATGGTAGCTCTCGAGAGGTCAAGGGCATTAACTACGTCCAAGAGATTGTCTTTTACCAATACAATAGAGCCCGTCTCAATAGCTGCATCAGATCCTGCACCCATGGTAATTCCTACATGAGCCTGGGCAAGTGCTGGGGTGTCATTGATACCATCTCCCACCATTGCCACAATTCTTCCTTCATCTTGAAGCTTTTTAATTTGAGCGGCCTTATCGTCAGGAAAGACCTCTGCAATAACATTTTGCTTATCAATGCCAACTTCTTTTGCAATAGCGTAAGCACTTGGATAAATATCACCGCTGAGAAGAATCGGCTCAATATTGAGTTTTTTAAGCTCTAAAATTGCCTGCTTGGCGCTTGGCTTAAGGGTGTCAGACACAGTAATTGCGCCAAGGAGCCCGCGCTTTTGGCTGGTGAGATACATAATAGTTCTACCGCGCTCTAAGGCTTTTTCTATTTGAGCGCTAAAACTCTCCGGGCGTTCAAGCTTTTCTGGTAGGGTTTTTGCGCTTCCTAAGGTATAGCTCTCGCCCTCAAGTCTTGCACGTATGCCTTTTCCCACAAGAGCTTCAAAATCTTCAAGTTCTTTAAGCTCATGTGTTCCTTCTTCAAATGAAAGAATTGCGTCTGCTAGTGGGTGCTCTGAGTGTTTTTCTAGAGACTGAGCAATACTTATAAGCTCATCTTTTGAGGTATCACCTTCGGTAATCACTTCTTGCACTTCAGGCTTACCAATGGTAAGTGTTCCGGTCTTATCAAAGACAACCGTATTAACCTTATGTGCTGTCTCAAGCACCTCACCATCTTTTATTAAAATACCCAGCTCAGCGCCCTTACCGGTTCCAACCATAATAGCAGTTGGAGTTGCAAGTCCAAGCGCACAGGGGCAGGCAATAACAATTACCGACACACCCGTAAGCAAAGCTTTTTCAAAGGTAGAGTGAGCGTTTATGATATCGGGAGACAAAACTCCTGAAGATATGAGTTGTGGTACTAAGAAATTCCATCCTAAAAATGATAGGAGGCCAATTAAGAGCACCGCAGGTACAAAGATGGCTGAGATTTTATCGGCAAATTTTTGAACTGGTGGGTGAGAACCTTGGGCATCCTCAACCATTTTAATAATTCTTTGCAAGGTTGAGTCTGTGCCTACCTTAGTAGCGCGCATGGTAAGGCTTCCGTTTTTGTTTACGGTAGCACCGGTAAGCTTGTCATCAA
>JASBYZ010000090.1 GCA_029983705.1 Coriobacteriales bacterium
CCTCACGCACCACAAATACGTGCGCACCAGCAATGGTTTCTTCTCGGTAAAAGCCTAAGACATCGATATCAATTGGACTTGGAAAGACCACTTGCTGCTTGTCTTGCAGACCATTTATGGTCTCAATGCGCTGCTTGAGTCTGTTGGCACGCTCAAACTCAAGGTCAAGTGCAGTCTCACGCATCTCATACTCAAGTTCAGAGAGAATATCTTTTCTTTTACCGCTTAAAAATCTCTCAATTTTTTGGACATGCTTTTTGTACTCATCAGGTGAAATTGCACCCACACAGGCACCTGGTCCCTTATTAACATGGTAGTCAAAGCAGGGTTTTCCCTCTTCTTGCATTATCATGTCAATAATTGACTCATCATTTGGTGCTTGTTGAAGCTTGCGTTTGAGCTTTTTCCACTCAACACAATTTGCAGAACAGATTGGTACCGCTCTTCTTGCAGTATCAATCATATGTCGAGCAGCTCGGGAGTCAGTGTAGGGACCAAAGTAGTGAGTACCCTGCTTATGCTTTTCTCGGGTGTACTTTATTGCTGGATAGGTATCAGAATAGGTCACTGCAATAAAGGGATAGCTTTTATCGTCACGGTAGTCAACATTATAGGGCGGACGATACTGCTGAATGAGATTTTTCTCTAAGACAAGTGACTCATGATCTGAGTTAACTACCACATAATCAAAGCTTGCAACCTGCTTCATCATGCGTGGTATTTTATCGCGCTCATCTTGCCCTAAGACATATTGCAGCATGCGTGAACGCAGGTTTTTTGCCTTACCCACATATAAAACCTCGCCTTTTGCATCTTTCCACAAATAGCAGCCAGGTTCTAGGGGCACCTCACGAACCTGGGTTAAGATATCTACCAGGTTTTCTGAATTATCGCTCAAACTCAAAGGGTCAAATATGTCTTTATCTAGCACTACATCCCACTTCTAAAAGCCACTATCAGTCTTTTTTGGATAGTGGCGTCTAAATTTTTTGTAATGATTTAAGGTGTGTAAAACAATCCAGGTTCTACGCTTAAGCGTGTCAATACCAAGTCCCTTATCATAGTCTGCCCAAAGTGGGTTTACTACTCTTCCCGCACGCACAAGCTCTGAGACTGCATTTTTATTTTCTTTAGAAATATATCGCTTCAAAAGCTGTGTAGTAAGTACGGTGTATAAAACCTCTTGCGAGATGAGCTGTAAGTCAAGCTCTTCATGACAGATGATGTCTCGGACTAAAAACTCTACTGGGTTTAGGCCTGCTGCGGTATTGTAATAGTTATTTCTACCAATACGAGGGTTTACCTCTAAAAAGTATTGGGTGTTATCTCGAGGGTCTTTTTTAACATCAAAGTTAGCAAAACCGGTATAGTTAATACCCTCAAGCAAGGCTTGAGCCTGACCATAAAGGTCTTCAAAGGGCCTGGTAATCATAGCTGCTGGATTGCCAAGGGCAGTAGGTACATGCTCTTCGAGCAAAACCTGAGCACTTCCAAACATAGTAACCTTATGATTGGAGTCAACATAGGCAGTTAAAGACTGCATGCACTGGTCATCACCTGGTATGAGTTGCTGGAGTACAAAGTGAGAGCGCACTCCCCCCTCATACAAGGTCTTCCAAAGATGATCAAGCTCTTCTTGATTTGAGATAAAGTAAACCTTTTTCATTCCTTCAAAGCGAAGACGCTCATAGTGAGCTGAATTTGCAGGCTTTGCAACCAGCGGAAACTCATCAGGAAGCTTAGGCTTAACCCAGGCATCCGTATTATAGCTAGAGAGATCTACCCCAACAGTTTTAGGGGTTTTAACCTCGTATTTCTCACAAAGCTTAGCAAAAGAAAGTTTATCTTGAACCATATCAAGAAGTTTGAGGTCAACCATGGGAAGATGGTAGTACTCTTTAAGCTTATCACTCATCTCTATAACTGCTCTTACCTGTGAGTCTGAGTTAGTAAGTAAAATTAGCTCTTTACCCTTATATCGAGCCTGAAGGTTTGGAGCTATTTCAAGCGCTTTTTCTGCAATATCTTTAACACTTGCACCCATACCTAAGGCTACAACATCAATAATGCTTGAGCGCGCAATTGGCCCGAGTGCTGCACCAGAAATTACCGTGCTTCTCTCACCATATGCCTCAAACGCTGAGCGAGCAAGGGCATAAACGCCTATATCGCCACCAAGAATAACCAGGTGAAACTCTGGGCTATGCGTGCGATCTTCTTCTGTCATGTACTATCCTTTAATAAATGTAAGTATGAGTATTTTACTACCCAACAAAGACTAGCAAACTTCTGCCACATAAGTCATATATACTAATATTTTACGTTTATAGCGATTCGATTTGCTCCAAGAGGAGATTTTTTAATGTGCGGAATAGCCGGATTTATTGGCTCACATACTGATGCCCATTCTATTTTAGAAAAGATGACAGAGGTCATCACCCATAGAGGCCCAGATGATGTGGGATTTTATGAAGATGAGCAAGCTCACATGGGTTTTAGGCGTCTATCTATTATTGATGTAAGTGAACGCGGCCACCAGCCACTTTTTAATGAAGATAAATCTATGGTTCTTACCTTTAATGGTGAGATTTATAACTACCAAGAGCTCCGCGATGAACTGATTAACAAAGGCCACAACTTTAGCACTCAAACTGACTCTGAGGTATTAATTCATGGATACGAGGAGTGGGGCACAGAGCTTCTTCCAAAGCTTAGAGGCATGTTTGGCTTTGCAATTTATAACATCAAAGACGGTTCCCTCTTTTTAGCAAGAGATCCATTTGGAATTAAACCAATACACTATACGCTTGTTGATAATACACTCGTGTACGGCTCTGAAATTAAGAGTCTCCTTGAGTATCCTGACTATCAAAAAGAATTTAACGAGCAGGCCCTTGACCACTACCTCTCTTTTCAATACAGCTTTCCTCCAGAGACCTTTTTTAAGGGCATTTACTGCCTTATGCCAGGCCACTACCTTTGCTTTAAAGACGGAAAAATTGAAACTCACAGATATTTTGAGGCTAAATTCAATCCTAATGAGTCTTTGAGTGAAGATGAGGCGGTTGACCTGATTGAAGCTACCTTTGAAAACAGCGTTGAGGCCCATCGCATTGCTGATGTTGAGGTAGGTTGCTTTTTAAGCTCGGGCGTTGACTCATCCTATGTTGCCTCATACTTTGGTGGACAAAAAACTTTTACCGTTGGTTTTGATTTTGGCGAGAAGTACAACGAAACGTCTTGGGCAGAAGGTCTTGCTAAGCAAATTGGCACAGACCAGCACTCAAAACTTATTAGCTCACAAGAGTATTGGGACGCTATTCCTAAGGTTCAGTATCACCTTGATCAACCCTTAGCTGACCCATCTGCTATTGCACTTTGGTTTGTATCTCAACTGGCATCAGAGCAGGTAAAAGTTGTCTTATCTGGCGAGGGTGCCGATGAGCTCTTTGGCGGCTATCGAATTTATCACGAACCTCTTGATAGAGCTAAGTACCAAAAGCTTCTTCCCCAGTCTGTTAGAAATGCTCTTGCTAAGGTAGCTTCTTCACTTCCAGAAGGCATTAAAGGTCGAGCATTTTTAATGCGCGGCGCCAAACGTGTTGAAGACACCTTTATTGGTAACGCATTTATGTATGATTATGAAGAAAAGAAGCAGATACTTAAAAACCATGAGCTTGCAAGCAGGCCCCAAGATAAAACAAAATCACTTTACAAGCGCACAGAGTCTTACGGTGATGATGTAGTTGCCCGCATGCAATATCTTGACATAAACACCTGGCTTATAGGAGATATCTTACTCAAAGCTGACAGGATGTCTATGGCTCACTCTCTTGAGCTGCGCGTTCCATTCTTGGATAAGAAGGTCTATGAGGTGGCAATGCAAATTCCTTCAAGACTGAGAGTTACCCCTGAGCAGACCAAGTACGCTATGCGTAAAGCTGCTCAAAGACACATTCCAGAGGACTGGGCACAAAAACCTAAGCTTGGCTTTCCAGTACCAACGCGTGTATGGCTTAAAGAAGATAGTTATTACAACAAGGTTAAAGAGGCCTTCACCTCAGATAATGCTAAAAAATTCTTTAACACAGACTATCTTGTGAAGCTCTTAGATGAGCATAAGAGCGGACAGCTTGATACCTCAAGAAAGGTATGGACTATATACTGTTTCTTGGTATGGTATGAGATTTACTTTGGTTAAGTGCTAAATATCTAGATATAAGTAATCCCCCTTAGAAAGTAAAAATCTAAAGGGGATTTTTTATTTCGCTATTAAAACTTGTGGGCGATTAGTTCTTGCCAATCTTAAATGCAAAAGATAAGGCAATTGTTGCTATACCAGCGAATACAAGGACTGGGATAAAACTTGTAGCTTCAGAAGTTTTAGGGAGTGCCTGAATTTTATCAGGATTAATCTTCTCTACAAACTGAGGATCTTCACTCTTTTCTATCTTATTGCCGGCTTTATCGCTATAAAAACCTGTGTATTCTGACTCGATCTCTCTACCGCCCACTGAAGCATTAGAGCCAGGAAGTGAGCTATCAGACTTTTTCCACTCAGCTTTTAAAACGCTATTTGGCGAGATCTTAGGAAAATCTGCAGCCTGTAAAATTGCGTTTGTTTCAAGAGGAGCTGCATAAGCTACGCGAGGACTAAAAAGTGCTAGCTTAGTTTTATAGTCATCAATTGTCTTGTCTGTAAGCTTCCACCCCACAAAGGTATAACCTTCACGCTATGGATTATGCTCAGATACGATTGCCTGAGTAAGCTCACCAAAAGATTCTAGTTTTTTAAAAGTGCTTCCATCGCTGAACTTTCCGCCATTTGCATCAAGGCCATAATAATTAATGCCTTTTGCCTTTAAGGTGTATGTTGTGGCGAGTTGATTTGTTAAGATATAAGTTTTGAGATTTTCTAAACTAAGTTTTTGGCCATTGTTGTCAAACCAACCCTCATAATACTCAGCCGGTCTCTCTAAATAATTGAGCAGGTCTTCGAGTTTGCTTATTTGCTCATTTAGATATGTATCATTTATCTCTGAGATAGAAAGCGTATTATCTTTGAGCTCTGGATGTTTTTTGATTCCATCAGCGTTGAGCTTTACTCCGTCAAAATTAAGTTCTAGCTTTTTATCAATAAGATTTACATGCAGAGGATTAGTTTGATAAATATCTTCACTCTTATAGCTGGCTACTGGTATATGAAATGGCTTACTCTCATGTCCAGGTATTTTAGTCTTTAGTATAGTCATGGTATTTGAACCATCATCTTTAGTAAATCCATCATTATTATCAAGTGGATATCTCGCAGACTGAACTATGTAGTGGGTAATCTTGATATCATTTAGTCCATTAATAGTTACAGGTGAATAGGTATTGCCTAGTTGATAGTTGGCAATATAGCCTTGATTAACATAGTTTCTCAAATAAAAAAATGCAAGACATTAATAGTAGGCTGACTTTTGAAGTTTAATATAGTAAGCGGCATAAACTGAAATGCTTGCGTATTTATCACTTCAAGTGAAGCTGGAAAAATTATCTCTTTAACAAGTGCAAGTTCATATGAGCCACGCATATTACCATTAAAGGCATCTTTTAAAATTTCTTTCGTGCCCTCTGGAATAGTAATTGCAACAGGCGATGAACCGTCAGTATCTTTTGGAGCACTTTTTGAAGCTTCAACTATTTTTTGTGTCCCACTAGTTTTAATACCTACCAATGTAGTCTTCTCACTATCTTGATACACAAAGTCATCTTGAGTAAGACCTGCATCTGGAAGTGCTGCAAACGCTAGAGAAGCAAACACAGTCAAAGACAAAATGAGACTTATTACTGCAAAAATACTACGTTTAAGTTGCATTGTATTGCACTGCTATTTAAAAAGTAGACACTAAAGAGGTATTTCTAGAAGACATCCTG
>JASBYZ010000091.1 GCA_029983705.1 Coriobacteriales bacterium
TCAAGAATCTCTCTTAAGGTTGCATTGATAGTCTCTCTTGAGGTTAGAGATTCATCGAGTTGCATCTCACCAATTACGTTACGAAGGTTGGTTTGAGCAAGCTTGGTGGCGGCAAGATAAAAGTCAGTAACGTTATAGTTAAGCTTTACTGGGTCTGTGGCCTCGTAATATACAACTGCGTCAACAGTTACTACAACGTTATCTTTGGTGATTACTTCCTGAGGTGGTACGTCTACCACATTTTCACGCATGTCCACCTTAGTCATCCTATCAATAAATGGGATAACAATATGCAGACCTGAGTTAAGCGTGCGCTGATACTTACCAAGGCGCTCTACTACGCCTTTCTCGTGTGGTCGCACAACCTTAATGGTATTTGAGGCTACAAACCAAATAAACACCAAAAAGATGACCAGCATAATTAACTCTGACATCTAAAGCTCCTTAATAACGAGTTTTGTTCCATCTACTCCAACAACAGATACTTCTTGATCGACCTTAAAACTTTCACTACTATCTTGAGCTACAGCAAGCCAATCCTCGCCAAGCACAATAGCTCTGCCAATAGGCTCTTCACTTGTAATTGCCTTGGTAATTCGAGCTTGTTTTCCTATTACTCTATCAATTGCGCTTTCCTGTTTAGGAGCACGCTTGGCAAGTGAGCGTGCAAAGGGTCTCACAAAGATAAATGACAAAATGGTGCCAAGTGCAAAAAGTACAACTTGCAACCAAATAGGTGCCGAGAAAAAATAGGCAATAAGGGCAAGTAGGGCCCCAAATGAAAAGGGGATAAGGTAAAAACTTAGTGAAAGCATTTCTAGTATCGCAAATCCTATGGCTATAGCGAGCCATATCCAAAACCAAACACTGAGCACCGTAACTCCTAACAATTAAATTACTTTAGTGTAAATACCCTTAAATTATCCAAGGTAACACACATATTTAGCCAAGTATGATTATCATAAGACATACCTTACAAGTTAGGAAGGCTATGAGAAAGCAGATTAACAAAGAGCAGTTTCCCCCAAAGAAAGCTCGGAGGAAGAAACAAGAACCTGCAGTAATCCTTATGGTGTCTGGCGGCTCAGATTCTGTTGCGCTGCTTTGTAAAGCGCTTGAAGAGCCTATGGATATATATGATGGAGCAGGTAGTAAGCTTATTGATAAAAAGCGCCTGTACGTGCTGCACATCAATCACCTCCTGAGGCCTGGCGCAAGTGATGAGGATGAGGCTTACGTAAGAAAGCTCTGCGATGAGTTTAAGCTGCCATTTCACTCAAAGAGCATCAATGTGCCTCAAGAGATGGAAGAGCGAAACATCACCAATACCGAGTCTGCAGCTCGTGAGCTGAGGTATGAGGCGGCCTTTAATCTTGCACACGCACTTTCAGATAGAGGTGGATACCCCTACGATGAAGTGCGAATTCTTACTGCACATACCGCTGATGATCGTGTAGAAACCTTTTTTATGAGGGCAATTGAGGGAGCCGGCATTACTGGCCTCGTATCAATTAGACCTCGTAGGGATAACATTATTCGTCCGCTCTTATACTACACTCGTGAGGAGCTCAGAGATTATTTGCGCCAAAAGCAAATTTCTTGGTGCGAAGATAAGACTAACGAGGACACAACATATTTTAGAGCCTTTGTGCGCCATGAAATTATTCCGCTTGCAAAAACTAGAAACCCTAAACTTATAGAAACGCTCTCGCATTCACTTGATGTAGTGATGGATGAGAATGAATTTATAAAAAACACGGCAAAAGATGCCTATCTTTTCTCGCTTAAAGAGCGTGAGAAGGGCATGGTTGTTTTTGATTCTGGAAAAATAGCTCGTCTTGATAGTGCTATTGCTAAGCGCGTTATTAGAGAGGCACTTAACGAGGTCTCAAGTATGGGTGCGCGTTTTGATTCAAAGCATGTTCTAGCGGCCTTAAGAGGTGCTGATACTAGACCATTTTCTGTCTCTCTTCCCGGAGAAGTTGAGGTGCGTCGCGAATTTGATGATCTGGTAATCAAAAACACCACCAAGGAATTAAACCAGGTTATGTCTGGAACTATTAAGGTGCCCGGCACTAAGGATGTTGGCGCCTTTGGAACCTTAATTGCCCGTGTAATTGAGGTGCCACCCCATGCAGATGCTGCATTTTTAGCAGCTTCACTTTCAATTCCGTATGAGCAAAATCCGCGCTTTCATCCAATCGTATTTGATGCCGATAAGGCCGGTATTACAGAAGAGCAGCTTCAAGAGGGGCTTGCAGAGCTGCGCATTGATGCTCCTCAGGACGGAGATAGCATTGAGCCCCAAGGTATGCAAGGTGGATCTAAGAAGGTATTTGATGTCCTTGCTGAGGCAAAAATTGCACTCAGAAAACGTCCAAGTATACCTATTGTTCGCACAGCTGATGGCAGTCAGCTTGTGTGTATCGCGGGAATTCGCGTAGATAGAAATGTTGAATGTGGCGAAAACAGTTCGAGACTAGTAGAATTAAGCTTTAAGTAATTTTTAGACCATAGGGTGATTATGGAACTCCATCAAGACGTAGAGAGCTTGCTCTACACTCAAGAAGAAATTGCACAAAAAGTAAAAGAGCTTGGTGCACAAATTAGTAAAGACTATGCCGGCAAGAACTTATTGCTTGTAGCAGTGCTTAGAGGGGCTGTGGTATTTACTGCAGACCTTATGCGCGCAATTGATACTGACCTTGAAGTAGACTTTATGGCAGTATCAAGCTATGGCTCACAAGTTCAATCTTCAGGTGTTGTACGTATTATTAAAGATCTCTCAACCTCTATTGAGGGAAGGGATGTCTTAATTGTTGAAGACGTACTTGACTCAGGATTAACGCTTACCTATTTAATGAGAAACTTAAGCTCACGTGGGCCAAATTCAATTAAAATGGTTGCACTTTTGCATAAAGAGGGTAAGCAAGAAACTGATCTTCGTCCTGATTATGTAGGCTTTAGCTGCCCAGATGAATTTGTTGTGGGATACGGACTTGACTATGCAGAAAAGTATAGAAACCTCCCATACATTGGTATATTAAAACCTCAAGTATATGAAAGTTAGTTTAAGCTTTTTTAATAGCTTAAAGGAGAACGTGCGTGGACAACGAACAAAAGAATAGCAAGAACAATAATGGACCGCTTAAAAACAAGCGCTCCATTTTCTTGTACGTAATTTTAGGCATCATCTTACTTGTTATTGTTGCCTTCCAGTTCGGTAACTTTGCAAACAAGCAAAAAGAGCTTGCCACCTCTGAATTTACTCAAGCCTTAAAAGATGACCGTATATCAGAAGTAACCTATTCAGCTGCAAACGGCACCTTAAAAGGTAAGATGTGGGAAAAAAGTGCTGATATCGGTAAAAAAAACAAACTTATCGACTTCAAATCTACCTATGTAGGTACCGATAACCTTGCAGAGATCATGCAGGCAAATCCAAAAGTAAAATATAAGGTGGACGTAAGTTCAAATGCTATGTGGATTAGCATGCTTATGACGCTTGTGCCAATACTTCTAATTATTGGTGTGATGTTTTACTTTATGAACCAAATGCAGGGTCCTGGATCTAAAACTATGCAATTTGGTAAGTCAAAGGCCAAAAAGGCACTTGAAGACAGACCTAAGGTTAAGTTTGAAGATGTTGCTGGTATTGAAGAGGCAGTTGATGAGCTCGAAGAGATTAAAGACTTCCTCTCAAATCCAGATAAGTTCCAGGCAATGGGCGCAAAGATTCCTCGCGGTGTCTTACTAGTAGGCCCTCCAGGAACTGGTAAAACCTTACTTGCTAAGGCTGTTGCGGGCGAGGCAGGCGTTCCATTTTATTCAATCTCAGGTTCAGACTTTGTAGAAATGTTTGTTGGTGTTGGAGCTTCTCGTGTACGTGACCTCTTTAAAGAGGCAAAAGAATCTGCTCCTTCAATTATTTTTATCGATGAGATCGATGCGGTTGGTCGTCAAAGAGGTGCAGGCCTTGGTGGCGGACATGATGAGCGTGAGCAAACCTTAAACCAACTTCTTGTTGAGATGGATGGTTTTGAGGATAAGGATTCAGTCATCTTAATTGCTGCAACCAACCGTCCTGACATCTTAGACCCAGCACTCCTAAGACCTGGGCGCTTTGACAGACGCATTACAGTTGATAGACCTGACGTTAAGGGTAGAGAACAAATCTTAATGGTTCACTCAGCTAAAAAGCCACTTGACGACGATATCTCATTTGAAAACTTAGCCAAGCTCACCCCTGGCTTTACCGGTGCTGACCTTGCTAACCTCATGAACGAAGCAGCACTACTTGCTGCTCGTGAAGGCAAAAAGCGCATTACCATGGATGAGATTACTGAGGCAATTGAAAGAGTTGTTGCAGGTCCAGAGCGTAAAAGCAGAATTATTACTGATAAAGAAAAGCGCACCATTGCATATCACGAGTCTGGACATGCTTTGGTGGGTCACATTCTTGAAAACGCAGACCCTGTACATAAGATTTCAATTATCGCCCGTGGTCAAGCACTGGGCTACACCTTATCAATGCCAAATGAGGACCGCTTCTTAAATGCTAAAAAAGAGATGTTAGATTCTCTTGCAGTGTTCTTAGGTGGTCGTGTGGCCGAAGAGATTGCCTGCGATGACATTACCACTGGAGCATCAAATGACCTTGAGCGTGCAACAAAAATTGCTCGCGACATGGTAACCAGATATGGTATGTCAGACAATCTTGGAACCATGGTCTTTGGTGAGGCACAGCATGAAGTCTTCTTAGGTAGAGACTATGCAAATAACCAAGACTACTCTCAAGCTACCGCTGAGCGCATTGATAAGGAAGTTGCTGATATTATGCGCGAAGCTCATGAGAAGGCTGTAAAGATTTTAACTGAGCGCAGAGGTCAGTTAGATTTAATGGTAGAAGTTTTACTTGAGCGCGAAACTGTTGAAGGCAAGGCTGTTGAAGCCCTTCTTGATAACCGCTGGGATGAGTACTTAGTTGAAGAAGCTGAGTATAAAAAACAGAAGGAAGAAGAAGATAAAAAGCGCCATGAGCAAGAATTACTTGAGATAGAAAAAGAAGCTCAAGCCATCAAAGAAGAGGCTCAAGCTTCTTATGAGATATCAGTTGAGGGTTCTGGAAAGAAGGTTATTGTTAACCCAGACGGCTCAACTACTGTGGTCTCAGAGGATGGAAGCCAAAAGTCTCTGGAGGCACCACAAAATCCAAATGGACCTAAGCGTCCTGAATAGCTTCCTCACGCTCCACATTAGCCTCGATGTAGCCTTGAATTACTTTTTCAAGCTCATCGGGGCTTCCTTTTTTAAATCCCTCTTCATCAAAGTGAACTGCAAGAGCAGAGCTTGAATAGACGATAATTACCTTAGCTTTTCTTTCATAGCTGGTGATAGTTTCTACTGGGAAAAAGAGCTCAACATCGCGGCTTAAAAATTTCATCTTTACAAACTTGTCAGAAAGTGTAGAGACTACCTGGGCATTCTTACCAAAATCTTGCTTAAATTTAAGATACATTTTGATGCCCTGTTGTCTGTGGGCTCCAAAAAATATTGCAATTAAAATAAGAAGTAAGAAGGAGAAAAACATGATGAAGTAATTACCGGTCTCATCATTTTTTATAACTCCCACAATGATTCCCACTATAAATACGAGACCAAGCAAGAGCAGGCTTATCTTGTACTGCTTTGATTGATCTGCCTTGGCTACACGTGAAGTGTAGCTTGCATTAAGGGTCGCCTCGCTAATAAAGAGGGGCTCTGTATCTTTTAAATCGTCTCTCAAAACTAAATCTCCAAACTAAGCTCTACCGGACAGTGGTCAGAGCCAAAAATATCATTTCTAATCTTTGCATCTACTAAATTGCCTCTGAGCGCTTCGCTTGCAATAAAGTAGTCAATACGCCATCCTG
>JASBYZ010000092.1 GCA_029983705.1 Coriobacteriales bacterium
CGTACCTGTTTCTTTCTATTTGCTCGCGTCTCTAAACATATGAGAAAAGCTTGGATCATATAACTTACTCCTCTCATAATCACTTCTCATAAAATCCCCCACCAAAATCATGGTGGTTTTTTTAAAGCCTGCCGCCCGCACAGCTTCTGCTAGATTTTCAAGTGTGCAAAACACTTTTTGTTCATCTGGCCAAGACGCCTTGTAAATAGCCGCACAAGGCGTTTCTTTTGAAAGCCCACCTGCTATAAGCTCTTCAGAAAGTCTATCAAGATGAGTGACCGATAAGAAAAAGGCGTAGGATGCCTTAAGCTTGGCAAGCTCACGAGGAGACTGAGAACTTGGTACGGGAGTTCTTCCGGCAATGCGTGATACCACTAAGGTTTGACTAACTCCAGGCAAGGTAAACTCTCTTTGAATTGATGCTGCAGCAGCTGAAAAAGATGAGATTCCCGGGATAACTTCAACCTCATCGCCCAAGCTTATAAGCTTATCAATCTGCTCTTGGATAGCCCCATATAAAGAGGGGTCACCTGTGTGCAGGCGGACCGCAAGCTTTCCTTCTTGGTTTGCCTGATGAAGCGCGTCAACTACCTCTTCAAGGGTCATCTGAGCAGAGTTAAGGCGTGGGCAGTCTTTTTTGCAAAGCTCTAAAAGCTCAGGGTTTACAAGCGAGCCCGCATACACACAGAGCTCAGCTTGGGACAAAAGCTTTGCGCCCTTTATACTTATGAGGTCTGGGTCTCCCGGACCTGCTCCAATGATATATATCATTTAGTTTCCTGAATGTTTTGCTGATACAAATATTGTCGTAAAGTATGAGCTTGGAGGCTCTGCATTAGTGAGGTCCATACTTACGCGCTCACCTGGCATACCAAGTTTTTCTACAAGGTAGGCCTCATCTATACGCCCAAGTTTTTTAAGTGCACTTACGATATATTCAAAGTTTCGTTTTGCCTTATAAAATACTATGTTTGCATCAGAGCTTAAGGCTAAATCAATAAGATCAGTGCTTAGTGCTGGCACAAAATGTAGCGCTTCATCTTTAATAGCTAAAGGCGTGAGTGTCGTTGCCGCCGCAGCACTTGCCGTCATAATTCCTGGTACAATCCTCACCTCATAGCCAGCCTCTTTAGCAAGCAGAAGGCTTGGGGTAAAGGAAGCATAAAGGCTTGCATCCCCTAGCACTAATTGTGCTACAACTTGCTCATTTTCAAGATAGGATTTAATGAGCGCAAAGCCCTCATCCCAAGCCTGCCTTAGCACTTCCTCATCTTTTGTCATAGGTACCTCTACGCGTACGAGCTTATCTTCAAAAGAAAACTGAGAAATAATGCTATCAAGTGCGGACTTAGAGCCTGAGTCGGCAATTACTATGATGTCTGCATCTTCAAGCGTTTGAAGACCTTTTAATGTCAACAGATTTGGATCTCCTGGACCTGCACCTACGCCAATTAAGATTCCGGCCATCTAACTCACCTTTTCTTAGCTACTGCAATCGTGGCACTTATGATAAAGACAGGGTTTTCGGCACGCAACACCTCAGTTGATGCCAAGGCTTCAAGCCTACTAATAGATACCTGCTCAAAATGCAAATCTTTAAACAGAGCTTGGGACATAATTTTATGTGAAAGATAGGCATTTTCTAGGCTAATGGCACTCACCACAAGCCTTATATCTTTTGTAGCCTGAGAGATCAGGTAGTTTATGATGGTCTCTATCTCCCCTGAGCTGCCGCCTACAAAGACGGTATCTGGAAGATCATGTCCCAAAAAACTTGAAGGGGCAAGGCCTTTGACAGCTCTAACTCGCTTATCAAGCTTAAAGGCTGAGATATTTTCTTTTAAGGCATCAATCGCATAGTCATTTTTTTCAAAGCAGTAGGCTTTAAGGTGTGGATTAAGAAGACAAGCCTCAATGGCAACAGAACCGCTTCCTGCACCAACATCCCAAAGTGTGCTTGAGTCAAAGAGCTTGAGCTTTGAGAGTATGACGGAGCGCACCTCAGCTTTGGTAACCGGAACCTTGGGGTGCTTTTTAAATACACTTGCATCCATACCAAAGTTTGTCATGTCTTGCCTAAAACCCTCAAGCTCTATCAAGCAGACACTTAAATCATCAAAGCGCATAGCAGCAATATCTCTTGAAGACTTATAAACAATTACCTCATCTGTATAGGAAAGCTTTTCTCCCACATACATTCGAGAGCTCTCATGCCCAAGCTCTATAAGTTTTTTGGCGATGTTTTGCGGGCTCATAAGCTTATCGCACAAAAGCCCAAGATAGCTTTTTTCTTTTGCGTATTGATAAAGTGCATCAAAGCTAAACTCTTGACCGTGACAAGACTCAAAGATACAGTCTTCTCTTTGAACGCCAATTTTTGCAAGCAGATAATCTAGAGATGAAAGACCTGGAACAATTTCTACTTCAAGCCCGTCTGCCAAAGATCTTTTTATATAGGGTGCAATTGAGTGAAAGCTTGCAGAGCCTGAGACTAAAAGTCCAAGATCAGAGTTTTTTAGGTAGTGTTCACACAGGGCTGGAGCATCGCTTAATTTGCCCAGTACCACCTGGCGCTTCTCATCCTTTATAAGGTGCTTAAGCCGTTCAAAACAAAGCACATGTGAAAGTGTGCCCAGGAGCTCTTTTGCTTGTACGCTTAAAAACTCAGGCGCACCTGGACCTGCACTTATGATATACAGTTTATGCTTCATCTAAAACAAACTCCTCAAGCATGGGCTCTAGGTTTTGACTAGCACCTAAGATAACTTGCTCACTATCAATAAAAACAACGGCTATATCAACAGACGATTTAAAATACTTTTGAGCACGAGTAGCTAAAACAGCCTTAATACGCTCAGCCAGCCGTGACCAAATTTCATCATATCCGCTTTTAGCAAGTATTTCTACGCAGCTCTTTATGGTATTTGCCTGGTTTATATTATCGATAAGCTCGTAGGGCGCATGCATGCGAGCAAGCTCAGCAAGTATAATTTCTTTTTTAGCATCAGACTCTTTAGAGTTTGTATTCATGATAGCACCGGCAAGTTTTGTAAGCTTAGCCGGCTGACCAGACACAATGATATGCTTTGTACCTTTTGATACTGCTTCATCAAAAACCCTACCCACAAAGTTATTCATCTGAACTAGATGCCTCGAATGAATATGAAGACAGTGCTGTGCTGCCTTCTCGCTGCTTCCTCCAAAGGTGAGCACTACTGCATTAGAAAAGGCTTGAGCCACATGCAGCTCTTCAAAAATAGAGTCTATCCACGCCTCCTCAGAAAGTGGTCTTACAAAACCAGTGGTGCCTAAAATAGAAAGACCACCTGTAATACCAAGCTTGGGATTAAAGGTTTGCTCAGCTAGGCGTTCCCCATCAACAATTTGCACCACAAAATTAAGCTCGAGAAAAACTTCGAGTTCTAACTCTCTCAGTATCTTTTGTACAGATTTTATAAGCATCTCTTGAGGACCAGGGTTAATTGCAGGATAGCCCTGCTCTACCTTAAGACCCGCAAGGCTCACCTCTCCTACTCCGTCTGAGGCGTAGATATATACTTGATGCCCATCAATCTCAAAACTAAGTGGACGCGCTTTAAGGTGCAAATCTTTTTGAGGGGCCTCGTTTACAAAACAACATGCCCGAATAAGGCTTTTGTCAGTAATATCAGGGTCATCCCCGCTATCTTTTACCGCCTCAAACCAGGCAAGCCCATCTTTGGGATTAAAGTTCACATCTACAAGAATGCTTTTTTCTTGCGGAGTTAAGATTTCAATGCTTTGGGCCACCAAAGAGCTGAGCTTATAATACAAGCTTGCGCAGGCTGCAGCACAAAAACAGCTACCGGTTGTTATACCAAAGCTTTGCTGTTCACGATCTGTTAAATCACTTGACTGCCAGCCTCTAGCCATTATTTACTTCCTTTGATAGAGCTTGTATAAGAGTGCGTTTATTAAGGATACCGCTATAGTTGAGCCACCCTTTCTGCCTTTTGCAACAATCGAGGGCACACCAGCTTCTAAGATAAGCTCTTTAGATTCAATAACATTAACAAAGCCCACTGGACAGCCTATAACTAGTGATGGTCGTGCTTTGCCTACTTTTATCCAGTCATGAATTTCAATTAACGCCGTTGGCGCGTTCCCTATTACATAAATTGCCTCTGGAAACTCTGCTAGAGCCTTTTGCATGGCAAGTTTTGAGCGTGTATTTCCTGAAGACTTGGCTAAAGCTACAACGCCCGGATCAGACACAAAGGACTGGGCAGATGTTTCTAAAAAGTTTAAAGCAGTTTTAGAAATACCCGACACTATCATCTTAGTGTCAGTAATAATTGGAGTTTTGAGCGATAAGGACTTAAGTCCCGCCGCTACTGGATCATGAGAAAAGATGAGATTTTTTGCATAGTCAAAGTCTGCGCTCGCATGAATTGCCCGCTTAACCAAGCTTAAGTTTTCAGGTGCAATATCTTCAAACAGGCCCATTTCTTTGAGCTCAGACTCAATAATTCTCATAGATTCTTGTTCGATTTCTTGAGGTTTCACGCCCTACTCCAAATCTTTAAACCTTTGCTATAAGCTACTTATGAATATCTTGACAAGTAAATTTGTGCTTAATTCCATATTTGCAGTTAATTACTACTGTTATTGACTAATTGTAGCTAAATGTGGAAAGTTATTTAAAAGAAATTCTCAAAGTTAACTATATACAGGTTTAAAAGAATTGGAAAACTATGGCAAACGACGAAAAGAACAAGCGTAATCAGCGTAATCGCCCCTTGTATATTTATGTAGCAATTGCTGCGCTTATAATGATTGCGATACAAATATTTGTTGTTCCTCAAATTCAACAACATCAGGTAAAAGATGTTGGCTATAACGAATTTGTCACAATGATTGAGGACAAAAAGATCGACAAAGTTAAACTTGATACCCAGGCTCAGGCTATTACCTTTAGCACTCACCCTGATGAAAACAAACAATTTCAGGTGTTTAAAACTGGTATTTGGCCTAATGACACGGAGCTTATAAATAAACTTACTGAGTCAGGTGCAGAGTTCACAGCTACTATTCCGTCTCAATCAAGCCCAATGTTCTTTTTCATCTTAACCTTCCTATTACCAATTATGTTCATTATTGGTTTTGGAGTGTATCTCAACAAGAAACTTAGAGAGCGCATGGGTGATGACCCAACCATGA
This sequence comes from Coriobacteriales bacterium, assembly GCA_029983705.1. Taxonomy (GTDB): domain Bacteria; phylum Actinomycetota; class Coriobacteriia; order Coriobacteriales; family JAEZZM01; genus JASBYZ01. The sequence continues at coordinate 5,200 of JASBYZ010000092.1, forward strand.
CCTTTGGCGGCGGTGGTATGGGCGGCTTTGGCAAGTCCGGAGCTAAAATTGTTGCTGATACAGACATAGACGTTACCTTTAATGATGTAGCAGGCCAAGACGAGGCAAAAGACGCTCTCACTGAAATTGTTGACTTTCTACATGACCCATCACGCTATGAGGCAATTGGAGCTAAGCTTCCAAAAGGAGCGCTGCTTGTAGGACCTCCAGGAACCGGTAAAACCTTGCTTGCCCGTGCAGTTGCAGGTGAAGCCAAGGTTCCATTTTTCTCAATGTCAGGTTCTGAGTTTGTAGAAATGTTTGTAGGTAGAGGTGCTGCTAAAGTTCGTGACCTTTTTAAACAAGCTAACGAGAAGGCACCTTGTATCGTCTTTATCGATGAGATTGATACCATTGGTAAGCGCAGAGATACTACCCTCCAATCTAACGATGAGCGTGAGCAAACCTTAAACCAGCTCCTCACCGAGATGGACGGCTTTGATAACCACAAGGGTATTGTTGTGCTTGGCGCAACCAACCGTCCAGAAACTCTTGACCCAGCACTTTTAAGACCAGGACGTTTTGATAGACGTGTTCCAGTTGAGCTCCCTGATCTAGCTGGTAGAGAAGCAATCCTTGTCTTACACGCTCGTGAAGTAAAGATGCAAAAACCAATTGACTTTGGTCTATTTTTCTCATACCTAAATTTTCTTTGGCGT
>JASBYZ010000093.1 GCA_029983705.1 Coriobacteriales bacterium
GTAACCTTAATATCTATTCCTCGTGATACTCCAATAAAAATTGAAGGTCACGGCACTCAAAAAATAAATGCAGCATACGAGTTTGGAGGTCCAAAGGGCGCGGTAGAAGCGGTGAGTGACTTTGCTGGTGTTCCTATAACCCACTACCTTGAAGTAGACTTTAACGGCTTTAAAGATATTGTTGATGCAGTGGGCGGCGTACATATTGATGTACCGGTGCGTATTAACGATAAAGACGCAGGAAATGTTGTTATCGAAAAAGGTCCTCAAGTTTTAAACGGCGAAGAAGCGCTCACCTTTACTCGCTCAAGAAAATTTATAGACGGTGACTTTACTCGTATGCGCCACCAGCGTATGTTTATTGAAGCACTTGCTAAAGAAATAACAAACAACTTAAACCCTGCTGAGGCAGTAAGTACCTTAAACAGTGTTTCAAACATGGTTAAAACTGATATGAGGCTGTCTGAACTTATCGGTCTAGTTAATGATTTTAGAGGCTTTAAGTCTGAGAATTTATATTCTGCTACCGTGCCATCTGAGGCGGAAACTATACATGGAGTTGCTTACGTAGTTCCAGATCTTGAGGCCTGGGATGAAATGATGAAAAAAGTTCGTGCAGGAGAAGATCCATCAGAAGGAACTTTGGAGTCAAGTCTTGAGGCAGCAGAAAAATCTAATGGCGCTCGTGAACGCATGCACATCACTAAGCTTGCAGAAAACAAAGAAACAAGCATTATCATTAGAAATGCTACTAATATTAGCGGCGCTGCAACAACGATGAGAAACGTTGTTAAAGAAGCTGGTTTTCAAGTTAATAATTACGGAGATGCAGATAAAAAGGGCCAAACTCAAACCATAATTTACTACAAGCCTGGCTCTGAGGATGCTGCGAGAAGAATTTCAGAAGGCCTATCACTCGGTCAAATTAAAGAGGTCACCGGAAATAACAGTGAACCTCAGTTTAATGCTGATATACTAGTTATAATTGGTACGGATTGGGCAAAGTTAGATTAAATGATGCTACCAAGGTAAAAGGAGTAAGCATGAGTGACAATAAGCCATTTGACGGTGGGCTTTCAGAGGGCTTTCGCCAAATGTTTTTGGCAGGCGTTGGCGCAATGGCTCTTACGGGTGAAAAAGGTAAGGAGCTTCTCGACGAGCTTGTAAGTTCTGGTGAAGAGGCTGTTAAGAGTGGCAAGGAATTTAACCAAGAGCTCAAGCACGATGCTGATAAGGGAATTTCTGACTTCAAAAAAGACAGCTTGTATGAGCTCTTAATTAGACTGAGCCCTCAGGAGCGCGATGAGCTATTAGAGCGCGTTAATAAGTATAAAGACGGGGCAGTAAAGGTTGACATTGAGGATGCTAACCAAGAGCTCAAGCGCGATGTTCAAGAAGAGACTCCAGAAGCATAATCAGTAGAGAGACCTATCGCATTGGCTGATATTTCTAAGGGTCCTATATCGTGGTTTTTGAAAGATGACGTTTCAAAAGACGATGAAGGCTTTACCAGAAAAAATAGAAACAAGCGCGTCAGAGAGATACTTTCAATTGCAAAAAAGTATAGGGTAGACAGAGGTCTTACCCCTGAGGCGTTTAGAATGATGTTTGAAGAACTTGGTCCAACCTTTGTAAAAGCAGGCCAAGTTCTTTCGATGCGTTCTGAAATATTGCCAAAAAGCTTTACTGATGAGCTAACTCGTCTTAGAACTAACGTTTCACCGCTTCCGCATGAGCTGGTTATAAAAACACTTGAAGATGAATATCATCGTCCACTTTCAGAGATTTTTTCATATATAGAGCCTGTACCAGAAGGATCTGCTTCAGTCGCCCAGGTGCATAGAGCGCGCCTTGTTACGGGCGAAGATGTTGCCGTAAAGGTGCAGCGCCCCGGTGTTAAAGAGGTAATGTCTCAAGATATTTCTATTATGAGATCTCTCGTAGGTTTTATTAAACTTGCAACGCCAAAGGCAAACATCATAGACCTTGAAGAGGTTATTGAAGAACTTTGGAAAACCTTCCAAGAAGAAACTGACTTTTTACAAGAGGCATACAACCTTAAAAAATTTGCAGAAATAAATAAGGATGTAGTTTATATTTCTTGTCCAAAACCATACCTTGAATACTGCACAGAAAATGTTGTAGTAATGGAATATGTGGACGGCATAGCAATTTCTGATACTGAAGAGCTTGAAACGCGAGGCTATTCGTTAGCAGAAATTGGTGTGAAACTGGTTGACAACTATACTAGCCAGGTTCTAGATGATGGATATTTTCACGGAGACCCACACCCCGGAAACATCATTATCAAAGATGGCAAAATCATCTATATTGACTTAGGGATGATGGGCACACTTTCAAAACGTGATGCCATGTATCTTAAAGACATCATTTATTCTGTAGGTCAACAAGATGTCTCAAAGCTTAAAGATGCGCTTTTAAATTTTGCAGTTGAGCGTGACAATTCCAAAGTTAATCACGGTCAGTTTTTAGCAGATTTAGATAGCATTATGTCTCAATTTGGTTCTATGGATCTAAAAGACTTAGATGTTGGTAATTTCTTAAATGAGCTCTTTTCACTTGCACAAAGAAGTTATGTAGTAATGCCTTCATCGGCATCCATGATTTCAAAGGGATTTGTAACCTTAGAGGGCGTGTTGGACGAATGTTTGCCTGATACCAACTTGATTCAAATTATTACCGCACACATTCAAAATCAAGAAAGTATGGATGAAAAAGCAAGTAATGAGCTCCAAGAACTTGGTATGAAGTCAAGAAGATCAACTCATGCCTTGATGGAAGCAAGCTTTTTTACCCCAGAGCTCTTAAAGATGCTAACCCGCGGTCAACTTAAGTTTAATATGGAAGTAACCGGATCAGAAAAGCCGCTTGCTGCCTTAAGATCCATGGTAGACCGTCTCACATTATCTATGGTAGTTGCAGGTTTATTTATTGGTAGCTCCATTATCTACATAAGTGAATTACCTCCAAGATTATTTGGCGTACCAGTGCTTGGCTTTTTAGGCTATTTGGGCGCCTTTGTATTATCGGTATGGATAGTCTCAGAGATTTTTATTTCAAAACGAAAACAGTAGTGTGATTTAAGCCTAAAGAGGGTTTCCCAAACAGACGAGGGGTGTAGAGCATATGGGAAAAGCGTTTTCGCATCTTGAAGGAATTATTTTAGACTGGGCTGGCACAATACTTGATTATGGTTGTCTTGCGCCCACCAATCACTTTAAAGAAGTATTCAGAAATTCAGGCGTAAATATCAGTGAAGAAGAAGCTCGTTCAAGTGTGGGTTCATTAAAGAAAGACCATCTTGAGCACATCTTTAAGATTCCACGTGTTCATGATGAATGGCTAAGGATTCACGGAAAAGAAGCTAACCAACACGATATTGACTTTATGTATTCTCAATTTGAGCACTCATTAGCAAAGTCTCTTATGGAGTGTTCAACGCCAATAGAAGGCGCAAAAGAGTTTATTGATGAGATAAAAGCTGCTGGTTTAAAAATTGGTTCATCAACAGGTTATCCAAAGGAAATGCTCGAGTGCATAGTTGAGTATGCTAAAAAATCGGGAATTGAGCTTGATGCATGGGTGAGCCCCGATATGGTATCTGACTATGATAGACCATATCCGTTTATGATCTTTAAAAATATGGAACTTTTAGGTCTTGAGGATGTGAGGCGAGTGGTGAAAGTAGGAGATACCTGCGCTGACATTAAAGAAGCCCATAATGCAGGCATAATAGCCATTGCAAAATTGGATGGATCAGCAGAGCTTGGCTTTAGCGAGAAGAGCTACGGTTTAGCAGACTCTTGGCAAAAAGAGGAAGCCTATACAAGAGCGCGTGATGTATTTGAGTCTTGTCATGCTGACTACATCGTTAAAGATTTTAAAGAACTTCTTGACGTCTTATATCAAATAGACGAGCAACTTAGTTAAACAGCTGCAGTAAATAATTGAGGGGTAAGACAAAGCTAATGTCTTACCCCTCATCAAACTTCATGAAGTTAGCGAGTGTTTCTTTCCCTTATAGAAGTCCGTCAATTTCCTCAATAAGTTTATCAGCCTTATCTAAACAATCTTTAGCAAGAGCTGGATTGTGGAAACCATCAGAGTTCTCTGCGAACACAAAGTCAAAGTAGAATTGAGCATCTCTATACTTAGATTCAATCTCTTTATACTTTGCTTCATCGTAGCTGTCTTTGTTTTGAGCTACCGTTTTGGTAATACGCTCAAGATTTTCTGAAATCTCAGTAAAGCGTTTATCGGTTTGAGCTTGAATGCCATTTACAGCATCCATAAGTTGCTCAGCAGTCATACCCTTGTGGCAGGATAAGCAGATTTGCTCAACTTGGTCAACATCCTTAAATGGAGAGGTCCATCTATGTGAAGTGTAACCATCTTCCTTTTTCATGTGACAGTCTGCACAGCTTAAGCCAGCAAGGAAGTGAGGGCTATTGTTGGTGAGATGCTCAAATTCAGGGTGTTGTACCTTAATGAGCTTGAAGCCAGATTCTGGTTGAGTAAAGCCTGACCAATTATTCTCATTGTTCCATTTAAGAACTGAGTCTGGGTCAGTACCATATCCCCAAGGGTGGCTTACCTCACCGTTTTCAGGACTTGGATAGTAGTCATTGTGACACTGTGCACAAGCCTTGGTTTTCTCGTCAACTTTAAGGTCAAATTCCTCGACTGCCTTATTAAAGTTGGTGCGTGTTACATTCATAACACCAGGAGTATTGGTGTGACAATCGTAACAGCTGATTGGCTCATCGATCTCTGGAGTGACCTTCTCAAAGTCCATTTTGTAGAACTTGTCCCCATACTTTTGTTCAAGGATCATGTATTGAGGGGTCTTGCAGTTGTAGCAATAAGCGTTTTTATGTGGACGAAGAGTCTTTCTAACAGTCTCTAAAGCGTTAGGATGACCTTGTGGGTCAACATAAAAAATATCGTAATTTGAGCCTTTATAAATAGTCTTTAATGCTGGGAACAGGTCTAGATATGAGCTTGATGATGGAGCACCAGGATAATCTAGACTGTATTCCAAGTTTTGCATATAAGTCTCATACTGATTTGGATACTTGTCTTTCCATTCAGCAGCCTTAATTACGTAGCTATTGTCTACGCTGGATGCATCAGCTTGAGCTGTTTTTGACTCATCTGTTGCTTTTTGCTCGGTCTTGGTGCCCTCTTTGTCCTGACTAGGAGCTTGAGCAGGCTGAGAGCAAGCAACAACAAATATCATCATGGCTAAAGCAATAACCAGAGGAATAAGCAACTTTATTCTTTTCATCTTTCCTCCCTTACGTTTATCCGAAACCAATAACACACATGAAGCTCCCTAACTTCAGTATCAATTTTGCATTATTTGTGAAGTGATATTCAAGAACAATTGCAACAAATGCTTACTATATAGGTATAACGGCGGTAAGAGGCTGAGATGATGCAAACTACGTATCTTAAATTGAGAGCAATGTTTATTAAATTTGAGTTAAACGTGAAGATTAAAAATATGGGCTTTAATTCTTTCCTATATACGATATAGTTTTCAACGCACTCAAAAAAAGTGCTCTTTTGTTTGTCTGATCTAACAGCTTTGCAATATGTCGTTAAGATTCCAAAGCCAATGTGAACAAGTTATGAAGTTCAAATTCTTACTTGACTCACACTTGAGACAAGCG
>JASBYZ010000094.1 GCA_029983705.1 Coriobacteriales bacterium
ATGCGGATGAAACTATTTCTGTTTACACCTTGGGCGATAATGTCTTTGTAGACTTATGCTCAGGCCCACACCTTCCAAGCACCTCACACATTAAGGCATTTAAGCTCCAAAAATTAGCTGGTGCATATTGGAGGGGAGATGCAAGCCAAAAGATGCTTCAAAGGATCTATGGAACTGCATTTTTCTCACAAAAAGAGCTTGACCAATACCTTCAAAATATTGAGGAAGCAGAAAAGCGCGACCACAGAAAACTTGGTAAAGAGCTTGGCATCTATACCATGTTTGAAGAGGCAGGTCCTGGTCTTCCACTCTATCTTCCAAATGGTGCACGCACAATTAGAATCATGCAAGAGTGGCTTAGAAAAGAGCTTTACAGAAGAAACTACGAAGAGGTTATCACCCCTCACATCTATAAATCAGATGTATGGAAAACCTCAGGTCACTATGATTACTACCATGACAACATGTACTTCTTTACGGTTGATGAGGGAGAGGGCAGAGAGAGCGAGTTTGGCGTAAAGCCTATGAACTGCCCAGGTCACGTTATGCTCTTTAAAAATGACATCCACTCATACAAAGAGATGCCAATTAGATACTTTGAGTTTGGTACCGTATATCGCCATGAGCTCTCTGGTGCAGTACACGGACTCTTTAGAGCACGTGGCTTTACCCAAGACGATGCACACGTATTTTGCACCGAAGACCAACTGGTTGATGAGATTGTAGACATCCTTGATCTGGTAGATAAGATCATGTCTACCTTTGACCTCACCTATTCTGCTGAGATTTCTACTCGTCCAGAAGAGTCTATTGGCTCTGATGAGATGTGGGATCATGCAACCCAAGCCTTATCGGCAGCACTTAAGCGCAAAGGCTTAGGCTACGAGATTAACGAGGGCGACGGAGCATTTTACGGTCCAAAAATTGACATCAAGGTTAAGGACTCTTTGGGAAGAACCTGGCAGTGCTCAACTATTCAAGTTGACTTTAATTTGCCTGAGAGATTTGACATCCACTACCGCACCGCCGATAACGGACAGGCTCGTCCATACATGCTTCACCGCGCAATCTTTGGTTCAATCGAGAGATTCTTAGGTATCTTGATTGAGCACTATGCAGGAGCACTTCCACTGTGGCTTTCAGCAACTCAGGTTGAGATTATCCCAATTGCAGATAGACACCTTGAGTACGCAAATGAGCTTGCTAAAGAGCTTAGAGCTGTAGGCGGACGTGTACATGTAGCTGCTCAAAATGAGCCTATGCGTGTAAAGATTGCTAAAGCACAAGAACAAAAGATTCCATACATGCTTGTTGTGGGCGATAAGGAAGTTGAAAACCACACTGCAAGCATTCGTGAAAGACACGAAGGTGACCTTGGTACCAAGTCAATTGATGAGATTGTAGCTAAGATTGCTGTGGCTCAGGTGTAAATGAAAAAGCTTTTGCAGGATAGAAACTTTAATACCATAGCACTTCACAGACCCACCTTTGGTGGGTCTGATGCTTTGGGGCTTGAGAGTTTTTCTGGACTCTACCTTCAAAAATACTGCTACCTCTTTGAGAGCTTAAAGGAGGCTCAGTCTGAACTCTTAGTGCTTAAAGAGGTAGAGCTTTTTGAGCCTGAGGCCTTTTACGTGGGAGATATTAAGGCGCTTGCTGCCGCAGCTCACACAGATCAAAAGCGCTTTGCTTATAACAACAGCATCTTTGGCCCTGCCCTGGTAAATCCCTTTAAGTGGGGAGCAAATATTGTACTCGATTGCCTACTTGGCTACGGCATTGTATCTGCGAATAGCCCGCTTGAGCTAGGACGTGAGCTTTCAAGGAGCGCTCAAAGAAATATTAAGCTTGAATGTTTAGAGATGCAAACGCTTAAGCTTTCAAGGTTTGAGCAGTCTGATAACGCAAAGATTGTCTCCTCATACCTCTATGCTCACCCAAAGACTTTATCGCTCAAATCCGGCTGGCATATGCCAGATGAGAAGCGCGCCTTGGCACAAAAATACTCACCCCAAGGATATGCACCCCTTATTGAACTTGAAGTGAGCAGCACCATTAACTTTGAGAAGGTAAAAGACGAACTGAACCTTATTGAGGTTCAAGCGTATGACATGCAAGATATAAGCGCGGGCAAAATAGGACAAATTATTGCGAGCAAAAAGACTTTCCTGCTCTATAATACTTATCAACATCTTTCTAACAGTTCAAAACTATACTTATTTATAGGTATAGAGTTTATTGACGATATCATTGATGAGCTAGAAAATTTACTTGCATAAAAAGGAGGAACGCGTGCTTAAATTTTTATATAAATTTGTGCAAACGCGCGTGTTTGTTCTTATATTGCTCTTGCTCGTACAAGTTTTAATAGCTGTATTTTTATTTGTTAAGGCACAGGAAGCTATTCCCTTTTTGCTTCCGCTCTCTTATGCATTTTCAATCTTTATGGTTGCCTGGATTTTATCCAGAGACATGCATACCACCTACAAGCTTGCTTGGATCGTTCCAATTTTACTGCTGCCAATTTTTGGTGGACTGTTTTACCTCTTATTTGGTACACACGGATTTAAAAAGCGTAAGCTCTTAGACCGCTTTGAGCCATATTTGCAATCCAACTCAAGCCAAAGAATTATTCAGGATAAAAATGCACTTAAGGCACTAAAAGACGAGAGTGAAGATGCCTATCTTCAGGCAAGATACCTCTTTAACACCATAGATGCGCCGGTATACACCAGGACTCAAACCCAGTACTACAAGAGTGGTGAAGAGTTTTACGAGTGCTTTATGCAGGATATAAAGCAGGCTAAAAAGTACATCTTCATAGAGTTTTTCATCATCGAAGAGGGCGTTATGCTAAACCCTATGCTCGATATCTTAGAGCAAAAAGCTAAAGAGGGCTTAGACGTTCGCATTATGTATGATGATGTGGGAACTGCTTTGCGGGTATCGCCAAACTTTTTTAGAGAACTTGAAGATCGCGGCATTAAGGCTGCTGTCTTTAACGCAAAGGGCCTAAAGCTCTCATTTGTGCTCAACAACAGAGACCACCGAAAGATTTGCGTAATTGACGGCGTGATTGCCTACACTGGTGGCTGTAATATTGCCGATGAGTACATTAACGCTATCTCTCCTTATGGCTACTGGAAAGATACTATGGTTCGTCTTGAGGGGGATGCTGCCTGGGGCTTTTTAACCCTCTTTCACGAGATGTGGACCTTTGCAAAAGGTGATATTGAAGAGCACCAACTTGATTTTGCGCCAGAGTTTAAGCGTATTGAGCATATTGAGTCAGATGGTTTTGTCCTTCCTTTTGGAGACGCCTCGCCCCTTGACGGAATCGCAAGTGGTAAGTACACCTACCTAAACGCGATTCAGGATGCTCGTGAATCCATCCTTATTACCACGCCTTATCTGGTACTTGATTCAGAGATTGTCTCAGCACTTAAAATATCTGCCGAGATGGGCATAGACGTTCGCATTATAACCCCAGGCATTCCAGATAAGTGGTATGTATTTGCCGTAACGCGTGCAAACTACACCGAGCTCTTAAAATCTGGCGTAAAGATTTACGAGTACAGCCCTGGCTTTATTCATGCTAAGTCAATGGTTGTCGATAATAAAATAGGCATTGTGGGAACTGTAAACTTTGATTACAGAAGTTTCTATCTACACTTTGAGTGTGGCGTATGGATGTATAACTCAAAAGCGGTGCACCAATGCTATGAGGATTTGCTTGAAACTTGTGAAGTATCTAAGCAAATTAGTTTAAATGAGCAACTAAATACTCCAGTTCCCGTAAGAATAGGAAGATCAATCCTTTCAATTTTTGCCCCACTCATGTAAGTTAGAATAGTTTTATAAATATTTAACGTGGGAGTTAGTGTGGAATTTGTTACGCTCATTTTGTTAAGCGTAAGTTTAGCTATGGATGCCATGGCGGTTACTCTGTCAAATGCCCTTTGTTATCCCAATCTACCTCAGTTTAAGAAAATTATGATTCCTGTAAGTTTTGGAATCTTTCAGATGCTTATGCCAGTCATTGGTTACTACCTTGGAAGCATCTTTACTGATTTTCTACTTAGATACTCTGATGTGGTAGTGCTCATTGTCCTTGGCTACCTAGGTATTCGCATGATTATAGAGGGAGTACAAGAGCTTAAAACACCAGGGGGTTGTGAGTATCATGAAGATGCACTTGCCTGGAAGACAATTATGGCACAAGCAGTTGCCACCTCAATTGACGCCCTGGCTATTGGCGTCTCTTTTGCAGCCCTTAACACAGGAATCTGGGGTCCAGCTGCAATTATTGGAATAATTACTGCAATTATATGCGCTTTTGCACTACAGCTTGGTTCTAAGCTTGGACAGCATTTTGGATCTTGGGCCCAAATATTGGGTGGAATTATCCTTATTCTTATTGGCTTAAAAACAATTCTATTGTAATATAGAACAAACGTTCTAGCTTATATATTTTGAATGGGGATAGAGTTTGATCATTTTAGGCATAGACCCAGGCCTTGCCAATACCGGTTGGGGCATCATAGAAACCAGGTCAGGGCGCTACCGTGCTCATGCCTATGGTTGCATTCAAACTCATAAGTCAACAGATTTAGCGTGGCGCCTCAAGCAAATTTATGATGAACTCAATCAGGTAATAGAAAAATATCAACCTCGTGAAGTAGCTATAGAAAAAATCTTCTTTGGGGAAAACGCAAAAAGTGCTATGGCAACAGGTCAAGCGCGCGGTGCAGCTTTGGTGGCTTGTGCAGGGTGTGGGCTTGAAATGGGAGAGTATACCCCGTTACAAATTAAGCAGGCAGTTGTTGGTACAGGTAGTGCAGATAAGGCGCAGGTTCGTGAGCTCTTAAAGCTCGATCACATTCCAAAACCTGACCACTGCGCTGATGCCTTGGCTGCTGCAATTTGTCACGCGCACTTAAGGCGCTATCATCAACTTAAAAGAGATTATGAGCAATTACATAGATAGGCGGTAAGTAGACTTGATTGTATCTATTAGAGGGACTCTTTTAGAGCGCGATATGTCAAGCTGCGTTATAGAGGCAGCAGGTGTGGGCTACGGTCTGGGCGTTTCTGCCAATACTGCCGCCCAACTTGGAGAGCTTGGTCAAGAGATTATGCTCTACACCTACTTGCAGGTACGAGAGGATGCGCAGCTGCTCTATGGCTTTATAAGTAAAGAGGAGCGCCACACCTTTGAAAAACTTATTGGGGTAAGTGGTATTGGTCCAAAGGTGGCCTTAGCTATACTTTCTACCTATACTCCTCAAGAGCTTGTACACATCATTATTGATGCAGATGATAAGCGGATGTCACAGGTACCAGGAGTTGGTAAAAAGACTGCTTCTCGTATTATTTTAGAGCTTAAAAGCGTGTTTGAGAAAGATCCGGACTTTTCACAAGTTATCATGAATCATAACTTGGGAATGGATCAAATTCCTCAGAGTGCCTCGGCACTTTCTGAGGCTGTTCAAGCCTTACTCTCTATGGGTTTTGTTGAAGAAGAAGCTGAGCTTGCTCTTAAGGGATATGATGGTAAGCAGGATGATGTGGCAGCAACACTGCAGTATGCGCTTAAGAGATTAGGCAGGTCATAGTTTATGAGTATATGGGAAGCTGATGATTCAGTTGATATGTGGGAAGAC
>JASBYZ010000095.1 GCA_029983705.1 Coriobacteriales bacterium
CAAAATCTTGAGGAGCGCTTGTTGTACTCCCTCACCGCTTACGTCACGAGTGATTGAAAGGTTTTCTGCTTTTCTGGCAATCTTATCAATCTCGTCTACGTAAATAATGCCAACTTCTGCCTTTTCTACATCGCCGTCAGCTGCGTTGATAAGTTTGAGAAGAATATTTTCAACATCTTCTCCAACATAACCAGCCTCTGTAAGCGCAGTAGCATCAGCAATTGCAAACGGAACATCAAGCATACGAGCCAAGGTTTGTGCGAGTAAAGTTTTACCAGTACCGGTAGGGCCCAAAATCAATATGTTTGACTTTGCAAGCTCTACCTCTTCTTCTTCCTTGGTGATGCCCAAAGACACACGCCTGTAGTGGTTATATACCGCTACCGACAAAGCACGCTTAGCGTCATCTTGTCCCAAAACATATTCAGAAAGCTCACGATAAATCTCATGAGGAGTTGGAAGATCATCAAAACTAATAGCCGCCTGACCTTCAGATTCTTTAAGCTCATCTGCAATGATGTCATAGCAGGCATCAATGCACTCATCGCAAATAAAGACTCCGTTAGGTCCTGCTACAAGCTTTTTAACCTCATCTTGAGTTTTGCCGCAAAACGAACAATGGATTCGCGGAGGTAGTCCTGTTGTATTTCCGTCTTCAAACTCGTTCATTATCCCTCTTCAGGTTTTTCGTTTCTTGATTTAATTACCTGATCAACTAGACCATAATCAAGAGCTTCTTGAGCTGATAAGAACTTATCGCGCTCAGTGTCCTCTTGAATTACCTCAAGTGGCTTGCCGGTATTATCAGCAAGAATTCTGTTGAGAAGGTCTCTAATCTTTAAGATCTCACGAGCTGCAATCTCAATTTCTGTTTGCTGACCCTGTGCACCACCAGATGGTTGGTGAATCATAACACGTGAGTTAGGGAGCGCATAGCGCTTGCCCTTAGCACCGTTTGAGAGCAGAACTGCACCCATAGAAGCAGCTTGACCAAGGCAAATAGTTGATACATCAGGCTTAATAAAGTCCATGGTATCAAGGATGGCAAGACCTGCAGTTACGCTACCACCAGGAGAGTTAATGTAGAGAGAAATATCCTTCTCTGAGTCTGCACTCTCAAGGTGTAAAAGCTGAGCTACAACTGAGTTTGCAACGTGATCATCAATTGCCTCTCCAAGAAAGATAATGCGATCGTTGAGCAAGCGAGAATATATATCATAGCTACGCTCACCTCTTGGAGACTGCTCTACAACATAAGGAATGAGAGCGTCTTTAGTAGAAAAATCAAATTTCATGAATACACTCCTTAAAGTAAACAGGCGGCCTTCTTTGTATGAAGACCGCCTGACAAATTAACTAGGCTCATGCAGAGTAAGTAGCATCTACCTTATTTATCTGCGTCTTTTTCTGTGTCTTCAGCCTTAGCCTTGTTTGAAGCCTTCTTAGTGGTCTTCTTAGCAGGGGCCTTCTTTTCTTCTACCTTTTCCTCTTCTTTTTTATCCACCTTTTTGCTGCTTGTGGATTTTTTGCTAGATTCTGACTTAGCTGCCTTTTCTTCCTCTTCTTTCTTACGAGCAATCATGTCTACTTCAGTCATCTTAGCGTTTTCTAAGAGGTGGTCAATTGCCTTTGAACGACGTACAAAGTCTCTAATTGAAGGAATACGTCCTGACTCCATAAACTCTTTGTAAGTTTGTTCAGGATCTTCAGAACCTGACTCCTTAAACTCGTTTAATACGTCTTCATCACTAGCCTCAAGACCAAGGTGTGCAGCAAGTGCATCAAGTGCTAAAGACTCACGTGCAACATCATCAGCCTGCTTTTGGAGGTCTTCGATAAATTGCTGTGGAGCAATTCCGTTTTGACCAAGGTACATATCAAGGCTCATGCCTTGTTGTGAGAGCTGACCCATGAACTGTTGAGCTAAATCATTAAACACGATTGAGCGATAGTTCTCAGGAACTTCTTCAGTTAAACGTGAACCAAGCTCATGAATTGCGTTTTGCTCTTTAACTTGAGGAATTACTTGCTCTTTTTCTTGCTTGATTTCCTCTTTGATCTTCTCTTTCATGTCAGTTGCATCTTCAAAGCCAAACTTCTCTTTTGCAAACTCATCGGTGAGCTCTGGAGTTACCTTGTCTTTGTGTGAGAGCATCTTAACTGTTACATGAAGTGATGGAGAATCTTCATCTGACTCATCTGATTTAAAGTCAAATTCTTTTTCTTCACCTGGCTTGATGCCAACAATCTCTTTATCAAACTCTTGTGGCATGCTGCCTGAGCCAATTTCATAGAGACGATTTTCATTGTCTAAGAATTTAGACTTGTCATCGCCCTTGATGTTTAGAGATACAACATCGCCCTTTTTAGCCTTGCGCTTTGACTTGCTGTCTTCAAAGTTAGAATAGAAATCTAAGAAACGCTCAATTTGTTGCTCAACTTCTGCTTCAGTTGCCTCTGCAAAAGGAATCTCAATTTCAACATTGTCATAGCTTGAAAGCTCAAAAAGTGGTTTAACGTTGAAGATTACTGAATAGCTATATGGCTCACCATCAACCATAGGAGTTACTTCGCTATAGTCTGGCTCACCAAGTGGAGAAATATCTTCTTGATCTAAAACCTTTGGCTCTAAGGTGTTAAGTGCGAGGTTAGTTGCCTCACCCATGATTGCCTCTTTACCAAGGTTTGACTCTAGAATTTTACGAGGAGCTTTGCCTGGTCTAAATCCAGGGAAGCGATACTTTTTAGAAAGAGTCTTATAAGTGTCATCAATGAATTTTTTAGTCTCTGAGTCATCCAGAGTAACGGTGACTTTAACTTGATTGTTTTCAAGCTTTTCTAAAGAAGTTTCCAAGGTCTTTCCAACTTTCTGTCTTAACTAAATTATGGTGCGGGTGAAAGGAATCGAACCTTCACGGGTCTCCCCACTGGAACCTAAATCCAGCGCGTCTGCCAGTTCCGCCACACCCGCATAACTTGAAATAGTTTAACAGAATGTTGAACACTTTTTAAGAAAAATGTATATATTCATTTTTCCAGCTATCAATTAATACAAAAAGACGCCAGAATTGTCAAGCAATCACTAGCGCCAATTTTGCAAAACTTTTTAGAATCTAAATTAAATTATTTGTCGCTTTTAACAACAACTACTGCAAGAGCAACAAAAATAATAAGTACAATTAAGGTGATTAAGTACATAAGTACTGGTTGCAATGCTGCCATTATAGTCCTCACTTCTTTGGTTAAATCTTCTCTCAATGAGTATATGTTACTACAAGATGTCCATTTAACCAACACATTTATTTTTGATCTGTTAAAGGCTATCTTCCTAAATTAGCAAATGATACAACATGAACACCATCTGCTCTTGTGTAGCTAAATTTTCCTGCAGTAATTATGATAAGAATAGGGTTTTTATCTTTAGCATATTTACTGGCAAAAGCTTTAAGATGAGTTGCTGCAGTATCTAAATTTTTTTCTGATGATCCTAGTTTTACTTCTGCAAAAACTTCTCTACCCTCGAGTGTAAATATCGCATCTACCTCTAGCCCTTGAGCATCACGACCATGATAAACCTCGTCATGTATATATACTCTTAAATCATGTATAACCTGTGACTCAAAGACCTGACCAAAATATTCAAGGTTGTTAAGCAGGCCTTGAGAGCTAGTATGAAGAGCTGCGACGCAAAGTGCTGGATCTGCTAAGTGTCTTTTAGGGCTATCTCTTAACGTGCTTCGTGAGCGCAGGTGCAAAGACCATGCAGGCTGATTTTGAACAATATATATTCTAGACAGAGCATCTAAGTAATCTCTTACCGTATCCCTTGCTATGTCTGCATCCATTGAAAGCGCTGATATAGAGACCTCGCTTGCAACGGATCTAGAAAGTGCCATAAGTAACGCATTTACTCTTTGAGGATCTCTTTTAACTTCGTCAGGAACACTTATATCGATTTCGCTTACAGTTTTAAGATAATCTTGATTGTTCTTTATAACCTGTTCTTCACTTAAGCCAATATTTCCTGGCCAACCTCCAATTGCGATGCGCTGAGCTATATCAGTAATTGAAAGAGAACTTTCGCAGGCTTGAATCGATTGATCTGGCTTAAGTTTAACTAAATCAAACAATGATACTTGAGCGTCTGAATCATTTGTTTCATAAAAGGTCATTGTTTGCATTTGAAGTCGAGAAAGTCTCCCCGCCCCTGAATGATGCATATTATGTTCAGATGGCGCTGTTGAGCCCGTTAGTATAAACTGCCCTGTCAACTTTCTTTTATCTATTTCATGCCTAACAAGATTCCAGATTAGAGGGTGCACCTGCCACTCGTCAAAAAGTCGTGGAGTTTCACCTTCTAACACACTCTCGGGCATAATTTCTAAACGAGTAGCTAAATTCACATCTGTATCCACTTGAACAATGCTTTTAGCGAGTTGTTTTGCAGTTTCTGTTTTACCACAAGCTTTTGGACCTTCTATTAAAACACCGCCTGCCCTCGACAGGGCATCTTTAAGATAGTGGTCAGCAATGCGTGGAATATAAACATCCGAGTTATAAACCAAAATATTCTCCACTCGTCAATTTATAATGATTTCACTCGTCAGTTTATCACAGTTTCAGTCGTCAATTTATCGCTATGTCAGTCGCCAATTTGTAATTACCAAGATTTGAGAGTTACTTGGCTAAGCTTTGCAAGCCCTCTATAAAAATCATGAGTTGTTGATTTTTCTAAACAATCTAGATAGTTATAGATCCAAGGATAGAAGTGATTATTCAAAATTTCAGACAGCTGTTTTTCTTTAGCATCACCTGCTAGAGTGCTAATCATAATAAGCATAAGCCCTATATGATCCTCAGGCTCATTCATCTCAAGATTAAGACTAATACCATTAGCTTTCATCCAGTCTCTTAAGTCTAGCGTTGAGGTGCCAAAAATAACTTTGTCCTTATCTAGATAGACAGAACCCCAGGGTGGACAAGGTAAAGTAAAAGGACCCACAAAGAGGCGGTTATACTCTTCATGAAGGCTTTCTAATTGATTTGGTTCTAAACCCTTATGCAAGAGCTCAAAAGCCACTTTAAGTTTAGCCTCATCTTCTCTATCTGAAAGATTAATAGGCCATTCGCCCTCATTAAGAGAGCGAATGGCTGATGCGAGTTCACTATTTTTACTTACATCTAATCTGAACAGACTTGCAAGAATTTGAGACGACTCAGATATCTTCTCTAAATTCACAGTCACAATCCTATTTTTCTACTGGTACCTCAGTAAGGTTTTCAACATGTCCTTCAGTATCGTCCCATTTAACTGCAGTAGGTGCTGGCTTAATCACACAAGCTGGTGCAGTAATTTTAGGGTCTGGCATTGGGGCAATATCTACAAGCCTATCACCGTACTTATCGACAATTTCATCATACGGTCCAAAAGCAAGCGCTCTCATGCTGCATGCTTCAACACAAATTGGTGATTTGCCTGCAAGCACTCGTTCCTCACACCCGTTGCACTTATTTGATTTTTTAGTCTCCTCATTAAGTACTGGCACATGATATGGGCATGCCTGGGTGCAGGTACCACAACCGATGCATTTTTCTTCATCAATTGCTACAAAGCCATGCGAATCTTTGAAAATAGCTCCAGCAGGA
>JASBYZ010000096.1 GCA_029983705.1 Coriobacteriales bacterium
TTATGCAAGTTAAGGTGGACAATATCAAAGCCCATGTCCCCTGGGCGAACAATTCCCATGATTGCGTTCAGGTTAGCGCCATCATAGTAGTTAAGGCCGCCAGCATCGTGAACAATCTGAGAGACCTCAAGAATGTTTTTCTCAAATTGGCCTTCTGTATTTGGATTTGTAAGCATAAGACCTGCAACGCTTGAATCAGCAAGTTTTTTGAGCTCATCGATAATAATAAAGCCCTCATCGTCCACAGGAATACTAATAAGTTCATATCCAACCATGGCAGCTGAAGCGGGGTTAGTTCCGTGGGCTGCATCAGGAATTAAGATTTTATTTCTTGATGACTCTCCCCTGTCCTCATGGTAGGCCTTAATCATCATGAGTCCGCAGAGCTCTCCGTGAGCTCCCGCTGCAGGCTGAAAGGTCATCTCGTCCATGCCGGTAATTTCACAGAGGTATGATTCTGCACGCGCTAAGACCTCAAGACTTGCCTGAACACTCATATCTGGACTTAAGGGATGTGCCTGAGTAAATCCATCAAAAGCAGAGCTAATCTCATTAATTTGAGGATTATACTTCATGGTGCAAGAGCCAAGCATATACATGCCGTTATTTACACCAAAGGTGTTTCTCTCAAGCTCTGAGTAATGTCTTGAAACCTCAATTTCAGAAAGCTCTGGCAAATTAAGATCTGCCTCTCTCTTGAGGCTCTCATCAAGCTCAAGCTGTATATCAAGTTCACATTCTGGCAGATACTGAGTATGCTTTCCTGGAACGCTCTTTTCAAATAGGAGATCCATCTATTTGCCCTCCTCATATGATTTAATAAGCTGTGCAAGCTCATCTATATTGTCTTTAGTTGACATCTCAGTTGCACACCACAAGATATGCTCATCATCTAAGACAAGCCCGCTTAAAATATTGTGCTTTGCAAGGTAGCTCTCAAGTTTATGTGCTTCAAGGTCAGTTTTAAGCACAAACTCATAGGCAAACTCAGAGCTATACACCTCACTAAAGTGTCCTGTTTCGATAAGCTTATCTTTGAGGTAGCGTGCGTATTTCATCGACTGCGTGCATGCCTCACGCATACCCTTTGGTCCCATTGATGCTACATACACACAGGCACTAAGCGCACAAAGTGCTTGGTTAGTGCAGATATTTGAAGTAGCCTTCTCGCGTCTAATATGCTGCTCACGAGTTTGCAGAGTAAGGACAAAGCTTCTTTTGCCGTCTAGGTCTGTTGTTTGTCCCACAATTCTTCCCGGCATCTGGCGCATAAGCTTTTGTGAACAAGCAAGATAGCCCAGGTATGGGCCGCCAAAGTTTAGCGCAAGACCAAGTGGCTGAGCCTCTCCGCAGGCAATATCTGCTCCGCACTCATGAGGGCTTTTAAGAGTAGTGAGCATAAGCGGGTTAGCGCAGATAATGTAGTGTACCTTAAACTCAGTAAGAATATCTCCTATAGCCTTTGCGTCTTCAATTACGCCATAAAAGTTAGGCTGCTGGAGCGCAAAACAAGCAACGTTTTCATCGCTAAACTTTGCTTGCAAATCATCTAAATCTAGACGACCATCCTCACCACAAGAAACCTCTTCTACATCTGCTCCGTAGGCATGTGCATAGGTTTTTACCACCTGCTTGTAAAGCGGGTTTACACTTGAGGCAATCAGCGTCTTTTTGCGCTTTTTGCTATAGCACATACCGCAGGCCTCAGAAAGTGCACTTGCCCCGTCATACATCGAAGCATTTGATACATCCATACCGGTAAACTCACAAATAATTGATTGGTACTCAAAGATATTTTGAAGCACACCTTGAGAGAGCTCAGTCTGGTATGGGGTGTAGGCTGTTAAAAAGGACTCCTTAGCACTTACCTTTCTTACCATAGGAGGAATGTAGTGCTCATAGGCACCTGCTCCCCTATAGATCGCACTAAAGTCCTGACTTTTCTTTGAGAGCGCCTTAAGTTCGCGCTCAATTTCAAGTTGAGAGAGCTCGTGAGGGATATCAAGTTCATCCAAGATAAGCTCACTAGGGATATCTTTGTAGAGCTCCTTTAAAGAACTAAGGCCAAGCTCAGAGAGCATCTCTTTTTGCTGAGCCTCAGTACTTGGTACGTAGTCTCCCATAGGTCTTAAGCCTCTGTTTCGCAGAACTTTTTATAAGCCTCTGCGTCCAATACCTCAGCTACAAGCTCGCCCTCAAACTTAGCAATCCATGCCTCATAAGGTTTTTCGTTTATGAGCTGAGGCTCATCTTCAAGCTCTTCGTTTACTTCTACAACGCTTCCCTCAATTGGCGAGAAGATCTCTGAAACTGCCTTTACAGACTCAGCCTCAGCAAATGACTCACCCTCAGAAAACTCATCCTCTTCTTCTGGTAAGTCAACAAATACAATGCCGCCCATTTGATCTTGGGCAAACTCAGTAAGACCTACTAAAAACTTGCCATCTTCTTCTTTAATCCACTCGTGTGACTTGGTGTATTTGAGTTCACTTGGGAAGTTCATAGCTTTCTCCTTAAATCTAATAAGCTTATTTATTTCTTGAATAAAATGGTAGTTCTACTACTTCAACATCAATAATGCGCTTTCTTACCTGCGCCTTAAGTGCTTTTCCAGGCTTTGCATAAGCTTTTTCTAGGTATGCCATAGCAATTGCCTTATCAAGGTATGGGGCAAGCGTTCCTGAAGTTACAATGCCCACCTCTTTATCGCCATCAAAAATCGTCGAGCCCTCACGCACAATACCCTTTGAAGTGACCACAAGACCTACTCGCACACGCCCAGGCTCACCTGCAGCAAGAAGCGCACTCTTACCAATAAAATCATCCTTATCAAGCTTGACAGCAAACTGAAGTCCAGCTTCAAGAGGATTTATCTCATCAGATAGTTCATGACCATAAAGCGGCATTGCAGCCTCTAAGCGCAAAGTGTCTCGGGCGCCTAAACCACAAGGCTCTATACCAAACTCCTCGCCTGCCTTAAGCACAAGATCCCAAATAGCCTGGGCAGCAGAGTCTGGACAGTAAATCTCATAGCCAAACTCTCCGGTGTAGCCCGTTTGAGACACCATGCAAGAAATTCCGTGGATATCAAGTTCAACAAAGCTGTAGTATTTCTCAGGCAAAAGCTCTTCATCGCAAAGCTTTGAGAGCACCTCTTTTGCGCGAGGTCCTTGAAGCGCTAAAAGGCCGTACTCGGCTGACTCATCATCAAGCTCACAGTCAAGCGTAATGTGTTCTTTTAGCCAGCTGTAATCCTTTTCAAGATTTGCAGCATTTACTACCAGCAAATACTCTTTTTCTGAGTAGCAGTAAACGATTAGGTCATCAATGATGGTGCCCTTCTCGTTAAGCATGAGGGTGTATCTGATTCTTCCTGGTTTTAACTTAGTAAATGAATTACTGAGTAAGAGATTGAGCTGTTCTTTTGCTTGAGGTCCGCGCAAAAAGATCTCGCCCATATAAGATACATCAAAAAGACCTACGCGCTCGCGCACTGCCATGTGCTCATGAGTAATGCCCTTTGAATAGCTTATTGGCATTTCATAGCCTGCAAATTCCTGCATCTTTGCACCTAATGCTATATGAGCATCATACAAAGGAGTTTTTTTGCCACCTAAAGCCCCCTTTTATTCGTAAAATTATATGCATTCATAGTATCCTACAAATCATAGAAAATATAAGAGTTTAAGATAAACTACTTCTTAGGGGAGATAAATTATGGGAGAAAGTCACGCACTTACATTTAGAAAGGCAGTAGGTGATGACAGCCAGCTTATTTCAGATTTTATTTGGAAGATGGCTGAGTATGAAAAAATGGCCGATGAGTGCAATGCAAGTGCTGAAAATATGAGGGAACTTATTTTTGAAAAAGAACTTGCTGAGGTGATTTTTGCCCTTAAAGATGGTGTCGAGATTGGCTTTGCACTTTTTTACCCTAACTTTTCTACCTTTGTCGCAAAGCCTGGTATCCACCTTGAAGAGTTCTTTGTGCTTGAAGAGTTTCGCGGTCAAGGTATTGGCAAGGCACTCTTGCACGAGGTAGCACGCATTGCTCACGAGAGAGGCTGCGGCAGACTCGAGTGGTGGTGTCTTGATTGGAATACAAGATCACGCAAGTTTTACGAGTCCCAAGGTGCCCGCCCTCAATCAGAGTGGATTATCTATCGTATGGATGAAAACACCCTTAAAAACTTTTAGCCACGAAGTTTTTCGTTAGCTGCACGCTGCTTGTCTCGTCTTGAGTTAATAAAATACAAAATGGTATCAGTTAGTACAAGAAAGGTATTAAAGACGTAAAATCCAACAATAAAGTTCACGTGTCCTGAGGTAAGCTTTGAGATAATGCCACAGATGTATGAAAAGAGTACAACCATTAAAAATACGATGCTTTTACCCTTAGCTGTTTTTGATTTTATTGACTTATAAATTGATGATGGCCAAGCAAAGGCAAAACCTACAATAAATAATATTTCAAAAACTTCTGAAACACTGATGTCTAACATTAGTAATACACCTCTTTTTGGAATAGACAGTTAAGCACTATACAACTTTGAAGGGATTGAGAACATAGTGAGAGCACTCATTCAACGCGTAAATCATGCAAGCGTCACAATTGAAAATAAAAAAGTATCCGAAATTCAAAAAGGCCTGCTCATCTTCTTAGGATTTGGAGAAGGAGATGGCGAAGCAGAGCTTGATAAGGTCTGGAATAAAATCTCAAAGATGCGCATTTTTGAAGACGAGGAGGGCAAGACCAACCTCTCTGCAAAAGATGTCTCAGGCCTTAACCTTTTAGTAGTATCACAGTTTACGCTCTATGCCTCTATGAAAAAGGGAAATCGCCCAAGCTTTACCCCTGCCGCAAAACCAGATGTAGCACGTGGCTTATATGAGAAATTTGTTGAGCGAGCCAGTGAAGATTTCCCAGATGTTAAGACCGGCGAATTTGGGGCATACATGCAGGTAGAGCTAGAAAATGATGGACCATTTACTCTGTGGCTTGATAGCGCAGATTTATAAGGATATAAAATTATGGAACGCTTTGCACAAATGATATCTAAAAACTGGATCGTGCTCGTAATAATTGGTGTTTTAAGCATTGCTCTTGGAATTTTTGGCCTGCTTGCACCAGAGAGCTTAGCTCCAAGATTTATGGCACTCATTGGAGGTCTCTTTATCTCTGGTGGTGTTATAAGCTTTATTAGAAGTATCCAAGCAAAGAGTTCTACCGAGCTTATGAGCTTCATCCTTGTTGTGCTGGGTCTCATTTTGATATTTATGCCTGAAGGCTCTGCAAGCTTTGCGCTTGGAGTCTTAGGGCTTTCTTTAAGTTTCTTTGGCTTTGTGGGTGGCGGGCTCTTATTCTTAATTAGACGCTTTACCAGACTTGGTGCTCTGCCAATGGTGTCAGCCTTCCTACTTGGTATCTTAGGCTTGCTAATACTCTTTAACACCCACCAAAGCTTAAACCTTATTATGTCCGTAGGTGGACTTGCACTTATCTTTATTGGAATTCTTTTTGTGCTTTCTGGTATGTCTATGAGAAGGCTTTCAGTTATGGTAAAAACTATGC
>JASBYZ010000097.1 GCA_029983705.1 Coriobacteriales bacterium
GTGTCTTCGATAGACTCCTTTTTGCCCATTTGAGAAGAACCTGGATCAAGGTAGGTAACGCCCATACCTAAGTCCATTGCGCCAACTTCAAATGCGCAGCGGGTACGAGTTGAGGTCTTTTGGAAGAGCAAAACAATGTTCTTGCCCTCAAGGTAACGATGAGGAGTTCCAGTACGTTTTAACTCTTTAAAGTTCTTTGAGAGTTCGAGAAGGTACTTAATCTCATCAGTTGAAAAATCGAGCAAACGGAGAAAACTTCTTCCACTAAGATTTACTGGCATAATACAATCCTTTCATCGTTTTTTATCGATAAAAATTTACACACTTACTTACTAATTAAATATCTTCTCTGATAAATGGCATGCTCATGCAGCGTGGACCTCCACGGCCACGGCTTACTTCAGCTGAAGGCATTACCAACAGATCCAATCCTTCTTTTTCAAGAAGCTTATTGGTTACATTGTTGCGCTGATACACTACGATTTTGCCTGGCTCGATGCAAAGGGTATTTGAACCATCGTTCCATTGCTCGCGTGCAGCAGCTACAGGATCTCCACCAGCGCACTGGATGAGTTTAACTGAGTCAATTCCAAGTGCGTATGCAAGAATGCTCTCAAGTGAGCCGTTGTGCTCTTCAATCTTGAGCTCATCCTCTTTAGCACCCTTGGTGATTTCAAGCACTCTAAGGGTCTGCATAATTGCTGGATGGATAGTAAATTTATCATAATCAATTTGAGTAAAAACGGTATCAAGGTGCATAAATGCGCGTCTTGCTGGAATGTCAAAGGCAAAGATTTTCTCAATCTCGCAGCCCTCGCTGTGCCAGAAGATGTTCTTGGCAATTGTATCAATTGCTGCGGCTTGAGTGCGCTGAGAAATACCAATTGCAAGTGCAGTGCGAGATAAGTTTAAGATATCTCCACCCTCAATGTGGTACTGAGCGTCTCTGTGATACCAGCGCTGTACATCCTTGTACTCTGGGTGATATCTAAAAATAAACTCTCCGTAGAGGGTCTCACGGTTTCTTGTGTGAGCATACATGTGGTTTACGCACACACCATTTCCAACAGTTGCAAATGGATCGCGTGAGAAATAAAGGTTTGGTAGTGGGTGTACTGCAAGAGGATCTCTTTCCTCAGTTGAGCCAAGGTAAGACTCAAGTGAGTTTTTAAAAAGAGCTGGAAGCTCGAGTTCTGCTCGAGTAAAACCTGCCATGGTCTTGCAGACAAATTCGTAGTTGTCTTTAATGGACTCAAGTCTTTCTTTGGCAGCTTGCATAACTCTTTCGCCCTTGATGTTGGCCTCGCTTAAGAATTGCTTTAAGAATTCTTCACGGGTGCCCGGTACTTTATCAAATACCTCTGCAACAAGTTTCTCAAGATAGACTACCTCTACTCCCTCATTTCTCATGAGGTCTGCAAATGCATCATGCTCCTGCTGAGCAACTTCTAGAAATGGGATGTCGTCAAAGAGTAGGTTCTCTAACTCATCAGGATGAAGATTGAGGATCTCTTCACCTGGCCTGTGGAGACAAACTTTTTTAAGTTTGCCAATCTCACTAGTTACGTGAATAGGATGCATAAAAATCTCCCTTAAAAAAGATTTAAAAAAGACTAACTAAATACATTATTACCATCAAATTCATAAATAGCAAGCTTGCCAAATTAAGTACTTTACCTTGTAATCTCATTATTTTGTATATTTTTTGTTCGTTATCCGTCATTGAGAAAGCACCTGCAGTTGAAGCTTTTTAATTATAATTTTATATTGGATAATAATTTTTTAATAACTTCCTAAATTTTCATTGTTATTAAGCTTTTACGTGCAATTTTTTACCTAATTTTGACCAATATGACAGTACATTATTATTGTATTTTATTGTATAAGTTGAGAATTCTAGTCAATCTTTGAGTCAAAATAGAGCTTAGCTACAAGAGTATTTAGGCAGTAAAAAGGCGCCCCCACACACCTGGGAGCGCCCTAAAGATTTGTTGCATAAAGAGTGGAATCTATAAGCAAGACATGCTTACATCATCATGCCACCCATGTTCATACCGCCGCCGTTTCGAGCATTCATAGCTTGAACAAGCTCGGTCATGTCTTGGCCTTCTTTAGGAATCTCGTTAATGGATGCCTCAGTTACAATAATCAAGCAAGCTACAGAGACTGCTGATTGCAGTGCTGTACGAGTTACCTTAACTGGATCAATTACTTGCATATCAATCATGTTACCAGTTTCTTCTGTAGCAAAGTTAATGCCCTCGCCCTTAGGCATAGCCTTAATCTTTTCTACAACCATACCTGGTTCAAATCCAGCATTTTCAGCAATAGCTCTTACTGGAGCCTCAAGCGCGCGCCTTAAGATGTCTACACCTACCTGCTCGCCCTTGTTGCGGCATTCAACACTATCAAGTACTGGAATTGCGTCAAGTAAGGCTACTCCTCCACCCGGAACAATTCCTTCTTCGGTTGCTGCAAGGGTTGCCTGAAGTGCGTCTTCAATTCTTGAGCGCTTCTCCTTCATTTCACTTTCAGTTGCAGCGCCTACGCGCATGATGGCAACTCCGCCGGTAAGTTTACCAAGTCTCTCATGCATCTTTTTGCGCTCATAGTCAGAGCTGGTACGAGGAATTTCTGCTCTAATCTCTTCGCATCTCTTCTCGATAGCTGCACTATCTCCAGATCCGCCAACGATAATAGTGGTATCTTTGGTAACCTTTACAGACTTTGCCTTACCAAGTTTATCTATAGTAGCGTTTTCAACACTTAAACCTAAATCTTTTGCATAGAAGGTACCACCCGTTACAACAGCAATATCCTCTAAGATTCTCTTTCTTCTTTCACCAAAACCCGGTGCCTTAACTGCTGCAAACTGGAAGGCTCCACGTACCTTGTTTAAGAGCATGGTAGCAAGCGCATCGCCCTCAACATCTTCTGCAACAATAAAGAGGGGTTTATTTACCTTGGTAACTTCTTCTAAGATTGGAAGGATTTCTTGGATGGTAGTAACTTTTTGATCGGTGATAAGGATGTATGGATCTTCCAAAACAGCCTCCATACGCTCGCGGTCAGTTACCATGTATGGTGATATATAGCCGCGCTCGTACTGCATACCTTCAACGATTTCGATATCAATGCCAAAGGTTTGAGACTCTTCAATCGTGATAACTCCTACTGAGCCAACTTTTTCCATTGCCTCAGCAATTCTCTCTCCTACACCGTCGCCAGTTTCATCATCTCGAGCAGAAATAGCACCAACTGAAGCAATTTGTTCATTGCTCTCAAGCTTGGTTGCGTTTTCGGTAATCTCTTTTACAACAGCCTTAGCACCCGTTACAATACCGCGTCTAATTGCAATTGGATTTTCTCCTGCGGTAATGTTTTTTAAGCCTTCGCGAACAATCTCGTTTGCCAAAATAGTTGCTGTTGTTGTACCGTCACCAGCAATGCTATTGGTTTTAATAGCTGCTTCTTTAATAAGCTGAGCGCCCATGTTTTCAACAGGGTTTTCTAAGAAGACATCACGAGCAACAGTAACTCCATCGTTAGTTACTAAAGGTGCACGCGTACCATTTTTACCGCGCTCAAGGGCTACGTATCTACCACGAGGACCAAGGGTTACCTTTACTGCATCAGCAAGTTTTCCTACGCCAACCGCCATTGCGTCACGCGCCTGAGAGTGAAAATTAATATCTTTTGACATATTTCCCTACCTTTACTCGAGAAGAGCCTTCTGATGATTACTCTTATAAATTAACACGCATCATTTAAAGTTCAAAGCGATTGTTTATAATATTGTTAGAAATTTTGGACAGGACAGACTAAAAATTAAGGATGAAAAGCCATGCGTACTCGTCTAGAAGATCTAGTATTTAGCGACGTAAATACCCCAATTTCAAAACTTATTTCTGCTGCAGAGGCGCAAGAATTTAGGCTTTTATCCAAAGAATTAATTATTAATAATAATTCTTCTCAATCTGACGGTACAATTTGGTCACCTCAACTTGACTCATACAAGGAGTGGATTTCTCACCACGATAAAATTCAGGAGCTAGGTTTTAGGCAAGCAGCAAAAGAAAATCAGGAAAACACCAGTACAAAGCCTTATGATTTGCTCAGTTCTGGAAGTTTGCACTTTGGAAGCGCTGAGGGCTATCGACAAAAAATTATTGAAGAAGCACTTAGACCAAAGAAAAATGAGGAAAAGCTCGTTCAAAAAAATATGCATAATTTTGAAGACTTGCAAGCTGGCTTAATTTTTAAAGAAGAGGCCGATTGCTTTGTCTTAAGCGAACTCAACTTGCATGCACTTGCACGCTACCTTGGCACAAATAAAGATATTGTAATTATGCTCCCTGACTTTATTGACGATAAACCTCTTAGAGAAATTTCTGCAAATGCGTGCATTAGAAGAAACTCCCAAGGTGTACAAGTAAAGCTTTTGTACCTTGGAGATGAGCTTAAAAAAGTTGCTCAGGGTGCACTGAGCTCAATCCAGTGCGAGCACATTCATATTGGTAAGAAACTTATTGACTTTAAAGCGCAAGCGTTTTCTCGCTCAAACTATGCTGATAAAAAGCAAGCGCTTGAGATTTCTGTAAACGATGCTAATCCAAACTATATGTTGGTGGATAACTACCTGCTTACTCAGGATGAGACAGAGCTTATCTATGCCGCTGAGCCCTATCCTTCACGCCTTGAGCTCCCATCAAGCATACGCATTATTCATCCTCACAGCTTTATTGAAGACGCGATCCTTCCTGAGCTTGTGGTGTGCCCACCTCTGCTTGAGGCACAAAAATCAAAGGCACTAGAGAGTGCGCTTTGGGTCTGTGCGAAAGACTTAGCAATGTATGAGACGCTTAGAATGCGTGGGGTGCGCCTTGCAAGTCATGAGGTTATAAAAGAAAAGGGCTGCTACTATGATGTAGACAATGACTTTGCGGCCTTAGTCTTAGGTCCGCGCCCTCCCTTATCGGCATCAAAAAAATTTGCACGTACACAGGCAAACAAGCTACAAAATCAAAGCTTTAAGCCAAATGCAGCTCAGGCTGATCAAACTCTTTCACTGCCAAGCAGCATTAACGCTAAGCCACTTAAGTGTATTAAGACTGGTGCGCTCTTAAGCGCCCCAAAGACCCTTATAATTCCTGACAGTGTTGAGATTATCGAGGACCAAAACCTCGCTAAAGGTCTTGAGCGTCTTATTCTTTCAAGAAATCTAAAGAGCATTGGCGAGAAGTGCTTTTGCTCACGAAGCATTAGTAATCTTATTGACATCCCAGCCTCAGTGCACAGTATTGGCGAAGCCTCCTTTGAGTTTTGCAAAATCAGGTTTGAGCAGGTACATACCATCGTGCATATCTCTCAAGACCAGATGAAGAGCTGCTTTATTGAGGCCAAGGAAGGTGAGCTTCCCTTTAACTTTAGGGCCTATGATGAGATCTTAATCTCTAATACCTACCTGCCTGATAAATTAGGAGCCCTCCTCTCTCGCCTTGC
>JASBYZ010000098.1 GCA_029983705.1 Coriobacteriales bacterium
GCCTGCGCTTTTGATAGGTAGGTATCGGAATAAAAATATCTATCGCCATTGGATGCAGAGACCTCTTTAATGTCTTTGAACTCATCGACCTCTTTGATTTCATCAAAAATCTCAGAGATTCTCTCTTTAGAATATGAGTAGGGCTCTTGGGTGAGCGCCTCAAGAATCATTGGTCGAGGATAAATTTTAGACTCGTCTCTGATGTTCGTCACAAAGCTTAAAATCTCATCATCTTCTGTCAATAAAAACACGGCCTTAGCCCAGCTATTTGATTGGTAACGATCTGAGTAGTAATAGTTTTGCTTGCTGCCTTGTAAAAGCTTGATATCATCAAACTCAAGTTCTGAGCTAAGTTCTGCATCAGATATATAGCTATGGACTCTCGCCTCAAAGTCGTCTGAGCTAAACTGCTCTGGAATAATATCTGCGCCTTCAATATCAGCAAATGTAGTAAGCTTGCCTTCATCAGAGTGCTCTCTTACGAGGTCGAGAAAGTCAGCAAAGCTCTCATCAAACAGAAGAGTTATTTCATCTTCTGTAAGCTCCTCAAGCGGCTTGTCTTTAAAACGCTCACGCGCACTGAGTGTAGTTTCGCCTTCTTCTTCAGATTCGTCCTCACTTACAAAGTAAGCCTCATCCTCTTCACGCACAGGAATGTATTCTTCATCTATAGTATTTGGAAAAGCCAGATTCTCATATGGCTGATTGTCCTGAGTGTCCCCAAGTTTCATAGCCAGCCCCCTCCCAAACGGCCGTTCACGCTTCTCCCTTAGACATTTATTTTGACAGAGTCAAAAAAATGGGCAACTTTTTTATCATAATTAAGCATAAATACTTAAAATATAGCAAAGCACCTGGAATATATTATTCTCAAGCAAAAGGAACTATAAAAAACGTGACTTGGCGCTCACTTATCTTTAAAAATATAAAACAAAATACCAGCTAGATACCTATATTTTGCAAATGTTTGGCCTCGGAAAAAACTTGATAATAATTTTTAGTCCCCATAAAATGAGCGTAGGGGAGTAACACATTTGTTCAACTAATCAATTTAATAACTTATGCAAGTGTGTTAAAAAATTCTATATTTTAGGGGGGAGAAATGTCAGAAAACCTGTCGTATGGTTGGACAGGACAGATGGCTCGTATTGACGTTGGAAAACGTAGAGCCACTAAGTTCTCAACAGAACCATACAAGAAGTTTCTTGGCGGCATGGGCATCACAAATAAAATCATTTATGATGAAGTGCCTGCAGGAACTCAACCTTTTGATCCAGGTAGTAAGGTAGCTATTGCAGTGGGACCACTTACTGCAACTGGTGTACCACTAGCTGGAAGAGGCTCGGCATCTTTTTTGTCAACCTACACAAAAGACCATCTCGTTGTAGACGCTCACTTTGGAGGAATGCTGAGTGCGCGCATTAAGTTTGCAGGATATGACGGCATGGTAATTGAAGGAATGTCAGAAACTCCTTGCTATATTTTGATCAACGATGACAAAAT
The DNA here is from genome assembly GCA_029983705.1 of Coriobacteriales bacterium. GTDB lineage: Bacteria > Actinomycetota > Coriobacteriia > Coriobacteriales > JAEZZM01 > JASBYZ01. The sequence goes on from JASBYZ010000098.1 coordinate 1,504, forward strand.
CGAAGTCTTGGATGCAACAGATCTTTGGGGTGTAAACATTAGAGATACCACAGAGATTTTAAGCAACAGACACGGTAAAGAGTGCTGCGTGGCAGCTATTGGTGCGGCAGGAGAAAACTTACTTCCATACGCCTGTCTTATCAATTCAAGAAATCACTCAGGCGGAGCTGGTATTGGAGCTATTTTAGGCTCTAAGAAAGTTAAGGCTATTGTTGTTATGGGCAACCAATCAGTCTTTGTGTCAGACCCAGCAAGTGTGGCAAACCTTTCTGATTACATGCTCGCAGAAATCTTGGGATCTAATAACAACCACGTTGTTCCAGGAACTCAGCAATCTTGGGCTGAGTATTGGGATAAGGGTTCTCGTTGGAATGCACGCAAAGGTCTTTACTGGGGTGCTGCTAAAAAACCAGTTGAGACTGGAGAGCCAAAGCCTTACGAAATTAATACCGTAGGCTTGAGATGTATGAAGTCTACCTATGACTTGGGTCCTGCAGCTGAGAAATATACCGTAAGAATGGACGGGTGCTATGGCTGTCCAATTCACTGTTATTCAGACCTTAAAGTCCCTCGTCTAAAAGAGGTAACGGGCTATGAATCATCAGGTAATACCTGTGTATCAAACATGGCATTTAGATTTATAGATGGATTCTTAAAGACCAACATGGCTAAAGAGCATCCTGATGACTACATCTTGTTTAACACCACTATTACTAACGAGATTGACAACCTCGGTCTTTGGGACAATTACGGACAAATTTGGCGTGACTTAGGACACTGTATTGCAGATGGCGTATTTGAAAGAGTTCTCCCCAAAGAAGAATACGCTCTCTTTGACTTTACTAAGTTTGAGCGCCGTGACCCAAGCATTTTAGTTGAGCTCTTACAACACATTGCTCAAAACGACAATGAAATGTCCTACATCGGTCACGGTCCACTTGTTTGGTGTGAGCGCTGGGGTGAGCAAGCTTGGTTTGACGATCAACGTTCAAAACTAATCAATTACAGAGGCTGGCCAGTACACCACGCTAATGAGTGCTGTGCTCAGGTTGGCGCCTTATACAACATGGTATTTAACCGCGATGACATGATTCACTCAGCAGTTAACTACCAAGGTTCAGGTCTTCCAGAAGAGCTCAAAAAAGAGATTGCGGGAGAAGTTTGGGGAAGCCCAGACGCATATGACTCACCAAAGAACTATACGCCTATGAATGAGTACAAGGCAAAGTTTGCATGGTGGTCAATTGTGACTGACATCCTTCATGACTCGCTTGTGCTTTGCAACTGGGTATGGCCAATGACCGTGTCGCCAACTAAAGACAGAGACTACCGCGGAGACCTAGAGCTTGAGTCAAAGTTCTTTAAGGCAGTAACCGGTGAAGACTACACAACAGAAGAGCTCTACAAAATTGGTGGAGCAATCATGACCTTGCAGCGTGCTAACACCATTAGAGGCATGGGCACCACTGACATGCGTAATCAGCATGACATTATGACCGCATGGCCATTTGAAAAAGATCCAGAGATTGCACCATTTACCCCTGGTACTGACAAGATGGAGCGCGAGGATTTCCAAAAGGGCCTCCCCATGCTCTATAAGGAATTTCACTGGGATGAAAAGACCGGTGCCTTAAGCCGTGAAAGTCTTGAATACTACGATTTAGACGAGGTTGCTGATGAACTTGAGCAACTTGGGCTTTTGGTTTAGGAGGTGAGTGCTATGTCAGAAGAAAAACCAACTGAGAAACATCAGGTGCTACGAGAGAAGGCTCAAGAAGAGCGTATCAAGTATGCTGAGCGTCATCCGTATTCAAAGAAGGCTCAACAAAGAGCTCATGACGCTAAATTTATTATCAATGACGATGAGACCGAGCTTCGTGAAGGCAAAAAGAAAAAGGGCATGACCCGTAGACAGTTTGCAGCAATTTCTGGATTGTCACTTGCTGCCCTTGTTGGTGTAGGAGCACTTACTAAGTGGGGGGTTACCCAAGATGCTGTGGCTCGCGGCCAAGTTATCTTAAACCCAACACCTAAGAAAATGATTGTGGTATACCCTGAGCGCTGCAGTGGATGTCAGCGTTGTGAGATGGCTTGCACCCTTAAAAACGATCACAAGACCAACTCGCATATCGCCCGCGTAAAGGTCTGGAGAAATTACATGTACGGCGACTCTATGGACTCTGATGGCGGTGCCATGAGAAACCTTGAGTACGCACAAGATTACTGCAAACAGTGTCGTATTGCCCTTTGCATGGAGGCATGTCCGGTATCTGCAATTGTTGTAAGCGAGCATAACGGTGCACGTATTGTTCTTGATGACAGATGCATTGGCTGCGGTACCTGTACTGAGGCATGCCCATGGCATATGCCAACCATTGACCTTGCTACCAACAAGTCAACTAAGTGCATCTCATGTGGTAGATGTGCTCGTCACTGTCCAAACGGTGCTATTGGCTTTATTGACTGGATTGATATTGCCGATGAGATCTTAGCCAAAGAAGGCAGACCAAGCACTGAAGAAATGCTAAAGGCATAAGGGAGGGTCGATTACTAATGGAAAATAAAACTAAGAAGGCGGCTCTCACAAGAAGAGGTTTTGTTGCAACAGGTGCAGCGCTTGGAGTAGGCGCACTTGCTGGTCAAGCCCTTGCAAACCAAGAGGGTAAAAAGCCTGAATACGATGAAGACTACTCTAAGATTTATCCGGGTCAACAAAGCGAAATAAAGCGCATTGATACCACCTACACCCTCTGTGATGGTTGTCCAAACCAGTGTGGTATGAAGGTTTTTGCACAAGACGGTAAGTTTTGGAAGACCCTTGGTAATATCCATCACCCAACCTCTCAAGGGAGGCTTTGTACCAGAGGTTATGGATATCCAGAAGTGTGTGAGTCCGACCAGCGCATTAAGGCTCCAATGAGGCGCAATGCATCCGGCAAGTATGAAGAAATTAGCTGGGATGAAGCATTTAGCGAAATTGGCGCTAAGCTTAAAGAAGTAGATCCAACAAGTGTATTTATGTTTCAGGATAACCGCGTAGCTAAAGAGCTTTACGGTAAGCGTTTTATAAACGCACTTGGTTCTAACAACCACTGGAACGATGGAGGAGTTTCAAACGGGACTCTTTTTACATCAGAGTTTACAACACTCGGTTCTATCTTTTCTCCAGATGTAGCCAATGCAAAGTGCATGGTATATGTAGGAAAAAGTTATGGTGAGGCATTTAGACCTGATGAGCCAAAAGAGCTTGCTGAGGCAATTGATAAGGGAACCACCATCTTTTATGTTGGTCCTAAATACGGCGGAGACTCAAGTATCGTAGATACCTGGGTGCCAACTAAGGCGGGCACTGAGCTTGCATTCTTACTTGGTATTGCAAATTACCTAGTTGAACATGATATGTATAAGAAAGAATTTATTGAAGCAAATTCAATTGGCTTTGATGAATTTAAGGCAGCTCTTAAAGAATACACTCCAGAATGGGTGGCACAGACCTGCGAAATTGATCAAGACTTTGTGCGTCAAGTTGCTCAAAGCCTTGGAGCTCAAGCACCACGCTGCTTTGTTGATAACGTTTGGAGCGGAACCTTCTCTTCAATGTATGAGAACTCCGCAGATACCGTACGTATGATTTGGTGCATCAATGCAATGCTTGGTGTTTTAAATCAAGATGGTGGAGCAATTAGTTACAGGTCTCCTCAACTAAACTTTGCAGGTGGCAAAATCAAAGACCTTCCTAAGGTAGAAACTCCTGCCTACGGCACTGATAAGCTTGCG
>JASBYZ010000099.1 GCA_029983705.1 Coriobacteriales bacterium
ACTGCTATCAATATTTGACAATACTCCACTAACTTCAACATACTGATCTTTATACTTTTCTGCAGCTTTAAGCGCATTGTTTTTCAAATCATCTTGTAAATCTTTAGCACTATGTGCACTATACTCTTTAGGCTGTTCAGCAGGTGCAGGAGCATCTTGTTTAGCAGGAGCTGCAGGAGCAGTCTGCTGGTCTTAACTTACCGCACCTTGATCCTGACTTGGAGCTTGAGCACTTGTCTGACTTGAGCCATTATTTCCGCCACCAAGTGCGCCGCCAATTCCTGCAAGAACAATTAAAACCACAACTACAATAAACCACGGTCTTTTATAAATAGGTTTTTTATTTTTTGCACCGCAATTTGGACAGGTTTTTGCACTTGCAGCAATTGGCTTTCCGCAATTACTACAGGTAGTCATCTTGTTTTTAGCCATGTTTACACCTTTCAAATACGAATAAGTAAAATGACCTTAATCCAAATAAAAACAATATTCATTAGCTGACAGCTCAGTATTATTGGATAAGAGTTCCGGCTAAGCTCATTAAGATAGTCTGAATAATCCCAGCAAAAAAGAAGAAAACAATATAGCCCAAAAAGAGTTTGAGCACAGTATGCTCCCTTAAAAATGGAAGCGACCAGATATTAAATAAATTAAAGAGCAATATAAGGGGCGCAACAAAGAAGAAAAATGCAACAAAAGTGGTCATACTAGCGTCGCTTATCCCAAGTATGGTGGGTTTTATACTCAATGATTTTTGGACTTCACCTATATAAAAAAATATGAATAATACTAAGACTAAAAATGCCACTACCTGCACTGACTTATACACCTTATACGCTAAAGGTCTCTCTTTAAGCCAGGCTACAACTTTAGGAACATACTGTTCTTGAGGCTTTGGGACAGAAGGGCTTGGCACATTAGTTATGAGCGGATATGATGGCACAGTCTTTGGAGAAAGACAGCCTTCAAGCTCGCTTTTAAAGATTTTTGCTGAGGTTTGACGGTATTCAGGATTAAAATCGAGTGCACGTCTTAATTCTGACTTTAATTGCATAGATAAGTTATAGGATTCAAGTTCAGATACTGCATGCTGATTAGGCCTTTTGCCACTTAGCATAAATAAGATAACAGCTGCTAAAGAGTAGATATCACTTTTAGGGCTGCTCTGCTGATAGCCAAACTGCTCAGGAGCAGCATAGCCTACCGTACCAAGAATTTCAGTATCGTGTGCTTGCTCTTCTTTAAACACTCGTGCAATCCCCATATCAATTAAGACTGATGTCTTATGCGGGGTCACAATAATATTTGAAGGATTAACGTCCCTATGAATAAGTGGAAGTGCTGCTTGTGTATGAAGTGCATCTAGTGCCTCTGCAATATTAAGGGCAATCCCTAAAGCCTCTTCCTCTTCAAGTGGTCCTTGTTTTTGAACGTATGCTTCAAGGCTTATGCCTTCAACATGTTCTAGAACTACCGCGAGCTCATCGCCCACAACATACCAGTTATACAGCTTAGGTAGATAGTCTGAATGGGTGTCAGAATACAATGCCCAAAAGGTCTTTGAACTGCCTTTGTAATAGCTATATTTGCGAATATAGTAGTCATCATCTCTTCGCACCAGCTGCGTTTTCTCGTGCTTAGAGTATTTGATTTCTTTTTCTACTGTGTAAAAATCATCAAGCTCAAGCCCAACTAAATCCTCAGACATAATAGCTCTACCCTTAACGATCTTGAGAAAGATGGCTGATAGTTTCCTCATCCAGCTCATACAAAAGCTCGTTTGTCTCTTGCAAATCCTTGTGATTTAAGATGCAAAAGATTATGATGCCATCTCGCTTATTTTTTGCGTATAAAGATGCTGCTTCACCATAAAAAAGAAGACGCCCTGTCTCTTGTAAGCTAAGCTTAAAAGCTAGGGCAAGCTGCAAAAGGCTATCTCTTGAAGCACCTCTTGTGCCATTAAAAATTTGATAGGCATGAGTTGCATTAAGATCAGTCTTTTTAATAATATCTGAGCGCTTTGCCTCTTTTTCTTTTAAAAGATATGCAAGGTAATTATCTAGACTCTTCGCATCTTGGCTTTCATCTAAATTGTCAAGATAGCTCTCAATTCCCTTTTTATTTGATAAAAATTTTAACAGCTCGTCTGTACTTGGCACCTAAGATCTCCTACGACAAAAATCATTTCTTTTGATATTGTAGCAGGCAAGCAAAGACAAAAAAGACCTGCACTACAATTTTGTAGTACAGGTCTTGAATGTTTGAATACCTTTGAGCTAATAAAACTTAAGCGTCAAGCTCTTCAAGTTTAGGCTTAATAATTCCGTATCCACCATTTTTTCTGTGGTAAATAACGTTTGTTGCACCGGTATCTGCATTGGTAAATACAAAGAAGTCATGACCTAAGAGATCAGTTTGAACAAGTGCTTGCTCTTCTGTGAGCACAGTAAAGTCAATTACCTTTTCACGTACAAGCTCTTCATCTTCTTCTTCATGGTTTTCAGCCAAGATCTCATCGATAAACTCTTGGCTTAAAGGCTTACCAGCACTATTTTTATCTATAGCAACGCCAAGGCCCTCAGATCTTTGACGACCATCAACTACCTTAGTCTTAAATTTTCTGAGTTGTCGAGTAACACGCGCAGCTGCCTTATCAATTGCGGTATACATATCTGCATCGGCTTCTTGAACGCGTACAACTGTACCCTTTGTGCGTAGTGTTACTTCGCAGATACTTTCTGGTTTATCGTGATTTTTCTCAACACGTAAAACCACATCTGCAGTAAGGGGGTCGATATTAAAGACACGTGCGGCATTTCCAATTTTTTCGTCTACATGGTTGCGCAAGGCATCTGTAACAGTCGTCTTGCGTCCGGTTACTGTGATGTCCATATAAACTCCAATCTAGTAGGCCTACATTTTACGTTAGCTTTTGCCAACGATTTAATATCCATTTAATACCCTCAAAAGATTAATCTAGGCAGGCAAAGCTGTTTTGCCCTATCTATTTTAATTATTTGAGCTATTTTGAGCAGGTTCAAGCCTTCCATTCTCATTAGGAACCATTGCATTTGCTCCAACTTGAGGCTCAGCACTTGATGAAGTAATTGCACTACCAGAAGCAAGTACGGATGCTATGTCACTTGGAAGTCCACTAGTATCAATACTTACGCTTGGGCTTGTCTCAACACTTGCACCTGCCGCCTTAGCTTTCTCTTGAGCAGAAAGTACTTGAGTGTCTTCAGAAAGTGCTGGAAGGTTTTCCACCCACTTTTTCTTAATTAAATCTAACACCCCATTAGTTGAGATTTTATCTAGTACTCCTTGAATTACTTGAGCAAGAGTAGAGTTTTGGCTTGAAACTAAGACTCCTTCTGCCACAGGAATATCAAGCGAGCCTGCGTAGGCCACATTATCTTGCATCGATGCTAAATAGCCTCCAGCATATGAATCTGATGCAACATATTTAATCTGACCTTGAGACAGTGCAGTGAAGGCATCATTTAAACTCTGATAGGTTTGAATTTGTGCCTTTGGAAAGAGTTTAGACATTAAAGAGTGAGCCTGGGAGTTTTCTTGAACACCAATAACTCCAGACTCTATATCTTGTTGTGTTGCTACAACAGGCTTTCCGTCAGAGGTGACGGTAAACAATCCTGGTGCATTATCAATATATCTTCCGATAACAGTAAGATCACTATTTGCCTGTTCAGAAGAGCCATTCATTGCAATGTCAATCTGACCATTTGCAATTTCTTGGGCTCCCCCGTCTTTGCCTACATCAACAAACTCAACTTTTAAGCCAAGTTGCTCTGCTACGGCAAGCGCCAAATCTGCTTCAAGGCCCTGTACTTTTCCGTTAGCCTGAACAGAAAATGGTGCATTTTGAAAATCTACACCCACGCGCAGTACACCATCTTGAGCAATTGCTGGTGGTGTAATTTGTGGGGAAATTGATTGTGATGATTCAGATACGCTTGCCTCATTACAAGCGGATAAGCCTAAAGTAAGCGCAAGACAGCTGCTTACTAAAAGCGACTGTACAAGCTTAGTCTTGGTACTCAATGGTATAAACCTCCATACAATAATACAAGGTTCCCTCCGTTTGACCTGATCTTTGACCCCACACTCGCATACTGGAACGTTTGCCAAAAATGACTACTAGCTCTCTCGCCTGCGAGGCAGATATTGCCTCTAAGTAAACAGGCGGTACGACTTACCCCTAAGACGCGCCGTGCTCACACATTGCTGTGCTTACGTGGATCCTTTTGACCGCGTCTGCCTTGGACTAAGTTAATAAATTATTAACCGCAACCACAAACCCAGAGGGAACAAATTCATTGTATCAAGTACTCATAGTCTTTTTTCTTATAAGTATTTTAAAACACGTAAACCCTTAAAATTTACCAGACTCGCGCGAATGCAAGGACATCTACCCGCATCACTCCTCCCTCTTTAAGGCTTTTTGCCGCCTCATTTATCGTAGCTCCCGTAGTTATTACATCATCAAGTAAGAGTATGGATGCACCTTCAATACTTGATGGATCAATAATTTTAAATGCGTCTTTCATGTTGTCTTTTCGCTCAAATTTTGAAAGTTTTCTCTGATCTTTGTTATCTCTCTTTTGCAAAACTAGCTTAAGCGTGATTTGACTTAAGCTCGAAAATTCTTGGGCGATAAGCTCCATATGATCAAAGCCTCTGCGCCGAAGTGCTGATTTAGAAGCTGGAATGTAGGTCAAACATGAATAATGTGTTTGAGCAAGATGGGATTCAAGATAAGCCTCATGCATATAGCCTGCAATAAGTGAGTAAAGTCTTTGTTCACCAAAATCTTTATAGCTTTTAATTATAGACTCAGCAATACTATCATGTGCGCAGGCACAGACCGCACTATCACAGATCCAATCCTGAGCGCACTCAGTGCAAACAAGGCTTCCATAAGGTGCCCCGCAGCTTTTACAGGCACTTTTTTGCTCAATTCTAAAAAGCTCACGTTTGCAGTATGGACACAGAAGCTTGCCTGACCTGTTGCAGACCACACACCTGCTAGGCCATAAAAGCTCAAATAGTACTGAAGATAGTAATTTAGTTCTTGTCAAAAAAATACACCCCACACTTTGAAAAGTGTAGGGTGTAGCTCTCAATAAAAGCTTAATTAAATCTTAAACAGTTCCCATATTCCATGAGTTGAGGTATTTTTCCTGCTCTGGGGTAAGGGTATCAATTTCAACACCCATTG
>JASBYZ010000100.1 GCA_029983705.1 Coriobacteriales bacterium
CCCTTAAGGCTTATTGGAGTAGGTATAATTTTATTTGGCGTAGTTGTAGCTCAACTACAAAACATTAGATATTCAAGCTAGTTTGGAGAAAAACGTGGACAAAGTAGACACTATGCAAAAAGTAGTTGTAGTTGACTTTGGTGCACAGTATGGTCAGCTTATTGCACGTCGCATTAGAGACCTTAAGGTGTATTCAGAGATTGTTCCTTTTGATATTAGTGCAGCTGAACTTAAAGAGATGCAACCTGCTGCCATAATTTTATCTGGTGGTCCAGCAAGTGTATATCTAGAAGAGTCTCCACACATTGATCCAGAAATTTTAGAGCTTGGCATACCTATTTTTGGTTTTTGCTACGGTATGCAATGCGTTGCAGATATAGAAGGCGGTACGGTAGAAAAGGCTGGCAAGGGCGAGTATGGTGCCGCAACCATTAAGCGCCACGGAGATTCTGAAATGCTTGGGGATACTCCAGAAAGCCAGCAGGTATGGATGAGCCACAGAGATTCAGTTACCAAGGCTCCTGAAGACTACGCTGTTACCGCAAGTACAGAAAACTGCACAATAGCTGCAATTGAAAATCCTGACAAAAAGATTTATGCAACCCAGTTTCATCCTGAGGTAAACCATACAAGCCACGGTTCTGAGATGCTAAGGAATTTTCTCTTTAACATTGTTGGGCTTGAGGCAAATTGGACTACCAAAAATGTTATTGAACAAAGCGTTGAGGCTATTAAAGCACAGGTGGGCGATGAGCACGTTATCCTAGCGCTTTCCGGTGGCGTTGACTCAAGTGTTGTAGCTGCCCTCCTACATAAGGCAATTGGCAGCCAGCTCCACTGCGTTTTTGTAAACCACGGCCTTCTTAGAAAAGGTGAGCCTGAGAGTGTTGAGCGCGTGTTTAAGGATCAATTTAAGATTGATTTAAACGTAGTTGATGCTCAGGATAGGTATGCTCAAAAGCTTTCTGGCATAACTGATCCAGAGAAAAAACGTCGCATTATTGGTGAGGAGTTTTGGAAGGTCTTTTTTGAAGAGGCAGAAAAGCTTAACGGTATCACCTATTTAGCTCAAGGAACTATTTATCCAGATATCATTGAGTCTGGTGCGAGAAAAACAGGCGGAAGCTCTTCTACAATTAAAAGTCACCATAATTTAATTCCGTTCCCAGATGGAGTTCACTTTGATTTAATTGAGCCACTTGATTACTTCTTTAAAGATGAGGTGCGCGCAATTGGTAGTGAACTGGGATTACCTGATGAGATTGTTCACAGACAACCTTTTCCAGGACCAGGTTTAGCTATCAGAATTATTGGTGAGGTTACAAGAGAAAAGCTTGATCTCTTAAGAGAAGCTGACGCAATTGTAAGAGAAGAAATTGACGCTTACAACAAAGAAAATCCAGGCGCAGTTTGGCAATACTTTGCAGTGCTTCCAGATATTAGAAGCGTGGGCGTCATGGGGGATGAGAGAACGTATGCTCATCCAATTATTGTAAGAGCTGTTGAGTCACAAGATGCTATGACGGCTGATTGGGCTAAGCTTCCTCACGAACTCTTGGCAAAGATTTCTGGCCGAATTGTTGCTGAGGTTGAAGGCATTAACCGTGTAGCTTACGATATCACCTCTAAGCCACCTGCCACTATTGAATGGGAGTAAGCGCGGACTGTTTAAGCGCCGAGCAAACTTCCCAAGATCATAGCTATTGGAAATATCAATACTAAGAGCAAGTTCAAAACAACAAAGAGCTTGCTCTTTTCTTTTATGGCAAAGATTAATCCAACAACTCCAATGATGGGACAAATAAATATAGAGCTAAGCCCTGTAGGTCTCAAATGAGTAAAACTTTCAAGTGCATTGATAGGGATTAGAAAAGAAATAAAGAAGACTACTAATCCTGCGAGAAATAATTTGCTGCTAGTATTTTGCATTTTTGCTCCATTTACCTAGTGCTTCTTAAGAGACATCATATCAGATATAAAATATAAAACAAAAAAATATTAAATATTAGAGAACTTTATCAATCTGTCTATGATATAAAATGTTACGATTAAGTAGCATTAAAAGAAATTTGCTATGGAGAGAGTAATGAGAAATAAGCATATCTTAGTAATTGCAATGATATTATTTGTAATTCTAATATTTGTGATGCCATGTAGCAGCTCGTATGCAAGTGAAACATCAGCTCAGAATAATGCGTCTGTTTTAGAAACACCTTCAACGGAGGCAACTATGAGTACGAATGTTTCAAACATCGCATCAAATACTTTAAGTGAAGCTTCCACCAGTACAGTAAGGGAGCGTAGTGCTGTACTAGCTAATCTAGCACCTGTTCGAGAAGCATCAGCGTGGGAGAAACTTGTGCAAGCCGCAAACGCTGCTGAGAATATTGCTATTCCAGTTGATAGCAACATTTCCGTTGGCAACAGTACTCAGGAATTGCGAGTTAAGTCTGGCTCTGTGCTTACTCTTACAGGCACAGGAACGATTGTAGGAGATGAAAAAGGTCACGTAATTGTAGAAAAGGGCGGAAAGCTAATCCTAAACGGTCCTTCATTTAAAGATACGCAGTTCATTGTAAATGGTGAGATGGAATTTAATGCTGGATCTATTACCGATACAGTTATTAACGGGCCGATCATCTTTGTGCAAAATGGAAAGCTTACGATTAATAAGGGTGCTGAGTTTAGCAGAAATAAGATTGATGTAAACGCGCCAAAAGTTTTCCCAGAAAATTTAAAGGATTCCAGGTATGCACCCATAACTCTTTATAACTCAGACCTGATTATCAAGGGCGGAAATTTTACGAACAATAAAGGCCTTCAATTTGGCGGAGTTGTTGCTTCCTGGAGCAAAAATTTAAAAAATATAATTGAAATAAGTGACGGAATTTTTGAAAAGAATTTAGCGGAGCATCCTAAAAAATATGCATTAGGTGGAGCAATTTTTGCTGATGGTGTATTTATGAAAATGTCAGGTGGCTCAGTAATTAATAATGTTGCTGAATTTGGTGGCGGTATTACAGTTTTAAATGGAAGCCTTAAGCTAAGCGGAGGAAAAATTTACAGCAATAGTAATGGAGACTTTGAAGGCAAAGGTGGAGGCCTTCACCTGGATTCGTCAGATTTTACTATGACGGGTGGTGAAATAGCATTAAATACAGCAAATGGCTTTGGTGGCGGAGCTTACATCATTAATTCTAAATCTACTTTTGATGGTGGTCTATTTAAAGAAAATACAGCTCTTAAATCTGGCGGAGGGTTAGCGCTTTTGGGTCAATCTGAAACTGAGATAACAGGGCTTCAAGTACTAGATAATATCTCTAAAGGCTTCTGGGGTGGCGGAGGTATATATAATGACAATAAATCAACTCTCAGGATGAAGAATGCTCTAATTAAAGATAACGGAATCAAAGATGCATTTCTTGTAGGGGCAGGTAATCGACCTGTGAGCATGCAAGGTGGTGGTATTTGGAACTGCCCAACTGGCTCCACAGTTATGCACATAACTAATGGTGTTGCAATCTTTGATAACAGTGCTCCCAATGCTGGACAAGAGAAGCAACTTAAAGGAGCTGGAGATGACTTTGCGAGTATACAAAAACATGTATATGATAAGGAAATTGAAGGTGAAAAAGGAGGTCAGCCAGTAGTAATTACAGATCGTATGCTGGGTGGAGGCGCAAGACTATGGTATCAGGATGGATCTATCTATAACATTCATTTGAATATGCCTCAAGAAAAACAACTTCCTAGATATAGCCAAAATAATGAGAATAAGCTTATTCCTTACAATATTCCAATCACTGTGCATAAGGCCTTCAAATCTGTTCCAGATAGTAACTCTAAAGAGCTGGCTAGCAAACTTGCAATGGTCATCATTGAGAAGAACTATGCGACACGCACAGGTATTAGTGGTGGCGGAATCGCTAATAATGGAAAACTTATTTTTGGTGAGTCAGAAACTTGGAAAGTTAAGATAAAAAAGACTTGGGAAGGCGATAAGCCTGAAGATCGACCAGAATCACTAAAAGTAGATGTATTAGTTGGTGGTTACAAGGTTGATCAAGTAACTCTTACTAAAAACAATAGCTGGGAAGCTGAGCTTAGCAATTTTCCAAATCCAAAGACCCTAAAAGATAATAAAACTGGTAAGTTGTTGCCAATTGAATGTAGGGAGCATGACAGTAAAGGTTATAACTTAAAATCTGAAGTGAGCTTTGATGATAATGGAAAGATAATTAATATATCGCTGGTAAATAGTAAGTTTATTGAAATACCAGTGCAAAAGCTTTGGAATGACAATAATAATGCAGCAAATCTTAGACCTAAATCTATTGTTGTAGAGCTTCTTAACCATGGTGTGGCAACGGGTGACAAAGTAATCCTCAGTGAAGATAATAATTGGAAAGCAAAGTTCGAAAAATTACCTATATATCGCGATAAAAAAGAAGCTTTGTATTCGGTAAGAGAAGTTAAAGCTAATAGTTACTATGCTCAAGTGACTGGAGACGCTAAGAAAGGATTTACGATAACGAACTCACTCACACCTCCACCTCCTTATACTCCGCCAGAGGAGCCACCTTACGAGCCGCCTCACAATCCGCCTTTTGAGCCTCCATATACACCACCAGTGGAGGAAGTAAAGAAGATAAGCTATATTCCTAAAACATCAGATGTTAATCTACAAGGCTATGGCTTGGGCTTCGTGTTGCTGGGCATGAGCACATTAGTAAGTGCTGCTGTATTAAAGAGAAAAGCTTTAAACTAATAAAGTGTTATAAGTTTTAGGATATAATAATTCAAAGAAAAAATTTGCGCGCTGGATAGCGCGGGCTCAGGGAGCCAGTGCTTTTTATGTTGCTCCAGGCAGTAGTCTGGAGTAACTTTTATTTAGGGACATAAAAATGGAACATTTAAATCTGCTGTTTGAGGCAGACCCTTTAGATCCATTAAAACCAGCAAAACAATGGAACGATGAGTTCCAACTGGGTAAGCAATACGACATGTTTACTCCTGTCCTATTTAACTTAGACAATTTTTTAGATGGACAAGATATTTGGTGTTCACAAAGAGCTAAAAAACGAGATAGTCCAAGCATTTTAAGATGTCATGCACTCACAGATGAGAGATACACCAAAATTTATAAGGCATTATTAAAAATTTGATGTGTACCCAGTTTTCTGGACACATTATTACTTGAAATTAAAGCCCAACAA
>JASBYZ010000101.1 GCA_029983705.1 Coriobacteriales bacterium
CAATATCTCCGATGGTACCGCCAATCTCAGTGATAACAACATCTACATTGGTTTGCTCAGAGATTCTGTAGAGCTTATCTTGGATTGCATTAGTTACGTGAGGAATAACCTGGACAGTGCCACCTAAAAACTCGCCCTTTCGCTCACGGGCAATAAGGCTTTTATAAATTGAGCCCTGGGTAAAGTTTGATTCACGAGTTAGGTTCTCATCAATAAATCTTTCATAGTGGCCCAAATCAAGGTCACCTTCGTGACCATCTTCAGTTACAAATACCTCACCATGCTGAAAAGGTGACATGGTTCCTGGGTCCACATTAAGGTATGGATCCATCTGTTGCATCGTAACCTTATAGCCACGAGACTTGATAAGACGACCAAGAGAAGCTGCTGTAATACCCTTACCTAGTGATGAAACAACGCCTCCAGTAACAATAATATGTTTTGTCATAGTCCTCTAAGCCTTCTCCTCACGATAGCTAAATTATTTTTCTTATAATGGTATACCAAAAATGCCTTCACTTAGGCATTGCGTCCAAGTTTATCAATAAAGCTTAATATCTTTGAACCCTCAATTATCTGAGAGAATGACTTGAATTCACTCAAGACATTAAGCGCTAAAAGCAGTGCAAATATCAAGACAAGTCCGCTGATAGGAAGGGCACTTGCAAATAAAAATCCCATATAGGCGCCCATAGCATTGGCACCCGCGTCCCCCATAATTCCAAGTTCTCCTGCATCGTATTTCCAGCTTGCAAATACTGGACCTAAACTTGCAAAGACAAGAGCAAAGTAGGAATAGGTAGTCCAAATTTTTCCCATAAAAATAATAAGCATCAGGCAGGCCACAAGCACTCCTACCGTATAGGATTTCAGTGCGCGAGCAGGGCGTAGGTCAAGAAGGTTTATAAGGTTTGCACTCAGAGCAATTACGCAGGCCTTAAGTACAATTTCTACAACCGTAGTAATGTTTGCGTCCAAAGGGTCTGTAATTGATGCTGCGGTAAATATAGTTACCAGCCCAATTCCCATAAACTTAAGGGCACCAGTTGAGATTCTAAAATCAAGAAGTTTTGAAAAGTGGCCACTAAAGCCCTTGGCATCTGAACTTGAACCAATCCAGTCATCATACATGCCAAAAAGACAGGCCCCCATAACTAACGGAAGCGCTGCGTTTACCATAATAAGCCAAGAAGGTTGATAGCCTGCAATCGCACCAATAATAATGCCACCAATCCAGGCTCCTAAAATCCAAATAGCCCATACTACCCCAAGTCCGTGCCAGACCTCTTTGCCGCGGTAGTTCTTTTGACGAGGAGCCACAAGCTCAAGCTCTTTTGCGAGCATGCGCATGGCAAAGACAGGAATAGCTATGGTCGTTAAAAATAGGATGAAATATGAGATGAGTGGCAGCATAGGTTTAAGTGCTATTCTGCTTGAGCGCTGGTGGTCTCTTCGCTGAGCTGAGGCCTAATTACCTGAACGGTTGTTGTAGGTCTTTTTGGAAGATCTGGATAGGCTTTAGTACCATCTAAACCGTATACACCAGTTTGTTCGCTTACTAAAAGTGCAAGCAGGCTATAGCCACCCACCTGGGTATCAAGTGCAGCAACTGCAGAAAATCCTCTGGTTTGAGCGTCCACAATCAAATTATCATCCGCATTAGAAAGCTGGGTTGATACAGAATACATTCCGTTTTGTAGGGCCTGTTGTGCAAGGTCAAGGCCCCAAGGCATAGCCTTGTGGTCTTCTCCTTCAACAGCAATGTTTACGATATAGTTAGCTCTCTTTGGATTGTCTGGTAAATCGTTAAAGTTAATGACGCCTTCTGAAACTAAGAGCGCGCTGAGTTCACCTTTAATCTTGCTCTGAGGCTCTGCTGCAGAGCTACTTACCTCACTTTGAGCTGCAGTTGTACTCTCAGAAGATGAGCCCGGTATAATCTTACTAATAACCCCAAGTGCTCCATTTGACTCACTTGTGCTTGTCTCCTGACCAAACTCCCCGTTTGACCACTCTTTTACAAGTGCCTTGCTCAAGTTTTTCTGAATGTCTTCTGGTTTCGAGACGCCTAGAATTGCCATGAGCTCATCGGCAAGCTTTTTATTTGCAGGGTCAGTATAATCTTTAGGGTTAATAATTACGCGGGTTGCATGCCCTCCGGCCTGCTCAACAAGCTTTTGCACTTCTTCGTAAGCAGTTTGAGATCCCTTATCTGAGACCACAATTGCATGCCTATCTTCAAGCGCGCCATCTGCCCAGCCCTCTATAAACATCTGAGTAAAGCTGCGCTTAGCATTCAGTTCATTTTCCATTTGGTCTTTTTGAGCCACTGCCTCTTTATAATCTGACTGCAAGCTTGTTACCAGTGATGATGAAGTTTGGCGCAAGGCCTCACTTCCACCAATAGCAGCACCCATTACAACACCAATGGTCAATGCCAAAAAAATCGCAACAATTGTGATTATGTGGTATCTCAAGTTATACATATAAACCCTAACCTAAAGAATTCTGAATTCCAATCCAAACCAAACGCAAGGAATCGCGCAGGGCTGGAGAGATTGCAAAGGTAGCAATCATAACTATGAGTGCAGCTACAATTACTATTATGACATGTATGGGCTTTGCTGAGGTACGGTAGAGCTTTGATACGCCCTTAGCGTCCACGAGCTTATCGCCCACCTTTAGTCGAACAAGGAAGGTTGATGACATGCCGCCCCTTCCCTTATCAAGGTACTCAATCATATTTGCATGAGTACCAACAGCAACAATCAACTCTGCAAGAGAGTGATAGGCCAACAGAAGCGCTAGATCTTCAGAGGTTGCAGACAAAGCCCAAGGATCTGCCGAGAGGCCTAAGGCCTTAATTCTGTCCATAGCAGGACAAGAACCATCGGGGTAGGCATGGGCTATCAGCTGAGCTCCGCATAAGAGCGCCTCATCACTCACAGAATCCATGTCACCTATGATGATATCGGGCTTGTAGCCTGCCTCAAGTAAGGCATCAGCTCCCCCGTCCACGCCAATAAAGACCGGACGCGTCTCTGAAATATAACCGTGAAGAGCGCGCAGGTCTTCCATATAGTCATAGCCTCTGATAACCACCAGCACATGACGTCCTGCAATTGGCACATCTGTTGGAGGCACCCACATATCACTTAAGAGTACATCTCTGTCGTATTCGAGGTAAGAGAGGGTATTTCTGGTAAAGTCATCAAGCCTGGTATCAAGGCTTAACTGCGCCTTATCCATCTTTTGGCTCACATAGTTTTCTGTGAGCTCAACGCCTTTAGCTAAAAGCTCATCTCCCCTATAGACTTCATCGTCTATAACTCGTAATACTTCACCCTCAGATACCGCATCAAAAAATTCAAGCCCCAAATTATCTATTAAGTGAATGCCCTTATCAAGAAGGATTTTAGGGCCCACATTTGGATAGAGGCCAGAGATAGATTCTGCAGCATTAAGCACGCAGGTAACACCAGTCTTTGCTAAGGATTCTGCAGAGACCCTATCCATATCAGAATGGTTGATAACAGCAATTGAGTTTGAATCCAGGCGCTCAACTATGTCTTTAGTGCGACTATCTTTAATTGCTATCCCACTAAAACTCATAGCTCACCCGCTTTTTCTAATAACTCTCTTGCATAACTCATTGAATTTGTTGAATGTTCTCCGGCAAGCATGCGAGAAATCTCTTCTACTCGCTTTTCACCTTCAAGTAGTGTAACGCAACTTTCTAGTGCACCCTCACTATTGCTTGATTTATACACTAAATAATGGGTGTCAGCGCAAACCGCGATCTGTGGAAGGTGGGACACTACTATAACTTGGTGAGTCTCAGAGAGCTCAGAGAGTATCTCTCCCACAGCAAGCGCAGTTTGTCCACCAATTCCTGCATCTACCTCATCAAATATTAGGGTTTCAATCTTATCTGACTGACCCATTACTGCCTTTATTGCAAGCATTACTCTACTTGTCTCACCACCTGAGGCAATTTGTGCAAGTGACTTTGGTGAGACATCCTTACTTGGAGAAAGTTTAAACTCAAGTTGGTGAGCCTTATGTGCGCTAAAATCTTCTGGCTCAAGCGCTTTAAGATCCACCTCAAAACTTGACTGTTCCATTTCAAGACGGTGTAGGTATTCACTTACCTGTGATGAAAAACTCTCTGTATGAGCGCGGCGGATATCAAACCAATCCTGCGCCTTTTCTAAGAGATTTTTCTCGCTTTTATCGAGCGCCTTTTTTGCCTCATTAATATAAAACTCAGCATCATCACTTACGCTTACGCGCTTTTGGGCCTGCTCATAGGTGGATAAGACCTCTTCTAAACTAGGACCATAGGCACGCATGAGCATCTGTAAATCTTGGTGGCGCACCCTAAGCTCCTCAAGTTTTGCATCATCTAAATCAATGCTATCTCTATAGGCACGCACCTCATGTGCAATGTCGCCAAGCTCTATAAGTGCTGAGTCAATACGCTCCGACTCGCCTGAAATTGATTCATCAATATCTGATATTTGAAAGACAAGGTCACGAGCGTATGAAAGCTTTTCAAGCAAGCCCTCCTCGCCCTCAAGCAACTCATAGACCTCACTTGACATCTGAACTAAGCTATCAGCATGCTCAAGCTTGTTGAGCACCTCCATAAGCTCATCGTATTCGTGCGGCTTTGGATTTACCTTTGAGATTTTATCAACAATCACTCGAGCCTCTTCAAGCTCTCCTGATTTATCTTCTGCAAGGGCAAGCGCAGAGTTATATGCCTCTTGTGCCTCAAGCTTTTCTTGATAGGCTTGCTCATAGCTTGCCTTAGCGTCAAGTGCTTCTGTGCCTATCCAAGCATCATAGATATCTGGGTGTGCTTGAGCTTTAAGCAAAGACTGGTGTTCGTGCTGGCCCAGCATGTCAACACTTGAGCCATAGCCTTGCGCTAGAGCTTTTACTGAAGACATCGCGCCATCAATATGCACCCGGCTTTTCCCATCTGAGCTCATGGTTCTTTTGATAACCACTCCGTCTTCAGAGTCATCATCGTCTAAAAAATATCTGCCTTCAACCTGGAGTTTATCTGTTCCCTCTTTAAGCCAACCCTGATCTGCTCGATCACCTACT
>JASBYZ010000102.1 GCA_029983705.1 Coriobacteriales bacterium
TACTGTTTAAAGAGATGTTGTATCTCTTCTTCACTTGCTTCATCATCAAGCTTTGATAGGCAGCAAGAAATAAGTACTGTTTAAAGAGATGTTGTATCTCTTCTTCACTTGCTTCATCATCAAGCTTTGGCTCAATCTTTTGAATTGCTTGTTTTACTTCTTCTTGCCACTGTTTTTCTTTTTCTTGATAAGCTTCATCATGTCCACTTGGGGATTGATATATTCCGCCTGGAGAGTCCACAATTGCTTGGTATGTGTAATCAATATCTGGTAAGTTGCCATTAACCCCATCTTTGACCTGCATGTCTTCTTTATTAGCTTCTGCTTGAGAGCTCTCTGGTTTTGAATCTTTAGCTTGTGAAGTTTTACTCTCGCTTACTTGAGGTAACTTACTTTGTGTTATATCTTGTGAGATGTTTTCTGCAGTTTTTGTTTCTTTTTTATCACTGCAAGCGCTCAATACTAGTAGAGAAACTAGAAGTAGAGCTGATAAGATTACGAGTATCTTTTTCATTGTTAAGATCCTTCTTTTGCAATCAAGGAAACTTATCTTTTTGCTAATCTTTCTATATCCTCACGCGCAAAAAATTATCTCTCATTCTTTTCATATTTGTTAAATTTAATGATTCATATTGTTAAATTAATGACTCTATAATTTTCTGTTCTAATGTTAAATAAAATAGTTAGCACTGTTAAATAATTGTAACTATTACTATCTTCAGTCAAATTGAATTTCTCTCGAGCTTCATAAGCGGTATCGTTGTGCTAGTATTAACTTGCATACTTTTTAAACTTTTGTATAAAGGCACGCATTTATGAAAATCCTCATTCATGACCTGAGAGATCCACTCCCTAACAGCAATAAAAATATTTTTGATTTAGAAATCTTTGCACACGGCAAATATGCTCCATGTCAGGGTTGTTTTGAGTGTTGGACTAAAACTCCTGCTTCCTGCAAACTTAAAGATTCTCTGTATGAAGTATGCCGAGTAATTGGTCAGGCCGATGACCTGTATATCATCTCTGAGAACTATTACGGGTGCTATAGCCCATCTATAAAAAATATACTTGATAGATCAATTGGCACTTCAACACCCTTAAGTACATATAGAAACAGAGAAATGCACCATACCCTCAGATATGGAAAATCTCATAACTTAAGTGTTTATATATATGGTGATATTACAGATAAGGAAAGAGAGAGCTGGCAACTTTTAATAGAAAGAAATGCTATTAATTACGGTTTTAAGTCCCATAAAATTTCATTTATTACAGATCTTAAAGAGCTTAAGGAGATTACAGATTAAAACAGTATTCATTAATTGTAGTCCCAAGAAAAAACTCAGTGCTTCAGCTTTTATTATAGACGTATGCAGCACTTTTGTTGGCGGAAGCAAGTTTAAAGAACACTTAAGAACTAAAGCTGACTACAAGCGAATTTTAGATGTACTAAAAGATGCAGATACAATTGTATTTGCGCTACCTCTCTATGTAGATGCCCTCCCCTCACACCTCTTGCCCTTCCTCAAAGAACTAGAACAACAATCAAAGAAAGATGATTTAGAGCTAAATGTCTATGCACTCGCCAATAATGGTTTTATTGAGGGAAGACAAAATGAGCCACTCATGCAAATCTTAGAGAACTTTTGTTTGCGCAGTGGGCTCAACTGGTGCGGAGGACTTGGAATTGGTGGGGGCGTCATGATGAATGTGATGCGCATTTTGATAGTTGTTTTTATCGCTATCACTATTCTAAATATGCTCTTTTCTGGGATGGCAGAAGGTAATTTTTTGCCAGTGGATGCCCTACTTAATCTAGCTCTACAAATATTGGTATTTATAATACTTGGTTGCGGAATCATCTATCAAACTATAAGACTTGCAATCTGCATTAATAATAAGAAACAATTTGGAAATCACTACACTCGAATGATGCTTCCATCTTTTCTTTTTATACTCTGTGCAGATATCTACTTTATAGTAGTATCTTTGTTTCATGGCGGTCTTTTTCGTGGCTGGCTCTCTAAGAAAAAGCCTAGTTATAAGACTGCTTACTATAAAAGGATGTCTTAGAAGTTCTAATAAATGTTAGGTGTGAACTACATAAATGGATTCCAAAATATTCAAGAGTAAAAAACTTGATGAGTATAGCAAGCAGGCTCAAGAGCTCTGGGGTAAAACAGATGCCTATAAAGAATTTGAAAAGAAAAATGTTGACAGAAGCTCTCATGACCATCAAGTGCTTGCAGGTGAGCTTATGTCAATATTTAAGGATTTAGGGGCTCTTAAAGAGACTGACCCTACTGCCAGTGAAGTTCAGGCGCTCATTAAAAAGCTTCAAGACTTTATAAGCGAACACTACTACACCTGCACAAATGAAATATTACAAGGACTTGGTGAAATGTATGCCGCTGGTGGTGAATTTACTGACAATATAGATAAGGTGGGCGGAGCTGGCACTGGAGCTTTTAGCAATGTAGCAATTCAGCACTACTGCAATAGATAAAGAACTATTATTTCTCCTCTTCATCAGCTTCTAAGTTTTGATATATTTTTTTAAGCAGCGCAGTCACTTGTTCTTGCTCATCTAGGCTCAAATTCTTAAATGCAATAAGCTCTGCTTTATTAAAAGCCTCATTCATATGTGGTATTACTGATTTGCCCTTTTTACTCAGGTGTATTTGAGTTTGCCTTCTGTTTGAAGGGTCAGTTTTTCTAACAATATAGCCATTTTTCTCCATTCCATTTAAAATTCCGGAAAGAGATGCCGGCTCAATGTGACAATTTGCAGCAATATCTTTCTGTATGCATCCATCATGATATTGCAAGTAATCTAAAACCTTAGGCTGACCAGGAGTTAATTCTGCTTGGTTAAATATCTCAAAAAAGGTTTTTTGAATGAGCATGTGATTGCTCATAAGCAAATAATGAAAGCTCATGGATTCTCCTAATGATTATTTGATTAATTAGCTTTCTAAGCGTCTTAAAAAATAGTTTCTATTATAAAGTTAGGTATTACTGCTATTGTAATACTGTTAATAAAATTTAAAAGATGAGGAACTTAAATGCTTTCTACCCCGATACATGCTGGTAAGCTCCAGCTTGCCAATAGATTAGTCATGCCACCACTTGCTACAGAAAATTGTACAGATGGAATGGTGACAGAAAATCTTATTACGCATTATGAGAAACGTGCCGGCAAGATTGGACTTATTATTTGTGAACACGCCTACATTGAAGCAAAGGGTCAAGCATCAAAAGGCCAGCTTAGACTAGATCACAAAGCTGATATGGATGGTCTAAAAGAGCTCGTTAAAAGAGTTCACGTTAAAGGCCAAACAAAAATCGTTCAACAGATAAGTCATTGCGGAGACTTAAGTCGAGTAGTTAAAGATAGAACACCAGTAAATGATTTAACGCTCGATGATATGAAAAGAATTAAGCAAGCTTTTGTAGAAGCTGCATTACGAGTAAAAGAAGCAGGCTTTGATGGTGTGGAAGTTCATGCAGCCCACGGATACCTCTTAAGCCAATTCTACTCTCCTCTTACTAACCAAAGAGAAGATTCATACGGCTCAAGCCCAGAAAATAGACTGAGATTTATCCTAGAAGTCATAGCAGATGTGAGAAAAGCAGTAGGTGCTGATTATCCATTACTTGTGAGATTTGGTGGCTGTGACTATAAAGAAGGCGGATCTGATAAAAAGGATGTTCCTCACTCAAGTAAGTTAATTCAAGAAACAGGATGTGATTTATTAGATATTAGTGGTGGGCTCAATGGCTTTTTAGTTAAAGGCGCTGAAAGTGACACCTTTGTAGAATTATCTCAGCTCGCAAAGCAGACGGTAGATATCCCTGTTTTGGTTGCTGGAGGCATTAGAGGTAAGGAGCACATGAATGAGCTGCTAGCTCAAGGAGCATGTGATTTGATTGGTTATGGAAGACCCTTAATGAAAGATGTTTCAGAAATAGATCTCTTACTGTAATTTGGATGTGAAAACCATGATTAAAAACCAGTGGTACACAGTTCTCTCCTCAAGAGAAGTTAAAACTGGTAGGCTTACTGCTGCTAAACGCTTGAATTTGGAACTTTGCTTTTTTAGAAATAAAGATGGCATTGTTTCTTGCGTAGAAGACAGATGCAGTCACAGAAAAGCACAACTATCCAAAGGCAAATGTACAGAAGATGGTCTTGTTAAATGTCCATTTCACGGAATCGAATTTAATAGTTCTGGTGGGTGTGAGTTCATACCAGCTTATGGGATTAGCAATCAAGAAGATTTAAGTCGCTTTAATGTCCAAGAATATATCGTGAGAAAAACATGGGATTATTTATTTTTGGTACGGAAATGAAACGCCTAATAAAAACATCCCCTTTTTTGACGATGAAATTGATGAGAGTTATGCCTGCTCTGAATTTAAAGACCCTTGGTCAACTCACTACTCCAGAGCTATAGAAAACCAATTAGATGTTGTGCACCTTCCCTTTATTCACCACAATACTATTGGAAAAGGCAATAAGACCTTAGTGAATGGTCCAAAAGTTATTGTAGATGCAGAAAATAATTTACTTATTACCAGTGCAGATAACGAGAAGGGCCACGGCCAAACACCTAAAGATCCTAAAAACTCAAAATTAAATCCACCAACTTAAACTTTAAGTTTCCAAATATCTGGCTAAATCACATTGCAGACGCCATCAAAGTACTCATATTTTTTGCACCAGTAGATGATGAGCACACTATTTTATATATTAGGTTTTATAACAAGCTCACAGGTATTAACGCTCTTAATCTTCTTATTGCACAGGTAGGCAAACTCGCAAACTTTATTATTGAACGACAAGACAGAAGAGTTGTAGTTACTCAAAAACCTAAAGCATCCTCATTTGAGTCAGATGAAAATCTTATTCAGGGCGATATGCCCATCATTGAATATAGAAGGCTTAGAAATAAAGCTTATAGGACAAAAAGTGTGTATGCTTAATAGTTTGATGTAAAGGGATATTGAGTACGGTGATGAAATTCTTCCAAAGCTATTCCGTCTCCGTA
>JASBYZ010000103.1 GCA_029983705.1 Coriobacteriales bacterium
CACACACCGCTTTGTTGAGTCTGTTCGCTTCTCGTATGAATAGGCATTCTCAGAAGAGCATCTGGTTATTCAAGTGAGCGGTAATGCATTTTTGCACTCCATGGTAAGAACTATGGTAGGAAGCCTTGTAGAAGTGGGGCTAAATAAGAAAAATCCAAGCTGGATTAAAGAGGTTTTAGCTGCTCAAGACCGTCAAGCTGCCGGCCAAAACGCTCCAGCAAAAGGGCTTTGCCTAGATCAAGTAATTTATTCAAAAGATGCATTAAAGCGCATAATTTAAAATAATTGCACGGTATGGCCGTAATTTGCGCCTGAGTTTGTTAAACTTATATTTATCAAAAAATTCAGATATTAAATCTTTGATGAGGGATAATATGTCAAGTGGTCAAAAAATTAAAACCATTCTAACTATGGCTTTTGCCTATGTTGGAGTGTTGGTTGGAGCAGGCTTTGCTTCAGGTCAGGAAATTCTTCAGTACTTTGTTTCACATGGTACCTGGGGTTTTGTTGGAGCAATCTTTGCCCTTATTTTCTTTTCACTTACAGGACTTATCCTTTTGCAGCTAGGTGCAAAATATGATGCTAACTCACATGAAGATGTGCTTAAACGTATCTCGCCTAAGCCTGTTCATAAGTTTTTAGACTATTCAATTATTTTTACCCTCGCACTTATGGGCGTGGTTATGATTGCGGGAGCAGGTTCAAACTTAAACCAGCAGTTTGGTCTTCCAATCTGGATGGGATCGGTTTTATGCGCAATCTTAATTGTAGTTGTGAGCTTCTTAGATACCTCTAAGGTTATTGAGATTATCTCGCTTGTCACCCCATTTTTACTTGTCTTTGTTTTAGGTGCTGCAATTTATGCAATCTTTAACGCACAGGGTGAGTATACAGAGCTTGCTAAAGTAGCCGAAGGCGCACAGAGTGCAACTCCTCACTGGTTACTTTCTGCGTTTAACTACATGGCTATGAACTTAATGATGGGCGCATCCATGGCTATGGTTATGGGTGGCGATGAGGACAAGCCAAAACTTGCAGGCTTTGGTGGTCTTTTAGGTGGCGCGCTTATCGGCATCATGGTAATGCTGGCAACTGTTGCTCTTACCCTCACCATTAACTCAGTCATTGATGACCCAATGCCACTTTTAGGACTTGTTAACTTAGTTCATCCTGTAGCAGGAACCGTCATGTCTATCGTTTTGTATTTGATGATCTTTAATACAGGCCTTTCAATGTTTTACTCCTTTACTTCACGTATTATCCCTGATGGTGATGATAGGAAGTTTTCTATTGTTTTGATAATCTCAGTAGTTGTGGCCTTTATTATTAGTTTTGTAGGATTTAAAACCCTACTCTCAATCTTCTATCCAATTATTGGGTATGTTGGATTTATCCTTATCGCATTATTGATTATGACCTGGATTAATAATGTACGTCGTAGATTAAAAATTGCACGTGATGAAAGCAACGACTTAAGTTTTAAGGATACTAAAGTATAAGATTTGCTTTCGTTTAATTACATATTTGGAGATGTATGAAGTTTTCTAAACAACAAATTAAGACTTCGATTATTATTGCGCTGGCATATGTTGGCGCAATTATTGGTGCAGGCTTTGCATCCGGACAAGAAGTACTTCAGTACTTTGTTTCTCATGGCGTGTGGGGCATTGCCGGAGCAGTTATAGCAACTGTACTGTTTTCAATTACTGGACTTATAGTTTTGCAGCTCGGTGCTAAATACAATGCAAGTTCACATGAAACTGTTTTTGAAAAAATTGCACCTACCTGGCTACATAAGTTTTTAGATATTGCACTGTCACTTACCCTTGTTGTCGTGGGTATTGTTATGATTGCTGGAGCCGGAAGTAACTTAGAGCAGCAGTTTGGACTTCCAGTATGGGTAGGCTCACTTGCCTGTGCACTCTTAGTTATTGCAGTTGGCTTTATGGATATCTCTAAGGTTATCGGAGTTATCTCAGCAGCAACCCCAGTGCTTTTACTCTTTGTATTTGGTGTTGCAATTTATTCAATAGTCACTGCTGATACCAGCCTTGAAAGTGTTGAGGCTGTTGCTCAAACTGTAGATTCTGCAACCCCTAACTGGTTCTTATCATCCATAAACTACGTCTCACTTGCTGTAATGTGCGGTGTATCTATGGCACTTGTTATGGGTGGAGATGAGGATAAGCCTAAGGTAGCTGGCGCGGGTGGCTTTTTAGGCGGACTTTTAATTGGCCTTTTAATTATTGCTGCAACCATCGCGCTTCTCTTAAACATCCATGCTGTAGCAGGAGATGAGATGCCACTTCTCGCACTTATTGACTCAGTTCATCCAGTGCTTGGTACGATTATGTCAGTGGTGCTCTTTGTTATGATCTTTAACTCAGTGTTATCGCTCTATTTTGCACTCGCCAAGCGTCTTGCAAATGGACATGAAGAGCGCTTTAAGTACACCTTAATTATTCCTGTGGTTCTCTCATTCTTTATAAGCTTTGTTGGCTTTAAGATGCTCTTATCTATTTTCTATCCGCTTGTTGGCTACGTTGGAATGGCTCTTATCGCCCTTTTACTTGTAACCTGGTATAGAAACACTAAACGTCGTCTTACAATTGCAAACGATGAGTCAAATGATTTAAGTTTTAGAGAGACAAAAGTTTAAGCAAAAACGCGCATATTTCAGAGGAGATATCCTTTGCAAAAAATACAATCAACACTTGCCCTCATCCTGGCAGCAGGAGAGGGCACTCGTATGAAATCAGACACTACTAAAGTTGCACACCCCATTCTTGGACGTCCGCTGCTTGCATGGGTTATTGATGCCTGCGCAAAGGCTGGCATTACTAATCTTGGGGTGGTTGTAGGAAATCAAGCGGATGACATTAAGGCGCTTGCTCAAGATGCTGCTTCGAGCTTTGGCTATAGCTCAGTTTCGTTTGCCTTACAAAAGGAGAGAAAAGGTACGGGGCATGCCCTCATGTGTGCTCGAGAGCTTATTGAGCAAAGTGGATGCCAGAGCGTGCTTGTCTTATTTGCAGACTCGCCGCTTGTGTATCCAGAAACACTCACAAGTTTAATTTCATCCCAACAAGAGCATGGGCGAGCTCTTGAGCTCTTAAGTTTTATTGCTCAAAATCCTTTTGGCTACGGACGCATTATTAGAGATGAGTCTGGTGCAGTCAAGAGAATTGTTGAAGAAAAGGATGCAACAGATCAAGAAAAACTGATAGCAGAGGCTAACGCTGGCTCCTGCTCATTTGATACAAAAGCCCTGCTTGAGCACTTAGATTCTCTTGATAACAATAATGCGCAAGGCGAGTACTACATGACCGATATGGTCAAGATTTTTGATAAGGCAGGCCTTAAGGTAGGTGCAAGCCTTGCAAAAACTGAGGAAGAAGCCTTGGGTGTTAATAACAGAGTGCAGCTGTGGAATGCATCTCGCATACTGCAGATGCGCATAAACACCCAGCACATGCTCAAGGGAGTAAGCTTTATTGACCCAACTACCTCCTACATTGGTCCTGAGGTAGAAATTGGACAGGACAGCACCATCTGGCCAAACACCATTTTACAAGGTAAGACCTTCATTGGCTCTCACTCAAACATTGGTCCAAATACGCGTATAAAAGATTCTCAAATTGGCTCCTCTTGTACGGTAGAAGAGAGTATTATTTTAGAGTCTCAAATTGACGATGAGGTCTCAATTGGACCGCGTGCCTACCTTCGCCCTCAAACTCATATGATGAGAGGGTCAAAGGCAGGAACTCATGTAGAGATTAAAAAGTCTACTATTAAAGAGGGAGCAAAAGTTCCTCACCTGTCATATATTGGAGATAGCACGGTTGGAAGGGATGCTAATATAGGAGCAGGTACGATTACCTGTAACTATGATGGTGTAAATAAGCATCATACAGAAATAGGAGATAAGGCCTTTATAGGTTCAAGTACGATGTTGGTAGCTCCAGTGACAATTGGTAATAATAGTATTACGGGTGCAGGGTCTGTAATATCAAAAGATGTTCCAGAAAACTCTCTTGCACTTGAAAGATCAGAGCAAGTAATCAAACAAGACTATGTACTAAAGAAACGTAGCCAAGACAAATAATTCATGAGCAAAAACTTATAGTAAAGAGAGGCTAAAGGTTTATGAAGTCAGTTGAAAAACGCATGGTGTTGGTAAGTGGAACCATCAACGAGCAACTTGCAGAAGATATTTCTAAGGAGTTGAACTTTCCGCTTGGCGACATTTCTTTAGAGCAGTTTGCCAACGGAGAAATCTATGCGCGCTACAACACAAGTGTAAGAGGTGCGGATGTATTTATCATCCAGTCAGTATGTGAGCGCGTAAACGATGCGCTTATGGAAGTACTTATCATGGCTGACGCTGCAAAGCGTGCAAGTGCAAGAACCGTAACTGCAGTACTTGCCCACTACGGATATGCTCGTCAAGATAAAAAGTCTGCAGCTCGTGAGCCTATTACTGCAAAGTTAGTTGCTAACCTCTATACCGTTGCTGGCATTGATAGAATTATCACCATTGACCTGCATCAAGGACAAATCCAAGGATTTTTTGATACCCCAGTAAACCATCTCACCGCTCTTCCTCTCTTTGCTGATTACTTTAATGGTAAGGGCTTTAATAAAGAGGAGCTTGTTGTTGTGTCACCTGATGTGGGACGTGCTAAGGCAGCTAAGAAACTGTCTGACCTTATGGGATGTTCAATTGCAATTATGCATAAAGGTCGTCCTCAACATAATGTTGCAGAGATCACCTCTGTTATTGGTGATGTACAGGGCAAGACTTGCATCATTAACGATGACATGATTGATACTGCAGGCTCAATTACTGCTGGTATTAAGGCACTTAAGAACATGGGTGCAGGAGATATCTATGTAAGCGCTACCCACGGACTCCTCTCTGGTCCTGCTATGGAGCGCCTTGATAGCTCAGATATTAAGGAAGTTGTGGTAACTGATGCAGTTCCTGTTTCTGAGTCAAAGCGTATTGATAAACTCAAGATTTTATCAGTAGAACCACTTTTTGC
>JASBYZ010000104.1 GCA_029983705.1 Coriobacteriales bacterium
GTACGTGTAAGCTTTTTTGGCGATGAGGTCGAGGAGATTTCTGAGATAGATAAGCTCACCGGCGAAGTGGTGCAAAAGTATGAAAACCTACCAATTTGGCCTGCTTCTCACTACGTAACTGAGCGACCAAATGTCCTACACGCACTCAAAACAATTGAGGATGAAAAAGTTAAGCGTGTAAAAGAGCTAAAAGATAACGGTATGCTCCTTCAAGCTCAGCGCCTTGAGCAGAGAACTGACTACGATCTTGAAATGCTTGAGACGATGGGATTTACGAGCGGAATTGAAAACTATTCAAGACACTTAGATGGTCGTAAACCAGGAGAGCCTCCATACACCTTAATAGATTATTTTCCAAAGGATATGCTCTGCATTATAGATGAGTCTCACGTAACTGTTCCTCAAATTAGAGGTATGTATGAAGGAGACCGTTCCAGAAAAACAACCCTGGTAGAGCACGGTTTTAGACTTCCAAGTGCACTTGATAACAGACCGCTGAGATTTGATGAGTTTGAGCAGAGAATTCCTCAATTTATTTATGTGTCTGCAACTCCAGGAGACTATGAGGAGCAAGTATCTTCAAAAACAGTTGAGCAAATTATTAGACCAACCGGTCTTTTAGATCCTCTAATTGATATCAGACCAATTAGAGGACAGATTGATGACTTAATAGATGAGGTAAAGGTGCGCGCTAAAAATCATGAGCGCGTGCTCGTAACTACACTCACTAAACGCATGGCAGAAGACTTAACGGATCACTTACTTGATAGTGGCATTAAGGCAAACTACATGCACTCAGATATTGGTACGCTTGAGCGTGTTGAAATTTTGCGCGAGCTGAGAGAAGGTAAGTTTGACTGCTTGGTTGGTATTAACCTCTTACGTGAGGGTCTAGACCTACCAGAAGTTTCTTTAGTTGCCATTTTGGATGCTGATAAGGAAGGCTTCTTAAGAAATAAGCGCTCACTTATCCAGACAATTGGCCGTGCTGCACGTAATGTCTCTGGTCAGGTAATTATGTATGCCGATAAGATGACTGACTCACTTAAGGCTGCAGTTGATGAGACGAGGCGCCGTAGGGCAATTCAGGAAGCATACAATAAAGAGCATAATATAACCCCACAAACTATTAGAAAAGCCATTAACGATATTTCTGACTTTATACGAACTGATGAAGAACATCGTGAAGACCAGGGAGTTATGGTAGCTCTTACGAGGGAGATTAGAGACCTTGGCAAGGGTGAAGCCTACCGAATTCTTGCCTCCATTGAAGAGGAGATGGCTCAAGCCTCTGAAAACCTAGACTTTGAAGAGGCAGCGCGTCTGCGCGATAAGATTGTTGAGCTACGCCAAGCAATTGAGGGCACAGAAGAGTCTGAGATTATGGATAGACTTAAAAAGAACGCTCGACAAGGCTCGCATCACGGAACTAAAAAGCGCTACAATTGCCACTCAAAACATTAAGCAAACAAGCTGATGATGCTTTGCGCACATCTTACGCCATCAGCTGCAGCAGACATGATACCACCAGCATAGCCCGCACCCTCTCCGCAAGGAATAATTCGTGGGTGACTAACTGAGCACAAGTTCTCTGAATCTCTCAAAATGCGCAGTGGTGATGATGAGCGAGCTTCAACAGCTGTGAGTACAGCTTCTGGATCATCAAAGCCGTGGAGCTTTTTTGCCATGAGAGGTATAGCCTTTCGCAGTGTATTTGAAATCTTGTCTGGCAAGATGGTGTCTAAATTACAAAGGGTGTAGCCTTGAGGAAAGCTTGGCTTGACTTTGTGAGGTGAGGCTCCGCTTTGCTTGTGCAAAAAATCACCAAGGAGCTGAACCGGTGCTCTATACCCGCCGTCTCCAGCAATAAAAGCCTTGCGCTCAAGGTCTCGCTGGAGCTCTATGCCTGCTAGAGGTGATGAGCCGGCTAGATCTTTAGGGTCAATTCCCACTAAAAAGCCTGCGTTAGCGTTTAGACCATCACGTGCAAAGTTTGACATGCCGTTTGTACACAGCAGTCCCTGCTCACTTGAGGCATTTACCACCTCACCGCCCGGGCACATGCAAAAGGTATAGGCTGAGTCTTCCTGAGAAATGTGAGCTACGAGCTTATAGTCTGCAGCTCCAAGCGCCGGATGTCCTGCAAAACGTCCGTATTGGGATGCATTAATATCGTGCTGTAAGTGCTCAATGCGAACTCCCATGGCAAATTTTTTGCGCTCCATTGTAAGGCCCTGCTTATAGAGGTATTCAAAGGTATCGCGCGCACTGTGACCTGTGGCTAAAATCATGCGTGAGGCCTTAAGTTCTAAATCTCTACCATCATGCTCATAATGCACTAAAAGCTGCTCACTTGAAATCTCTTCAAAGGCTACAAATTTTGAGTTGTAGATTAGCTTGCCACCCAGTTTTTCAATCTTATGAGCGATGTTTTGAACAATATCAGGCAGTAAGTCAGAGCCTATGTGAGGTTTTGCCCTACACAGTATTTCTTGAGGTGCTCCGGCATCTACAAAGCTCTGTTTGACGTAGCTATGAAAGGGGGAGTTGGTGTTGGTGGTGAGCTTTCCGTCAGAAAAAGTTCCTGCACCACCTAAGCCAAATTGTATATTTGACTCGCTATTGAGTATGCCACTTGCATTAAAGTCTTTGATATCTTGAGTTCTTTTGTGAGAGGCAGCTCCTCTTTCAAGAATGATTGGACAAAGTCCTGCCTCGGCAAGGGCAAGACCTGCAAAAATGCCAGCACAACCAGCACCAATAACTACTATTGGATCTTTTGGACCGCTAGACTGTATAGCTTTTGGCCTATATATCTTCTCATCAAGAGGTCTAAGATTTTTAATTCCTAAATCAAGAAGTCTTTGCTCGTGCTTTGAAGTTATAGCAAGGCTTGCAATAAAGGTGATGTGAGATTTTTTGCGTGCATCTACTGAGAGGCGTCTGAGCCGTGTTGTATCAATTAAGGAGGCATCCTGTTTAAAGAGTTTTTTAACTGCCTTTTTAATTACTTCATCTTGTCTGTCTTTAAGCCCCGCCTCAAGCGGAAGCGTAAGATTTATGAGTTCTAACACAAGCCTTTACCTATCATTTAAATTGTTCAGCACACCTTAGGGCGCTTAACCATGCCCAAGCTAAATTATAACCTCCACATGCCCCGTCAACATCTAAGGCCTCTCCTAACACATAGAGCTTTGGTATACGCTTAAGCTCAAAGCTTTCAAGATTTATCTCTCTAAGCTCAAGACCTCCGCGTACAACCTGAGCACTTTCAAGCTGAGTAGTGCCAAGCACCTTAAGCTCAAAGTTTTTAACAAGGGAGGCAACTACGAGGGTATCCACTGCACTTACATGAATGCGAGTGGGAGGATAGACTGCTTTTTTAGCGCTCTTTCTTTTAGGTTCAAGCTCAAAGAGGATGCACTCAGCATTATCTTGAGTAAGCTCCATAATGCGTCTACCTAAGTCTGGGTGTAAAAGTCCGTCTAGGAGGTGGGCATAATCAATGCCTGGGTTGTTTGCAATAATTTTATCCAAGTATGCACAGAGCTCATTCATACTCATATCAGGGGCAAAATCTATCACCAAGATAGAGTGCTCCTTAAGTTTTCTACTGAGGTTAAAGCTAGCTATTCCTGATACTCCGTATGATCTTATTAAGAGCTCACCAAATTCTTCTGCATAGCTTTGATAACTTGTATCACAAAGTTTGAGAAGTGCCTGAGCTCTGATACCACTTAAGCCTTTTAGGATATGAGCCTCGCATTTAAGCGGACACAAAAGGGGAGTAAGTTTTGTGTGAGCAAGGGCATTTTGCTGGGCAAAGTCTTTAATGCTTGAGCCTCCTGCTGCCCAAATTACCTGCTCCGCCTCACACAGGATATTATGCTCCTCATCAAAAAGCGCAAATGGGTAGGCATCATTATCAATTGCCTGTACCCCTGATGCCTTATCGTACCTAACTAAGCGCTCTACCTTTGTGTTTGTGTGAATGGTAATAGATTCATGCGAACGAATCTCTCTCATGATGACCTCAAGCACTGATCTAGTGTGCATTGAGGCGGGGTAGTAACGGTCTTCTTCTAAGGTATATTTAAGTCCAAGATTATCAAAGAGTTCTAAGATATCTTGTTCAGGCGTGCTGCCAAGGACAGGTGCAATCTCTTTTGAGTGAGAGTACTCATCTGCACTAAGCTTTGAGCTTGAAAAGTTGCACCTACCATTACCCGCGCGAAGTATGGTCCAGCCAAGCTTATCGCTCGCTTCAAATACCTGGACCTCAAAACCTTTTTTCTCTAAAAGTAAGGCGGCCATCAATCCTGATGGACCGCCTCCAATAATTGCTATTTGGCTTGCCATAACTTAATTGCATCCACCCACACCGCATGAAGGGCCAGCACTTGGGCAAGAACCACCCTCATTTTGTGGCTCTGACTTTGGAGTTGGCTTTACACCAAGCTTTACCTCATGAGCTTCAATGCTTTGAGCCTCAGCAATAGCATCATCAATTAAGTGCTCAG
Source organism: Coriobacteriales bacterium (assembly GCA_029983705.1). Classification (GTDB taxonomy): domain Bacteria; phylum Actinomycetota; class Coriobacteriia; order Coriobacteriales; family JAEZZM01; genus JASBYZ01. The sequence goes on from JASBYZ010000104.1 coordinate 4,521, forward strand.
GTGCCTCTTCAATCTTTCCGGCATCAGATAGCTTTGCCAGCTCAGGATTGAGTGGAAGCTGAGCTAAGAGAGGAAGACGGTAGCCGCGTGCAATTTCTTCTGCATGAGACTCACCAAATACCTCAATCTTTTTGCCGCAGTCAGGGCACTCAAGGTATGCCATGTTCTCAACAAGACCGAGGACAGGAACACCCATGGTGTCTGCCATCTTAACTGCCTTAGCAACAATCATTTGAACTAAGTCTTGTGGTGAGGTAACAATAATGAGGCCATCAACTGGTAGGGATTTGAAAACCGTAAGAGCTACGTCTCCGGTTCCTGGAGGCATATCTACAAAGAGGTAGTCAAGCTCTCCCCAAGCTACCTCTGACCAAAACTGTTTAATTGCGCCACCA
>JASBYZ010000105.1 GCA_029983705.1 Coriobacteriales bacterium
AAAGTCCACTCGTTGGATTGTTGGAACAGACCATGCAGGTATTGCAACCCAAACTAAGGTTGATAAGGCGCTTCAAGAAAAAGGTATTAATCGTAGAGAGATAGGTAGAGAAGAATTCTTAAAGTACTGCTGGAAGTGGTATGAGAATTACGGCTCTACTATTATCGAGCAGATCAAGCGCATGGGTTCTTCAGTAGATTTTGACGATGAGAAATTTACCATGTCAGATGAGTACGCTAATGCGGTTCGCAAAACCTTTGTGGACTGGTATCATGATGGCCTTATCTACCAGGGAAAGCGCATTGTTAACTGGTGTCCTCACTGCCAAACTGCTATTGCAGATGATGAGGTTGAGCATGAGGATGAACACGGACATCTTTGGTATTTGCGCTATCCATTAACTGAGCCAGTTGAGGGTTTTGAGTATGTAACTATTGCTACCACCAGACCTGAGACTATGCTTGGTGATAGCGGTGTAGCTATCAATCCAAATCATGAGCTTGCAGATAAACTAGAAGGTAAAACCATCACTCTTCCAATTGTGGGAAGAGAGATTCCGATCTTTACTGACTGGCATGTTGATCCAGAATTTGGAACCGGTTACGTAAAGGTAACCCCATCTCATGACCCAAATGACTTTGCAATGGGAGAGACTCACAACTTAGAGCGCATCAATATTTTTGATGAGACTGCTCATGTGATAGCTCCAGCTCCTGAAGAATATATTGGTATGGACCGCTTTGAAGCTCGTGAGGCTATTGTTGCTAAATTTGATGAGCTTGGTCTTTTAGAAAAAGTTGAAGACCACGACCATGCAGTAGGACACTGCTACAGATGTCACAATGCACTTGAGCCTTGGGAGTCTGAGCAGTGGTTTGTAGCTGTTGAAAAACTCAAAGATCCCGCTACTAAGGCTGTAACTTCTGGTGAGGTAAAGTTTTTCCCAGAAAGATGGCAGGATAGCTATCTTGCTTGGATGGAAAATCTTAAGGACTGGTGTATTTCTCGCCAACTTTGGTGGGGCCATAGAATCCCTGTATTTTACTGCGATGAGTGCGGATTTATGGACGCAAGCATGGAAGATCTTGAGACCTGTCCAAAGTGTGGCGCTCAGCTCAGACAGGATGAAGATGTGCTTGATACCTGGTTTTCATCCCAACTTTGGACCTTTGCAACCCAAGGTTGGCCAACAACAGATGAAGAGCTTAAAAAGCACCATCCAGTAGCCTTCTTATCAACCGCACCAGACATTATTGCGCTGTGGGTTGCTCGCATGATTATGTCATCAGAGTATTTCTTAGGTGAGATTCCTTTCCCAGAGGTAGTAATTCACCCAACGGTCCTCGCAGCCGATGGTTCACGTATGTCAAAGTCAAAGGGTAACGGCATTAACCCACTTGACCTCATTAATGAATACGGTGCAGATTCCATGCGTTTTGGACTATTAAGCCAGGTAACAGGAGGTCAAGCCATCAAGTTTAATACTGAGGCTATGATTGCCCCTGCTAGAGGTTTTGCAACCAAGATCTGGAATGCATCACGCTTTGTTTTGATGAACATGGAAGGCTTTACCCCAGGTGAGCCTAAGGTCTTAGCTCCAGTAGATGCTTGGATATTTACTGAGCTTGAAAAACTTACGCAAGAGGTAAATAAGGATATCGCAAACTATCAGTTTGCAGATATGGCACATGAGCTCTACGGATTTTTCTGGAACAAGTTCTGTGACTGGTACATTGAGTTTGCTAAGCCACGCCTTAAGACTGATGAGCGCGAGCAGGTTCAAAGAAACCTTGTTTTTGTTCTCGATAAGGCACTCAGACTCCTACATCCTGCTATGCCATTTGTAACTGAGGCAATTTGGCAGCATATCCCTCATGGCTCAAAAAGCCCATCATTGATGGTTGCAAGCTGGCCAAAGTCAGAAGATTTTGAGGGCTTAACTGATGAAAATGCTCGTCATACCATTGAGATGGTTACCGCTATTGCATCTGCAGTAAGAGGAGCTCGTGCACGCTATTCAATTTCTCCAAAACAAGCGCTTGAGGTAAAGGTCCTTGCAAGTGATGATGACAGTGCAAGTATTTTGAGTCAAAAAGAAGAGCTTGCTTCTTTGATTAATATTTCTGATTTAGAGGCATCATCTAGTGTAGCGCGCCCAGAGAAATCAGCGCTTACCTATGCAAAGGGTTTGGAAATCTTTATCTTGCTTGAAGGTCTTGTTGACTTTGAGGCAGAAAAGAAGCGCCTTGAAAAGCAGGCACAAAAAGATCAAGCAGAGCTTGATAAGCTAGAAAAGCGTTTTGCAAATCCAAACTTTATGAACAAGGCTAAGCCTGAAATTATCGCCAAAGATAAGGCACATGCAGAAGAACTTATAGCATCGATTGCCTCTTGTAAGGCACAAATTGAAGGGCTAAATTAATTGGAAAAAGAGAGCGAAGATAAATCCTCAGGTGAATATCCTGAGGTGTATGCTAAAGCACTAGAAATCCTACGTTCATACGTTAAGCCAGGAATGCATGAGGGCCTTGATAATATCAAGGCCCTCTGTGATGAACTTGGCAATCCGCAAGAAAATTTTAAAGCCGTACAAATTGCCGGCACCAACGGAAAAACTTCAACCTCTCGTTTTAGCGCTGCTATTTTGCAGGACCAAGGCGTGTCAACAGCACTTTATACTTCGCCAGAGCTCGCTGAGCGTCGTGAGCGTATGGAGATTGCAGGGGAAGTTTCAAGTTATGAGGACTTTGGTCAGGCAGTTGTAGAGGCATATGATGCAGACCTTAGTGCTCGAAAGAAATTTCCTGAGATGTGGTCTTCTCTGTTTGAAGTCTGCACCGCTGCAGCGTTTATGCTTTTTAGCGACAAAAAAGTTGAGTGTGCAGTCTTAGAAGTTGGCCTGGGTGGCAGGTGGGATGCTACCTCAATCAAGTACGCTGATGTATCCTGCATAACTGGTATTGGACTTGATCACGTACAAATTTTAGGTAACACCTTAGAAGAAATTGCAGGAGAAAAAGCTGCAGTAATTAGAAAAGATGCTCCGGTAGTTTTTGGTACGGGCACCGCAATTACCAAAAGCGTTGAAAAGCTTCTTATTGAAAGAGCAATTAAGGTGGGCGCTCCATTTTATTTTGTGCGCGAGGAGGGCAATTTTAGCTACAACTCTGAGCTTACAAAAGAAAATACGGTCGTGTTTAAGATTTTAGAAAACCCTGAGCACATCTTTGATGAGCTTAGCATAGAGGTTAAAGGAATTTATGACAGCTATCAGGTTTCAAAAATTGCCCCAAGCTATCAAGCACAAAATATTGCCTGTGCTATTGCAGTCTCAGAGCAGTATTTAGGACAGGCCCTTGATAAAGATAGGCTTCAAGACTCTATTAAGCACTGCAGAGTGCCTGGTAGATTTGACGTATTTAGAAAAAATCCGCTTGCTATGGTTGATGCCTGCCACAATCCTCAGTCTGTTGAAGTCTTTTTATCTTCACTTGTTGAGGTATTTCCAAATAAAAAAGATCGCCCTGACTTGCTTTTAGCAGTACTTGCCGATAAAGACGTTGAAGGCATTATTAGAGACTTGAGTGAAGAGTTTGAATCAATCAGTGTGACCCAAACCCAATCATATAGAGCCCTAGATTATAAAAGCCTGGCAAATAAGGTAGAAGAGATTAGTGGCAAAAGGCCTAAAGTATTTGCATCTGTAGCTGAAGCGCTTGACTTCTATGAAGAAAGGGCGTTTATTGCTTGCGGATCTATAACTTTAGGTGCAGAGATCGCAAGATTGGTAAAATAACTTTGCTACAATAATAGCTACGTTTTGTACATGGTCTTATTTATAAGCGAGGCCATACTAAAAAGGAGTTACTATGCAGGAGATTTTGGCTCAGCTTATTACCCCACAAGTGCAGATGGTTGGTAAGGTTTTTATCATCTTTATCATCCTTCTTTATATACTATCTATTATTTGGGTAATTAGAGATGCTTATCTCAGAGGAACCTTCCCATGGTTATGGGGTATTGTTGCAATCATTCCTGTTGTAGGACTTATTGCCTATTTAATTTTGCGTCCAAGCATGTTCTCAGTTGATAAGCAAGAACAAGAGCTTGTTATTGCTTTGAGAGAGCGCCAGCTTGAACAATATGGTAATTGTCCTAATTGTGGCACGCCTATACAAAAGGACTTTATTGTTTGCCCATCATGCAACACTCAGGTAAGAAATGTGTGCAACCATTGCCACAGACCACTTGAGCCAGACTGGAATGTTTGTCCATACTGCAGAACACGCGTTAATGGTCGATAAGTTTTAATCGGCCACAATATTGTTTATTTAAAGCAGCTCAAGGGAGCTGCTTTTACTATTATTTAGAGAGAAAGGTTTGACAAAGATGGATCAGATCAAGGTAGTTTTACCTGATGGTTCTTTTAAAGAACTTGCATCAGGTTCAAGCGTGCTTGATCTTGCATCATCAATTGGTGCGGGACTTGCTAAAGCAGCCATTGCCGGAAAATTAGATGGAAAGCTCGTAGATCTTACAACTACCTTAACAGATGGTCAAACCGTAGAAATAATCACAAATAAGTCTGATGAAGCGCTTGATATTTTAAGACATTCAACTGCCCATGTTATGGCAGCTGCAGTATGTGAGCTTTTTGACAATGTTCAAGTTGCTATTGGTCCTTCAATTGAAAACGGTTTTTACTACGATTTTGACCTTGATGAGACCTTTAGTCCTGAAGATCTTGAAAAGATTTCAGCCAAGATGGATGAGCTTATCAAGCATGATTTAAAGTTTGAAAGAAAAGTTGTTTCTCATGATGAGGCGCAAGAAATCTTTAAGGGACAGTCCTATAAGCTTGAGATTTTAGAAGGTCTTGATGCGG
>JASBYZ010000106.1 GCA_029983705.1 Coriobacteriales bacterium
ATGTATCTACAAAGTGCTCTAAATAAATACAAAGCTGCCACTACAATGAGTACGATAAAAAGTGTACGCAGTGCCTGATCTTTTGGAAGTGTGACTATATCATTTAAAACAAATTTAAAGATCTGCGGATAAAAGAGGTCAATACCCGCAATAATAAAACTTGCTACGATATCAAGTAGTAATAATTTGTAATGAGGTTTGTAATATTTGACAAATTTTCTAAGTAATCCTGGTTCTTTTGCCATACCCTAAGCCAATCTATGCGCAATTGCGTCACAAATTAAGGCTCCGATGATAGTTTTTGCATCTTCAATTTTGCCGTCTAAAACAAGATCGACAAAATCTGCTAAGGGCATTTTTGTAATGGCGATAAACTCGTCTTCATCTGGATGTGGCTTGAAAAATTCAAGTTCGGTTGCCATATACAGATGCAGTATCTCATCAGAAAAACCCGCACTTGTTGCAATTGAGGTTAAAAATGATAATTTATGAGCCGTAATCCCACATTCTTCTTCAAGTTCACGAGCAGCACAAACGCTCGCGTCCTCCCCCGGCTCAAGTTTTCCCGCAGGAATTTCTAATGTTACCCGTTCTAATGGGGTTCTATACTGTTTGACAAGTATGATGTCTGAAGTGTCTGTTAGAGCAACAATGCCCACCGCACCAGGATGTCTTATAACGTCACGATGGGCATGTTTATTATTAGGTAGGATGACTTCAAGTTCATCAGCTTTTATAAAGGAACCCGTCCAAGCGGTTTTGCTCGCGATTATCTTCTCGTCTAAGTTTTCTTGCTTGGCCATATACTATCCTTTACTTTAAAACCTGATATCCAATATCCCTTCGGTAATATTTACCCTCAAAGTCAATTAATTCAACCGCCTCATAAGCTTTATCTGCCGCCTTGCTAAGATTTGAGGCTTTTGCACATACAGCAAGTACACGGCCTCCATTAGTTAGGAGCTTCTGGTCCTCGCGTTTTGTGCCTGCGTGGTAGACATAAACGCCCTCCACCTTATTAGCCTCATCAATACCAGTAATCTCTTTACCTTTTTCATAAGAGCCTGGATAGCCTTTTGAGGCAAGTATCACACAAAAGCTCGCATCTTTCGATACTTGAAGCGGACTTTCAGATAAGTTGTTGTGTGCAACTGCGCTCAGGTGCTCAAGCACATCTGAATCAATGCGCGGTAAAATTGCCTGAGTTTCTGGATCTCCAAAACGAGCATTATACTCAAGGACTTTTGGACCATCCTCACAGAGCATGAATCCTAAATAAATAACGCCTCTAAAATCAATGTGTTTATCGATAAGGCCTTGGTGAGTTTGTTGAGCAATATCAAACATCTCCTGATATTCTTTATCGCTCACATCACTTGGGCTATATACACCCATACCACCTGTATTAGGACCAGTGTCTCCCTCACCAATCTTTTTATGATCTTGAGAGAGCGGAAGAGTCCTAAAGCCTGACTCATCTCTTAGTACGAGAAAAGAGCACTCTCGCCCTTCTAAAAACTCTTCGATAATAATTTCTTTACCGGCGCTGCCAAACTTACCAGAAAAAATCTCATCAACAGCATCGTGCGCTTCTTGACTCTTAGAGCACACATACACACCCTTACCTGTAGCAAGGCCATCAGCCTTTACAACCAAGGCACCAGGGTGTTTATCTATAAAGTCATGTGCAGGATTTGCCTCACAAAAAGCACCGTATGCTGCCGTAGGAATGCCACAGTCTGCCATAAACTCTTTAGCAAACTTTTTAGAGCCCTCAAGCTGTGCACCCTTTTTTGAAGGACCAAAACAAGCAATACCTGCCGCTCTCAGATCATCTGCAACTCCTGCAACCAGAGGTGCCTCTGGCCCTATAACAACAAGGTCAATTGCTTTTTCTTGTGCAAAGTGAATAAGCGCGTGACTATCTAAGATATCAAGGTCTACTAAACTTCCTTCAAGCGCCATACCTGAGTTACCAGGAGCAATATAGAGCTCGCTAAGTTTTGGAGATTTTTTAATAGCGTGAGCAAGAGCATGCTCACGACCTCCACTTCCTAAGAGTAAAACTTTCATCTAAAAGCTGCCTCCTTGGCCTCTATTTCCAGCGACGTAAAATTGTTTGCTCTCGAGAAGGACCTACAGCAATTAAAGAAACTCTTACACCCGCGTGGTCTTCAATAAAGTCGATATAGTCTTTTGCCTCACGTGGAAGGTCGTAGAAGGTTCTGCATCCTGTGATGTCGCACTTCCAACCAGGAAGTTCTTCATATACTGGCTCTGCGTGATGGAAGACGCTTTGGTGCTCTGGCACAGTTGTATAGGTTTTACCCTCACACTTATATGCGGTACATACCTTAATGGTGTCAAACTCTGAAAGTACGTCCAGCTTAGTAATAGCTAAATCAGTAAGGCTGTTAACCTCAGCTGCATACTTAACAATAACTGCGTCATACCAACCACATCTGCGCTGTCTACCAGTGGTTACACCAAACTCTTTACCAATGTTTAAAAGTTTTTGGCTTGCTTCTTCTTCAAGTGGAATCTCGGTTGGAAAAGGACCTGAACCTACACGAGTAATATAAGCCTTTGCAATACCAAGCACTCTATCAATGTGCTTCATACCAACACCACTACCAGTAACTGCTCCACCTGCTGAACAGTTTGAAGAAGTTACAAATGGGTAGGTGCCGTGGTCTATATCAAGTAAGGTTCCTTGTGCACCCTCAAATAAAATATTCTTTCCCTCGTTAAGAGCTTCATTTAAGAACTGACCAGTCTCTTCAATATATGGTCTAATACGCTCACAGTATGCAAAGTACTCATCGCAAATCTCATCTACGGTGTACTCTTTTAAGCCATAAATCTTAGAGAGAATTGGGTTTTTCTCTGCAAGCGCTACTTCAATCTTTTGTCTAAAGATATTCTCGTCAAGCATATCTTGGATACGAATACCAATACGAGCAGACTTGTCTTGATAGCATGGACCAATACCTCTACGGGTAGTACCAATCTCATTTTTGCCAAGTCTATGCTCGGATGCGCCGTCTAAATCTCTGTGATATGGCATGATTACATGGGCATTACCTGAAATCTTTAAGCGCTTAGTGCTAAAGCCCTCACGCTCAAGCATGTCTATCTCTTCAAGTAAAACCTTTGGATCTATAACGGTACCGTTGGCAATAACAGGAGTAATGTGATCGTACATAATACCTGATGGAATAAGGTGAAGTGCTAACTTCTTACCATCTGCAATAACGGTATGTCCCGCATTATTTCCGCCCTGGTATCTTACTACGTATTCAAAATTAGAAGAAATAAGGTCGGTAATCTTACCCTTTCCCTCATCTCCCCACTGTGCACCAACAAGAACTGTCGCAGGCATAGTATCAACCTCTCCTCGATTGTTAAGCCTTATAAGATCTTCAAACTATTAAAGTATAGCGATTTAGCAAGCCTTTATGCGTAATCTCGCGCAAAGTCTGTAAACTTTGTATATTGTCCTAAGAAAACGAGTGGAATATCAGCCGTAGCGCCCGATCTGTTTTTAGCGATAATCAAATTTGCCATATTTAAGTCAGGTCTATTTTCTCGAGCTGCCTCTTCTTCAGAGGTAGAGCGGTCTAAAAACATAACAATATCCGCGTCCTGCTCAATAGAACCTGATTCTCTTAAGTCAGAAAGCATTGGACGTTTATCAGACCTCGACTCAACCGCACGTGAAAGCTGAGAGAGCGCAATAACAGGAACACCTAAATCTTTAGCAAGAATTTTAAGACCTCTGGACATCTCACCGACTTCTACGTTTCTGTTTTCACTTCGGAACTTTCCTTGTGGGTTCATAAGCTGCAGATAGTCTAAGACAACTAAGCCTTTTTCTTTGTTTGCAAGCTGCCTACGTGCTTTTGCACGAATTTCAAGAATGGATGTTCCAGGAGTGTCATCAACCCAAAAATCAAGTGCTGCAAGCGTTTGAGAAGCAGTGATGAGCTGTGCCCAGTCATTTTGTTTGAGGTGACCATTTCTTACATCGCTTAAGTTTACAGAAGCCTCTGAGCAGAGCACGCGCTGGGTAAGCTCAGAAGCTGACATCTCAAGAGAGAAGAAGGCAACTGAAATACCTTCTTTTGCAGCGTTAACTGCCATATTAAGTGCAAGAGAGGTTTTACCTACAGCAGGACGTGCAGCAAGAATAACGAGGTTACCAGGTCTTAAACCTGCAAGCTTTTTATCAACATCAATAAAGCCTGTTGGAACACCAATAAGGTGGTCGGGGTGTTCAGCAAGTGCTTCAATGTCTTCATAAGCTTCACGCAAGAGTGACTCTAAGGACTTAAAGTTAGACTCAATCTTTCTGTTGGTAACCTTTAAGAGTAGCTTTTCAGATTCCTCAATTACCTCATCAAGGTCATCAGGAGCATCAAAGGCAAGTGCAGTAATTTCACTGGAAGCGCCAATTAGATCTCTGAGTACAGAGGTGCGCTTAACAATATCAGCGTGGTTTATCCAGTTAACCAGTGCAAAATTATTGGACGATAAGTCCGCAAGGTAGGCTTTACCACCCACTGCCTTAAGCTCATCTTTAGCCTGCAACCTATCTGCTACAGAGAGTTGATCTATTGGAGTGTTTCTTTCAGCAAGTTCAGATATTGCCTCAAATACCTTCCTATTTTGAGGGAGGTAAAAATCTTCAGCACTTAACTTGCCTAAAATATCTTCTACAACCTCTGGAGATATCATCATTGCAGAGAGTACTGATGCTTCAGCCTCTAAATTTTGAGGCATGACTCTAAGCGCTTTATCTTG
>JASBYZ010000107.1 GCA_029983705.1 Coriobacteriales bacterium
CCCGGTAAGAGCTGCTTAGAGCTTGCCTTGGTAAGCGGATATAATCTTGTTCCAGATCCGCCAGCTAAAATGATACCTTTCATGCTTACTCCTTATGCGTATAAAGCGCAAGAACTAAAGAGGACGTGACCATAAATACAAGGCTTAAGATAACCTTCATAGCCTGCACCTTTGTACTTGCACCATCTTGAGTGTGAACATCTCCCGCCTTAAAAATCACAAAGGGAGTAAGTTCTTCTTGATAGTTTATTACATAAGATTGGATACTTTGTGCTTGGGCCTCTCGTAAGTCTTTATCTTTGGTGTACGAAATTATACGTAAGGTAAGCTGTTTATCCTCATAATCATAGTAGGCAGAAAATACATCCTTAGGATAGAGCGGATCAAGCTTGAGACTGCCCAACTTTGCAATCTTTCTGAGTGCAGCCTCATCATCCATGAGGTTTCCCGCGGTAATTTTTTCTGAGGTCTCTCTAATTTCTTCTTGAACCTCAGGCTCCTTTGGAACCTTAATTGGACAGCTCTCCTCATTAAGGGCAATAACATCAAGCTTAGCCTCACTTAAGTAGCTGTGGCTTAAAACTCCACTTAAAGAAGCTCCACAAAGTGCAATTCCAAACATAACGAGCGCTGCAAGTGTCAGTTTTTTAGCTGCATGCGCCTTGCCAAGCTCGTTCAGGCTTAGCGCCCGGTGCTTTAGGTAAGGTGCTACCTCATGAATGTGTAGGCTTAAAAGCCCGCTTACCAATATCCAAAAATAGAGGTCATACATTGAGTTTAAAAGGTTTGGCTCAATTAGGCCGTGGACTACTGCCACGATTAGTATAGCGATTAAGGCATGAGAGTACTTGCTTTTATATTTAAGCGCACTATAAAAAATAGATGCAAGCAGGGCAACAAATACAATAAGTCCAAAGATGCCACCATAGGCAAGCAGCGATAAAAAGAGGTTATGGGGTTTACTCATAAATGCATCATACTGAAAGCCAAAGCCTAAAAATGGCTGGTGGGTCCAGTACATAAGAGTATCTTGATAAATTGATACTCTTCCGGTTAAAAGTGCGTCAAACACCGTTTGGTCAAGCACTCTTCCCTCTGCATACTGAGCTGCAGTATACACCAGCACGATTGCCAGTGCGCTCACAGCTAAGACTGCAAGTGCGCGCTTGAATACATCTCTATGCTTTCTCACAAAAGTTAAGGGCGATCTCTTGAATTTTCTCTGTATCCAGCCATCAAGTGCTTCTCGCTCAAAAAATCCTACGATAAGCAAAAGCAGGCCAAAACAGAGTATGGCACCTGATGATTGAAGCAAAAATATAGAGAGGCCACCTAAGATGAGGTAAAAGAAATTAAAGGCCTTACGTCGATGCGGCAAAAGTGCTGCAGCTGCAATAAACACTAGTAAGATTGAACCTATGTAGTTAGAGCCACCAAAAGGAATCTGGTAGTAGTCTTTTATTTGATAGTTTTTAATAGCGTTAATAGCGTTTTGTACTTTATTTCCCTCTTCAGAGCGCTCTTTATCATTTGACAGCGCTATCCTCTTATTAGAGAGAACGCTAAAAAACTTATCTGATTTTTGCCTAATTTTATACTGGGTAAGGTTTGCATCCTCACCCTCATCCAACACTTCTTCTTGGGAAACTACTTGATTATAAAAATAGTACTGTGCGTATGCCACGCTACTAAGCGTGAGAGCACACACTATTACTAACATAGCTTGAATATATATCCGCAAAAACTTGGTGAGAGCTTCTTTAGTAAATTGGGAGAGGACTAGTAAGGCAATAAGCGGATAGACCACTCCAAAATACTGAAATACGCGCTCTTCGTAGCCTCCAAGCACTAAATATTGTAGTGAGAAATAAATTGGAGGTAGACAGAAAAATAAGGTAAGGGGCAAAAAATGTATACCTGCCTGCCCCTGTTTCTTTTTATAGACCACTATAGCTATAAAGGCAAAGGCCAAACAAAAAAGTATGCCAATTATTACCAGCGCATAGTTTATCCCTATAGGAAGCGGAAGCACCATATTTGGATTTTCTACTACAAATGCACTTATAAAAAGGGCAGCAAGTAAGGGTATTAAGAGATAAAATGACTTATCTTTAGTTTGCAAAATTGTCCTACCATCTATCTTTATTGATTAACACTCTCTTTAAAATAATGAGCTTTCTGTCAAAGAAACTTAAAAACTTTACCAACTTGTAAAATAAGCTTTGCCAGGCATTGGGCTTGAGATACTTGTAGACATATATGTCTCTGCTCTTATTTTTTTCGATTAATTTTTGTTCAAGCTTTAAGACCTGGCTTATTGTTCCAGAATGTTCGTGCACGTAGTATATACCAAGCACTATGGCAGTCTTGATGCCCAAGCGCTTAAGCTTAAAGCCCATCATGGATTCTTCGTTATATAAAAAGGCTTCTTCATCATAGCCACCAGAAGCTTTAAAGGCAGATGCCTTATACATCAAGCAAGCCCCAGAAACACAGCCCACATACTGCAGGCCGTCTGTTATTATTGGCTTGTCATAGCAGGTGCTGTCTCCCAAAAGTTTGATTGCCACCGCAGACATCAGTCGCATCTCATCATAGATGTTGGGAACCTTCCAGCCTTGGTTATCAAGGGGAATATCTGAGGTATCTTTAACTTCAGGAGAGACAAGTCCTAAGTCATCGTGTGCCAAAAGCGCCTCTATACAGCCCCTAACAGCTGGTTCTTCTATACATACATCTGGATTTAAGATAAGTAAAAAGTCTGCGCATAGCTTATCTATTGCATAGCGTGCCCCGTAATTATTGCCAAAGCCGTAGCCACCATTGTGATCGGTTTTAATTACCTGCAAGCTATTAGAGGCATGTTTTTTAAGCTCATCAAATGACTCATTTGGAGATGCATTATCAACCACCACAGCATAGTCTACAGATTCACAGCTTAAGACCTGTCTCGCACAGACAAGCGACTGTTCATAATCCATATAGTTAAGTATGATTGCCACACACTTATTTGGCATAATCTTCCTTGTAGTTGTGCAAACTCTTTTGCTCTTCTTTGGGTGTAGGGGTCATATAGTCGCCGTAAAATCTTGTTAAAATTTCATCATAGTTTTTAGGTACCAAAAATTGCTGGTCTTCAAAGTGTGATCGAAAGCTTTCTTCTAACTCATGGGCAAAAAGACTGTCGCGCTTATAGTTTTCTGCAGTCTCATAAAAACATAGGGGCGCAAGTCTCTCTGATGGCTCAGCACCTGAATCTACAATCATGTTCTCAAGGCCTGCAAGCATATTTTCAAGCTTAGCAAGCTGTTTTGGAGAAGAGAGGCTTTGCACATTCTTTTTATGCATTAAGGTCTTTAAAGCCTTTTTGATTCCCCTATCGCTTGGATGCGGATAGATATATACATTTCTATAGAGTTTTGAGTGTGCCTGAGAAACATCATGAACAAACTCTTGAGCCTCATCTTGGCTCTTGGGAAGAGCGTCATAAATAAAGATGTCAATCCACGGACCAGACTTCATCTGAGTATGAGCAAATGCATATTCTTGCAAGTCTAAACTTACGTTTCTAATTTTTGGCATCAATAAAAAGTAGTTTGGATCGCTTTCATGGGTTTGCAAAAAGAAGTGTTTTGGCAGCTCATGAGCGTGCTCTTTAAACTTAAGATATTCTTTACGCGTCATGGCTACATCAATATCATCATCCCAAGGTATAAAACCTTTATGACGAATAGCCCCAAGCAGGGTTCCAAAAGCAAGAATGTATTTGATAGAGTGTGCCGTACAAATCTTGTCAAACTCTACAAGCACCTCATAGGCATAGCTTTGAATTTGGTCCATGTATTATTCCACCTAGTAGTTAAGTTAATCTCTAAAAAGTAAAGTATACACAGGTACAATTGAGAAATGATTGTTTTCATCTAAAGACTAGATTGTCTTAACAAGAGGCAAACAGACAATAAACATGCTTCCTTGAGGAGTGTTTTCTTTAAACTCAATAGTTCCTGAGTGAAGCTCAACAATCCCTTTTACCAAAGATAAACCCAGGCCAATGCCCTCAATCTCCTTACTTCGAGATTCATCCACCCTGTAGAAGGCGTCAAATATATTTTTGCGTTTATCTTTTGGAATACCAATACCAGAATCTAAAACACTCAGGCGTGCAAGCTCGGCATCGCTTTCAATTAAAAGGTGCACAAAGCCCCCACTCACATTATATTTAATGGCATTTTCTACCAGGTTAAATATCAGGCGATACATAAGGAGGTCATTTCCTCTCACAAGGGCTTGGCAGCCTGTAAGAGTGAGTGTTACCCCGCTTTTTTGAGCGCGATCATCAAGGTCACTGATTACCTCATCTGCTAGAGCAAAAAGCTCAATATCATCTTCAAGTGAGCTCACTTGCACCTCAGAATAATCTAGAAAGGTTTTAATGAGTTTTGAGACATAATCAACCTGAGCATCAATATCTTCTAGACTTTGGTAAAGTTGAGGATGTTGGGCGAGAAGCTCGCCTTCTTTTCTATTTAGAGAGGCTATCTCAAGCTGGATTCTAGCAAGCGGAGTTTTGAGCTCGTGAGCTGCATTTGCACTAAAGTTCTTTTGGCACTCAAAAGATTCTGAGAGGCGCTTGGTCATGCGCTCAAAGGAGTGAGAGAGCTGCTCAAACTCAGCTATACGCAGGGCATCTCCCTTATATGTAGCTAAATTACTTGCCTCAAGCTGCTCAATTGATTGAGA
>JASBYZ010000108.1 GCA_029983705.1 Coriobacteriales bacterium
AACAGTGGTTTGCAAACGCTATCTCTCGCTTCAAAGACTCTGGCTTTTTAGCGTTAAGCTCGGCAATTGTTGTGATGCCAGCCTGAGGTAGCTCAATGGCTAGGTTAAAGTCACAATCATATACCTCGCCAGTCCACTTAACAGAAATTTGATTTCTGCACATAAGACCTTCAACTGTTGCAGGATTAAAGGCACCAATTAAATCATCCATATAATCTTCTAAGTTATCACTTCTTTGTAAGAAGGTGCCAAACCTTCCAATTGAGTTATTCGTGATTACAAAAAGATTGTTAAAGACAATGTCATAGCGCTCTTTGAGCTGCTCTTTAAACTCGTGCTCAATTGAGGTTTGAGAGGCTGGAAGATATGCCCCGCGTGGATTGTGCACAAGATTTAATTGAAGGCTAGGATCTTTGCCATAGCCTAAATCATTGAGCACTCTAATCATCTGAACTTCTTTAGAGAACACTCCCTTGCCTCTTTGAGAGTCAGTACCTTCCTCAGTGAAGTAAGGCAGTGAGGCAACAATAGTGATGCCTAAGTCACGATACAGTTCTGGTAAGTGCTTGTATTCATCTTCCACCAGGATAGATAGGTTACTTCTCACCATAATATTTTTGATGCCAAGCTTGTGTGCTTCTTTGATAAACCACTCAAAGTGAGGGTTCATCTCTGGAGCGCCTCCAGTAATATCAAGCACCTCAAAGTCTTTATAGTAGGTAAAAACATCCAAGCAATTTTGAAGGTTTTCTTTACTCATAACTTCATCAACATATTGAGGGCCAGCAACAATATGGCAGTGCTTGCAAGCTAGGTTGCATAATCTTCCAATATTTACTTGCATGGTTGCAAGATGATCCTTTGTAAAGCTGAGTTCTTCAGATACCTTATCCTGAAAATTCTCAAACTCGTTTAAAGCTGCTTCATCTCCCGTTAATGTGTGTTGCACCTGTCCTCCCTTAAAACAATTACATGTTAAGCTTTTTAACGATGTTCTTCATTTGAACGCCGTGTACCAAGGTTGCGCCGCCACGTAGTGCTGCAGCTACAAAGAATGCCTCGCTCATTTCTTCCTCGGTTACACCTTGCTGTAAGCAAGATTTGGTATATGAATCAATACAGTATGGACACTGTACCGCACCAGCTACTGCAAGTGCAATTAAAGCCTTTTCACGGGCAGTAAGTGCACCATCTTCAAATAACGGTGCATAAAACTTCATAAAGTTTTCCCACTCTTCTGGAGCTTTCTCGCCCATAGTAGAAAATTTGCCAAGGTCTTTTGAGTCGTAGTAGTTTGCCATTTGTTCTCCTTTATAAATAAACATTCATATGCACAATCATCTAACTCGCTCAATTATGCAAGTGAACGGTATTAAAAGATAGGTTGAGCGGAGCTTTATGCATCTTTATGCAGGAATTAAAAAATTAAGCCAGAACCGGGCACGGTTCTGGCTTTTAAACTTGGAGCTATATAAAATTACGCTTATTTGTCTTTATTAAGTTTAAAGCGCATGCGATCTACAAAGGTATCGCCTGGATTTATGTTTTCAAAGGTTGCTTGATTATAAGCAGTGTCATCTAGAGGGTTTTGGGCTGGAGCTTCTTCAGTTTGCTCATACATTTGAGTTTGCATTTGGCTCTCTTGCTCAGCCTCATAATAACGAGTTGCCTCTACTTCTGCCTCGTTGGTGTTTTCAGAACTTGCAGCTAAGCTTGCAGCTTCAAGGAGCTCATTTCCAAAACGAGTGCGCATAAGAAGTGCAGCGAGCGCAGCTAATATTAAAATTAATGGGATGAGGAGTGCCACGATAGGAAACACTGGGCTTGTAAACCAGTAGCCTGGGGTACCTGACATC
Organism: Coriobacteriales bacterium; assembly: GCA_029983705.1. GTDB lineage: Bacteria > Actinomycetota > Coriobacteriia > Coriobacteriales > JAEZZM01 > JASBYZ01. The sequence continues at coordinate 1,857 of JASBYZ010000108.1, forward strand.
CAAGAAATATTTGTCATATCTGCAGGAGCATCCTTAGAAAAGCCTAAGGTGCCACTTGGGTTCATACCTACACCAGAGGCATCAGCAGTTGTTGCAGCAGCTGAAACGTCTGCGCTTACTGGAGGCTCAGCAGAAACGGTCTTGCTTTCTGAAACTTGAGAAAGCTTGCTTACCTGATCTGCCTTCTTTTGGGCAGCCATCTTTGCTTCGTCACGCTTCTTTTGCTGAGCTTCTGCAGCCTTACGCTGTTTCTCTTGGTCAGCAGCTTTTTTGCGTGCTTCTTCTTCAGCTTTAGCTTTCTTGCGAGCCTCTTCACTTGCTTGATTGTTTTGACGCTGAGGAGCAGGAGCTGGGTTGGTATGAGTTGGATTGCTTGGCGCCGGGGCATTGCCGCTACCATCAAGCATTGTTAAGCCTGGAATGTTATGTTCTTGAGTAACTTGCTGGGCAGATTGAGGTCCTGTTGCTCCACTAGGTGCATGAGTATCAGTCGCAAATGCACTGGATACTCCTCCAATCATTAGAGCACTAGCTACCAAACCAGCTGAAAGTATATATTTAATTGAGCGAGAAGTTTTAGTACGGTTCATCTGCATTTCACTTTCTCTTAATTACCATTATATGATGGCACATCAAAGGTCATGGTATATGCCTCATAGTCTGCGTAAAGTGCAGCTAAGTAATAGGTTTGAGTGTTAGCCCATCCAATATCTGTTGCATATTGGTGCCATGGAGCTGTATTTTTAGCGGCATTGTATTCTGGATGCCAGAGCATCTTATACAAGGTATTTTGTCCAGACATCGTTACATCACGGCTATCAATATAGTTATAAGCTACAAATTTAGCTCCTCCTACAACAGCCTTTGATACTGAAGTCCAACCCTCTTCGTATGCTTTCTTTGCACCACCTTGAAGTGGATTATTATCAACCGCGCCAATACCGTAAACGTTATATACCTTTACTGCGCCTGGGAAGTAATCATATGAGACCATGTTGGTAATTGGGTCAAAGTAAACACCTTTTGCAAGGTTAGAAGTACCTCGGCCAGTCTCATGAATTGCGTGAGACATCAAGTAAAGTTCGTTGATTTTGTATCTATCAGAAGCTTCTCTAAAGGCTTGGCCTTGTCCAGCTAAGACACCCATATTCTTAAGTTGAGCATTCATAGCGCCAGGAGCAATACCAGCACTCTTATCAAGACGTAAGAACTGTAGGTATGAGGTTGATCCTTCAGGGAAGTTGTTTGGATCCATGTAGTATCTAACGGTTGATGCAGGGGCAGACACAAAGCTATTGCCAGCAAAGTAGTTATTACCATTTTGCTTTCCAAGCTGGTTTCCCACTGCATCACTGAGTGAGATATTGTAGTTAGTCGTATGTTTTACAACCGTGATAGAACCGCTCATAGGTCTAAAGTCTTTTTGAGATACATAAACCGTACGAGCATTACCACCAATTGAAATTACCGTGCTATACCAGCCACTACCAAGACTTGCGGTATCAAACATCGCGCCCTTAGATACGGTAGCAATTCTTGACCCGTTTACGCTGTCATAAATTGGAGCGCTTGGTCGAGCTGCTATAACCCAGCTGCTACTCTCACCCGGTTTTTGATTAGGCATTATTAAGTCATCGATATCAAAGAAAACAATGCGCGTCTGATTATTTATTTTTGTATAGGCCATAACATATTTGCCGTTAAAGTCAGCAAACATTGACTGAGTTCCTGACTTTAAAGTAGTAAGCACATTTGCAGAATTTGAAGGAGCTGCGTAGCCCTTCGCACCCCTGGAACCAGCTTGCATAAGCATATTCTCACGTTTAGTAGGCTCATAAAGTGATATTTCTGACTTTTCAAAATAACCTATTTTACCATTAAACTGAGCTACTAAATATTTACTATCAAACTCAAGGAATTTAATAAAAACACCTTGAGAAACTTTTGCAAGGTTAGCTCCTCCACCATTAGGAGTATTTTTAATGATTATCTCTGGAGATGCGACAACACCCGTAAGCACTTTAGTGCCTATATTATTAAAAGAGCTCAGATTATTTACACGAAAGAAGCCAGTAGTGCCATTAAAATTAGCCCAAGCCCACTCTGAGTTATACATGTTGTATTTAATATACTGGCCATTATCTAATTCGGTTAATTTCTCAGCATTATCAAACGGGTAGCGCTTTACAATAATCCTATCATTAACTACAGAAGTTGATATTTTATCAGATCCGCCAATTGAGGTTTCAACGTCATCCTTATAAACGTAACCCGAAATTTTATTGCCAGCACTGTCTGACTTAACGGTATACCAAGACGAATAGTCATTTTCTTTTACTATAAGTTGATAACCTGGGTCAACCTTTGCTATAGCTCTATTAGAGTTTTTGGCAGGTCTAATATATGTTGGATTTCCTTTAGCATACACAAGGGTGTCTGCTAAAGCAGTTGATGTCATAAAGAAGCTGGTAATTACTGTCACTATCGCAAGCGCTAGTAGTGCACAAAGTTTTTGCCCTTTAGACAACGGCATGTTGTATTTCAATTGCATATCTCCCGTTGCTACTCTCTACTACAAAAATTGTAATTATATAGCTACTCATTAAGGATAGAGCAAATGGAAAAAATTTGTACTAATTTTTACAAATTATGAACGATTTCGTAGAATTTCACGGTAAAATGCATAAATTTTCGAACATATGTACTAGTTTTTGAGTACGTGAAGATAGGCAATTCCATTTTCTACAAAAACTTCACCGGGACGCAAATCC
>JASBYZ010000109.1 GCA_029983705.1 Coriobacteriales bacterium
CAACCTGTGGAGTGTGAACCTTCTCTAATTCTTGAGCTGGATGATTTTGGCTTTCGATGCCTACACGTGCAGCTTCTGTATCTGCAGCATAGCCGCAGTCACAATAAATAATTTCACCCTCGCCAGATTCTGCAAGTGCCATAAACTCAACAGTCTCATGACCACCAATCTGACCAGAATCAGCTTCTACCGCTCTATATTCAAGCCCCATGCGCTCACAAATTTTTCCGTATGCCTCATAATATGCATGGTAGGTTTTATCTAAACCCTCCAAGTCTTTATCAAAGGAATAAGAATCCTTCATAATAAATTCTCTACCGCGCAAAAGGCCAAAGCGTGGTCTAATTTCATCTCTAAACTTAGTTTGAATCTGATATAGATGCACTGGCAACTGCTTATAGCTTTTAAGCTCATTCTTAACAAGTGAAGTAATAACTTCCTCATGAGTTGGACCAAGTGCAAACTCTCTGTCATGTCTATCAGATAGTCTCATAAGTTCAGGGCCATAATCATCCCACCTACCAGACTCATGCCAAAGCTCTGCTGGTTGAATCACTGGCATACAAATTTCTTGCGCAGAAATTTCATCCATCTCTTCACGAATAATTTGCTCAAGCTTTTTTATGGATCTCCAAGCGAGTGGTAGATATGTATATACACCAGCAGCTACTCGCCTAATCATACCCGCACGTAGTAAGAGTTGATGAGAAGTAAGTTCAGCTTCATTAGGAATTTCTTTAAGGGTTGGAGCATAAAGTGAACTCATCTTCATTGGTGCAGACATATATACCTTCCTTTACTAAAAGCGCTCATCAATTTCTTTAAAAAGCGCATCGATAATTTCATCTTCTTTAACTTTTTTTATTATAGTGCCTTGCACAAAAATACTTCCCACACCATTTCCGCAAGCGACACCAATATCAGCATCTTTTGCCTCTCCAGGACCGTTAACAGCACATCCCATAACCGCCACAGAAATTGGAGCTTTTACCTCTTGTAAGCGCTCATCTACCTTTGATGCAAGCGCAACAAGGTCTACCTTACACCTACCACAGGTTGGACAAGATACAATCTCAGGAGAGCGCCTTCTGAGGCCTGCTGCTGCCAGTATATCCCAAGCAACACGAATCTCTTCAAGTGGATCAGCTGTAAGAGACACTCTAAACGTATCTCCAATACCTTTAAGCAATAAGTGTCCAATACCCAAAGAAGATTTTACCGTGCCTTGTCTAAATGTACCTGCTTCGGTAACTCCTAAGTGAAGCGGGATTTCTGGCAATTCTTCTGAAAGCCTCTCATAGGTTTCTATAGTAGTTAGCACATCATGCGCCTTAGCCGAAAGCGCAATATCATAAAAACCTTGAGACTCAAAATGCCTAACAAAAGCTTTTGATGAGGCAATGAGTTTGTCTGAAAGCGACCATCCGCCCATCTCTTTATAATATGGGTCCAAAGATCCTGCGTTAACACCTATACGAATAGGAACCTTTGCAGCTTTGGCGGCTTCTATGATTTCGTCTACTTTTGCCATATCGCCAATGTTTCCTGGATTTATACGAATAGCTTTTGCTCCCATAGAGATCGCTGCAAGCGCATGGCTGTGCTTAAAATGTATATCGGCAATAACGGGCAGCGGTGACTTTTTACAGATCTCTTCAAAGCTTGGATATGCAGCTTTTGAAGGAAGTGCCACTCGTATAAGCTCACATCCCGCTTCTTCTAGCCCAGTAATTTGAGCAAGTGTAGCTGAAGCGTCCATAGTGTCAGTATTGCACATAGACTGAACAGACACTAAAGCACCACCACCAACATCTACAGAGCCAAGATGGAGTTGCCTAGTATTTTCTCTTGGATTCATACGTATCAAACCTTATTAACGCGGAAGTAATCTAAAAATATCTTGACCTACAAGAAAGAAAAATAGCAACATAAATAAGACGATGCCCACCATTGATACAAATACTTGCACCTTTTGTGATACTGGTTTTCCACTTATGGCCTGAATAATCTCAATAACAACCTTTCCCCCGTCAAGTGGTGGAATTGGTAGCAAGTTCATAAGCCCAAGCGATAATGATATTGCAGCAGCAAGGGTAAGAAGCTGCCAAATTCCTGCTTGAGCTGCATCTTTTGCTAAAACAGCAACACCCACTACACTTGATGAATTAGAAACGGTATCCATAAAATCCTGGGGGTTTAATAAATTTGCAATAGCCTTAGCCGTAAGCACCATATTTTTTAGCGCATAATTTGACGCATCAGCAAAACCAAGCTTTTCTTGATGACTTTCAAGCATGATACCTAGGTTTTCTCCAGTTGCAAGTTCGGTGCTAAACGCTTTCTCTTCTCCCGTATCTTTTTTAGTGAAGGATACTTCAAAGCTGCCTTTACCTCTATGAGATTGTAGCGCCATTAGCACATCATTTCCTGATGTTATTTGTGTTCCACCAATTTCTGTTATGGTGTCACCAGAATCAATTCCTTGCTCTAAAGCAATGGAGTCAGGCGCAATGTCTTTAACTGTATTTTCTGCAACTGTTAAACCTTGTGACATAAATACTGCCACAAAGACGACATAGGCAAATAAGAGATTTACTATAATACCTGCAAGCAAAACAATAATACGTTTTGGGATAGAAAGCCCTACATAGGTTTTTTTGCGTTCAAGCGCTAAAAACTCATCGCCAGAAAGTTTGCTAAAAAAAGGCTCTCCTGCACGAGTTGCTTTTTTAGCATTGAGTTTTGCTCCCTTATCAAAAATTGTATTTGCATCCTCATCACGAGCCATACTTTGATAAACGGTATTTTCTTGGTCAAGATCTGGATCAGAATTGGACTTTAGCTGAATAGAACCATAGGACTCCAGATTAAATAGTGCTGCAGCAGCCTCATCTACAGAAACATCCATCATATGAGCAGTGTCTTTTATAGAAATTTCACCACGTGCATTTACTAAGGATAAGGCAAGCGCTAGATGTGGATTTGGTTTGCCCATATCCATACCTGCAATTCTTGCATAGCCTCCAAATAAAAGAGCGGTTATTCCAAAGCGCGTACCATTTTTCTTTGAAACAAATGAAAGCTGCCGCTTTGAGGGCATGCCAATAAAAAATTCAAGCACACGAGCGCCAAACATGCGCGCTGCTAGATAGTGTCCCCCCTCGTGTATAAACACAAGAAAAGAAAATATTACGAGACCCCAAAAAATGGAAAGTAGAGCGTCCAACAAATGTCCTTATCTAAACGTTGTTACAATATATTCTTCAGTTTTTTGCTTGCACTCATAATCGAGCTCACACAAATCATCAATGTTAGTAAGTTTTGTGAGTGTGTGCTGCTCTAACATATGTTCTACTGTGCGATATATATCGTTAAAACCAATAGTTCCTTCTAAGAAATGCTTTACCGCCACTTCATTTGCAGCGTTGAGCATACATGGAGCACTCTTGCCAGTTTTTCCGGCTTCAAGCGCTAGTGATAAACATTTAAACGTATCTACATCTGGATAATAGAAATCCATACGAGCAATATCTGCAAAGCTAATGCGCTCAAGTGGGCTATCCCAGCGATTTGGATAGGAAAAGGCATATTGAATTGGTATGCGCATATCTGTAGCACCAAGATGTGCCTTAATTGATCCGTCTACAAATTCAACCATTGAGTGTATAGCGCTTTGACGCTGAATAAGCACTTCAATTTGGTCAAAATCTACATCAAAGAGATGCTTAGCCTCGATAACTTCAAGCCCTTTATTCATAAGAGTTGCTGAATCAATTGATATTTTTTTGCCCATTGACCAATTTGGATGTGAAAGCGCATCACGTACACTTACGTTTTCTAGTTCCGCTAAACTTTTGCCAAAGAAAGGTCCTCCTGAAGCGGTAAGCCATATCTTATAAAGATCTGCACGGCTCTCACCTTCAAAGCATTGGAAAATAGCTGAGTGTTCTGAATCAACGGGCATAAGTTGCGCGCGCTCTTGCACAAGTGGCATCAATAGTTCTCCACCCACAACCAAAGATTCTTTATTGGCTAAGGCAAGAACTTTATTATTCTTTAGTGTCTCATAGCTCGTTTGTAAACCAACACTACCAACAAGTGCGTTTAAAACAATGTCAGCACCGCTTAGGCTGCCAAGTTCTGATAAGGCGGATCTTCCAAAATATAGCGATACATCACTTGGTAAACTGTCAAGTCTTGGGTCATCTTTAAGGGTTTCATCACTGACAAGCAAGTGTTTTACCTTATATTTATGTGCTGCAGTAAGAAGCGCGTTAACTGAGGTATGCACCGACAAAGCTACAAGCTCAAGCTTATCTTTATGCTTTTCATACACATCAAGTGCTTGAGTCCCAATGGAGCCAGACGCTCCCAAAATTGCTATTTTTTTCTTATTGCTAGCACCAAGTGTGCTCATTATATAACCATTCCTAACGCTAAAATAAAAAAGGCTGTTGATGCAACCATTATTACTGAATCAGTTCTATCAAGCATTCCGCCATGGCCAGGTATAAAGGTGCCGGAATCTTTTACCCCACAAGATCTTTTAATCCGAGACTCAACCAAGTCCCCAATAACACCCACACAGCCACATACAAGTCCAGCAAACAAAGCAAGATAC
>JASBYZ010000110.1 GCA_029983705.1 Coriobacteriales bacterium
TGGGTCGTGATTTTTTACATGACTCAATATCTCAAAAATTAAGTGAGTCAAAAGTGCTCTCATCAATTTTGTTGAGCGATAAAATTGAAAACCAAGTGCTCTTACTTGCCATCACGCGCTTAATACCAATATTTCCCTTTAACTTACAAAACTTTGCTTACGGCATTACCAATATATCTTTAGGGGTCTATGCAGTCTTTTCGACACTCTTTTTAATCCCAGGCACGGCCCTCTACACCTTTTTGACTGCAGGTATTATTAATGAACAAGAGCGCGGACTGTATTTTATTGTTACCTTAGTCTTTGTCATTTTAGTACTGGCCTTAAGCTTTATACTTGCAAAAAAGTACCGATCAATTAAGGGAGACTAGTAGCCTACGATGCACTCAAGCGTGCTTATCATCATGACAAAATTACCAGTTGAGGGTTTTTCTAAAACGCGCCTTGCCCAAAGCATAGGCGATAGCTTAGCTACCCAGGTACATCTGGCAATTTTGCAAGATATTAAAAAGATTACGCAAGGGTTTGCGATGGACCGCGTTATATTTTATGCGCCCTCAAGTCTTGAGGATAAAAATGTATCTGCATTTAAAACGCTCAAAGAGATCTATCCTGAGGATGCCTTTTTTAAGCAGCACGGGCCAGACCTCTTTGAAAACATGGAGGTAGCTTGTGAAACTATGTTTAGTGAAGGCTATAAAAAGGTCTTAGTTATTGGAAGTGACATCCCTGAGTTTAGCCTCAAAGATTTTATTGCAGCTCTAAGCGTACTTGAGCGCGATGATTTAGTCTTTGCGCCTTCAAGTGATGGGGGCTACAGCCTGATTGGCATGAGGGATTTGAGTAAAGAAGTTTTTGATATTAGGGTAGAGAGCTCATCACAAGTTTTAGAGACAAGCTGTAATAATTTAGATGCGCACCAAAAGAGCTATAAGTTTCTTCGTACCATAGATGACCTTGATACCTTTGAAGATATTACATCCTTTCTTTTAAAGGTAGAAAAGCACCCTCAGCTTAAAGATTATAAGGTATATAAATTAGTGTCGGAGCTTGTCTAATGTATAGCATTATTGTTCCGGTGTATAACGAGGTCTCAACCATAGATACGCTTCAAGAAAACCTCTCGCAATTTTTAGGGAGAGCAGAAGTAATCTTAGTGGACGGTGGGTCGAGTGATGGTACGCTTGAAAAATATTCCGATGATTTTAAGGTGCTTAAAACTCAAGCCCGCTGCCGTGCTCGTCAGATGAATTTAGGCGCTGAGGCTGCTCAAGGTAATCGCTTGCTTTTTAGCCATGCAGACTCACTACTGCCCCAAGGTGCTCTTGAGCAAATGGATGAGGTCTTAGAAGTCTCAAAAATTGGCACCTTTGGCGTTAAATTTGACGATGAGAGCCTGCTTATGCGCATATGCGGCTACCTCTCAAATAGGAGAGTTATCAAAAGAAATATTGCCTTTGGTGATCAGGGCATCTTTTTATCAAAAGAAGACTTCTTTACACTCGGAGCCTTCCCAGATATACCGTTAATGGAAGACTTTCAGTTTTCGATGACGGCGGATGCTGCAGGGTTTCGCTACAAATTTACTCGCGACAAAATCATTACCTCTTCAAGGCGCTTTGGCACCAATAGCCTACACCAACTCTTACTCATGTGGAAGATGAGAGACTTACGCGAACTCTATGTGCGCGGGGTAAGTGCTGAAGAAATCATCAAAGACTATAAAGATATTCGCTAGATTTATCTTGCACCCTCTTTATTGCATCTCAAATGCGCTAGTCTTAGACTATGAAAATTTTAGTACATGCATGTTGCGGACCCTGCTCAATTGAGCCTGCGCGCATATTGAGAAATGAAGGCCATGAGGTTTGCCTTGCCTTCATGAATCCAAATATAGCTCCTTATGAGGAGTATGCTCACCGTCTGGAAGAGTTTATACGGTTTTGCCAGATGGATGGCTTTGACTGCGTTGAGCTTGACTATGATGAGGCGCGCTATGAGCAGTCGGTTGCAAAAGAGCATAAAGAATATAGGTCAAAGCGCTGTAAGTCCTGCTATAGCTTGCGCTTAAATGATGTTGCAGCCTATGCAAGTACCCACGGCTATGAGGCACTTTCTTCTACCTTAAGCGTATCACCCTATCAGTATGGTGATCTTATTAAAGACGCCCTAGAAAAGGCCGCAAACACATACAATCTAAAAGCGCTCTATCGTGACTTTACCAGTGAGTATGAGGCAAGTGTTGTGGACTCAAGGGAGCTTGGTTTGTATCGCCAAAATTACTGTGGTTGCAGATTTTCAGCTGTAGAAGCAGAAAAAGACCGTGTGCTCACAAAGCGTAAACGTCACGTGCAAAAGGCACTTGAGCGTGCTTATAAACGATTGAAATAGAAGTGGTAGATAAGTGAAAACGAGTGAATTTGACTACAACTTGCCTGATGAATTTATTGCCCAGGCACCTGCAGAGCCAAGAGATTCCTGCAAACTTTTAATCTTAAATCGTTCAGACTCTTCAATTGAGCATAAGATTTTTAGCGACATCATAGACTATCTTAATCCCCACGATTTGCTTGTGGTAAATAAAACCAGGGTAATTCCTGCAAGATTATTAGGAAACAAGGCATACACCGGTGGTGCTGCTGAGTTTTTGATGCTCTCACGCCGAGAAGACCTTGATACCACCGGTCACATCTGGGAGTGTTTAGTGCGCCCGGCAAGAAGGCTTGCTCCAGGAACTACTGTTGAGTTTAGAGAGGCAGGCGTTCAAGACCCAAGCCAAGGTGGCTCTATCTTATTTGGTGAAATTCTTGATGAGGCTAAGGTAGCTGGTTCAAGAATTGTTAAGTTTAGCTATGACAGAGAAAAATTTAGTTCTCTTGGCGAGCTTGTGCATAAGGTAGGTGCGGTTCCGCTTCCTCCCTATATTACTGGATATGAGGGAGATCCTGAACTCTACCAAACCGTATATGCTATGCAAGAAGAGCACTCAGCTGCAGCTCCTACGGCAGGACTTCACTTTACCCCAGAGCTCTTAGAGAGATGTAAAAATAAGGGCGTTGAGCTTGGAGAGCTTGAGCTTGAGGTGGGTATTGACACCTTTAGACTTGTGACGGAAGAAAATATTGAAGACCACCAAATGCATACCGAGCGCTACCACGTTTCACAAGATTTGGTAGATAAGGTACATGCCTGCCAAAAACAGGGTGGTAGAGTTATTGCGGTTGGCACAACCTCAGTTCGCTCGTTAGAGAGCGCTTATGATAAAGAGCTCAAAAGCATTGTTGCTAAAGAAAACGCAACGACTGATCTCTATTTAACTCCAGGTTCAACATTTAATGTGGTAGATGCCATGATTACTAATTTTCATGTTCCAAAATCATCACTTATGATGCTCGTATCAGCCTTTGCGTCAATGGAGCAAATTAGAAGCGCATACCAATCAGCACTTGATCACCATTACAGATTTTTGTCATTTGGTGATGCTATGTTTATACAATAAGAAAGGCGTGAGCAGTGCAAGAATTACACTCATTTGAAATTGAGGCTCTAGACCCACATACCCACGCCCGTGCTGCGCGTTTTTACACGGCGCATGGCCCTGTTGAAACGCCGGTATTTATGCCGGTGGGAACTAAGGCTACGGTTAAGGGTATTACGGTTGACCAGCTTGAGAGCTTGGGCACACAAATAATATTAGGAAACACCTACCACCTCTCTCAGCGTCCAGGTCCTGATATTATTGCTGAGGCAGGAGGCATCCATAAGTTTAATAACTTTAAAGGCCCAATCCTTACAGACTCAGGCGGTTTTCAGGTCTTTTCCTTATTTGACACCGTTAAATTGAGCGATGAGGGCGTGGCATTTACCACTATTGATTCCTACGGTGGCCAAAAAGTGTTTTGGACCCCAGAAGATAACATGCACATTCAAGAGCAAATCGGTGCAGATATTATTATGCAGCTTGATCAGTGCCCAGGATATCCTGCTGAAAGATCTTTTGTAGAGCGTGCGGTAGAGCTTTCAAGTAAGTGGGGAGAGCGCTGCTTTAAGGCACATAAGCGCTCAGATCAAGCGCTCTTTGGTATTGTCCAAGGTGGCATGCATATGGACCTTCGTCTGCGCTCACTTGAACAACTTGAAAACTCAGGTGATTTTCCAGGTTATGGTATTGGTGGATACAGCGTAGGCGAAGATCATGAGACTATGTTTGAAACCCTTATACCACTTGTTTCAGAGCATATGCCAAAAGATAAGCCACGCTATTTAATGGGAGTAGGAAACCCTACAACCTTAGTGCGTGCGGTGGCTGCAGGTGTTGACATGTTTGACTGTGTACTTCCAACTAGAACAGGAAGAACTGGAACTGCGTTTTCAAGTGAGGGCCGCATAAACTTACGAAACGCTAAGTTTAGACGCGATTTTAGCCCTCTTGATCATGACTGTGATTGCCCGGTATGCACCAACTATACCCGCGCCTACCTCCACCACTTAGTGGGCCAAAAAGAAATGGTTGGCTTTACCCTGGTAAGCATGCATAAAGTATACTTTTTACTTGAG
>JASBYZ010000111.1 GCA_029983705.1 Coriobacteriales bacterium
AATATGTTTTAGCTCATCAATAATTTCTGCACTAAAGGTATTTGCCTCTCCGTGTCTAGGCCAGGTATCAACATAGCCAGGATTATCAGAAAAGTGATGTCCAGGGTCTATGTGCCAGTCTTGACTTGAAATTATTGCTGCATAATCTTTTTGGTGCTTATCGATAAAGTCTTTAATGTCACTTCCTAAGGCATGGCCACCCTTTATGCCAAGCTCTCCGCCATCTACAAAGCAGTTTTGCATATCTATAACCAAGAGTGCTTTGTTACCCATATATACCTCCCAAATTAGACATCCTTAGACCTACCTGTACCCAAAATACTCCTTTGAGCTGCACTTTAAAATACGTTAAATCTAAGTTAAATAGACTTAGATTTTATAATGTGAAGACTATAAGAAATTATTATATGCTCGCATAGATATTTGAGTGGCGGGCATAGTAAGTAATGTAAAACAAAGAAGTACTTAAGGAGAGATGAAATATGGCTAACATAAGACCTTACAGACGCGGCCGTGGCTACGGTTTAAGATCAGCAGATGATTTTTATAGCTTAGTAGATGATTTCTTTAATCGTCCAATCTCAAGCATGCAGCAAATCATTCCTAACGCTCAGTCATTTAAGATGGACGTTGAAGAGAATCCATCATACTACGTTATCACTGCTGACTTACCAGGCGTAAGCAAAGATGAAGTAGACATTGAGCTTAATGAGGGCAGACTTTCAATCAGCGTTGAAAAAGACTATGACTCAGAAGATGAGCCGGTAGACGTTGAGGGAGAAGAGGGAGAGAAGAGCAAGACTTCTCAAAGAAACTTTGTACATCGTGAGCGTCTATCATACTCAGCATCACGTGGAGTTTACCTCAAAGATGCTAAGTCGGAGGGCGTAAGCGCTCAGCTTAAAGACGGTGTACTTACTGTAACTGTTCCTAAGCAAGAAGAGGATCAAAAGGCTACTAAGATTTCAATTGACTAAGTTAGATTGTTACAGCTTAGAGCTACTCAATTCTCCCAGGTGTTAAAGCACTTGGGAGAATTTTTTATGCAATATAAAAGCTCCATGTTTCATTTAGAATTGCAAGAATTTCGAATGCCTTTGCCTTAGAAAAATGCAGGTAAGGACCGTATTTTTTAACAAGCTCTTGAGCAAAGAGCTGCTGCTCACTTCTGTCTTTTGGCCCAGCACTTCCAAAACAGCCTTCTGAGAGGTGGGCAAACAGTACCGCCCACCTTGTGGATGGAAGCGCTTCGGTTTTACCTAGCGCGCGAGCAATCCTAATAGCATGGATATCTGGATCAGCTTCAAGAATAACTGCCTCAGGAAATATCGTAGATAAAAGCTCCATCTTCATAAGTGTATAGATGCCCTCAGCACTAAAGCCTCCACATAAGAGCTTGTCAAGCTCCATAGTCCAGCGCTCTTTTGAAACGTCATAAAGACGTCCTCTGAGCGTTTGAGCGGCCTCAATGTACTCATCGTCAACAACAAAACCGAGTTGGGAGGCAAAGCGGGCAGCTCTGAGCATTCTTAAAGGATCTTCATTAATGCGCTCAAAGGGATCTCCCACACTTCTGATGCGCTTTTCCTTGAGGTCTTTTTGGCCATTAAAGGGATCATAGAGTTTGTCTTTGTAGGCCATGGCATTGATGCTAAAGTCTCTTCGGCTTAAGTCTTTTTCAATATCTGTTTCAAAGTGAACTTCAGGATGTCTTCCAGGGTTTGGATAGGATTCAGTCCTAAAGGTGGTAACTTCAATAACATTACCGTCAAGTTTAAAGCCAATAGTTCCAAATCTCTTACCAGCTAAATAAGGCTTTCTTCCGTATGCTCTTACAGCTTTCTCAATATCGTCAGGCTCTAGCGGGCTTGCAAAATCATAGTCATGAGGCTTCTTTCCCATGAGCGCATCTCTTACGCAGCCTCCCACTAAGTAAACAGGCTTTACTACCTGCTCAACACGGGCAAGCTCTCTGTTAAGATCTCTAAAGTCTGTTTGGCTCATTACAATACATCCGCCTTACTATTGATAGCTGATGGGCCTATTTTGGCGTGCAGCATAAACTTTTATTGGTGATGTACCTATACCCGGCAAGAGTGTTTTTATTGACATGTCTGGTTTGTTATTGGTTTCTGAAAGGTGCATGCCAATGACTGTTTGGGTGCGCGAGCTTATAAGTGTTGAGAGGACTTCAAAGGCTTGAACGTTTGAGAGGTGTCCAGTTTCTGAAGCTATACGCTGCTTGAGCACATAGGGGTAGGGGCCGTTTTTAAGCATGTCTGGGTCGTGATTTGACTCTAAGGCTAAAAGCCGCGCATCACTTAAAAGTTCTTTTGCCTCTGCACTTAAGTTTCCTGTATCAGTTACGTAGGAAACTGCATCCCCATCGCCTTCAAATCTAAAACCTATAGGTTCACGCGCATCGTGAGAGGTAGGAAAGGTTTGTATGTGTATGCCGGCTAGGTCAAAACTATCTCGTGAGTGGATGATATAGGGAGATACTTCTTTACTTACTGACCTTGATTCTGAACTTCCTTGGGTGCAGTAGACCGGTATTTGAAGTCCGCGTGAAAGAACTCCTAAACCTTTGGTGTGGTCTGAGTGCTCGTGGGTAAGCAGGATAGCCTTAATTTTTGCTCGAGAAATTTTGAGGGCATCCAGGCGTTCAAAGGCAACCTTTTTAGAAAAGCCTGCATCAATCATAAGGGCTCCCTCAGGACCCTCTATCACACAACAGTTTCCCTTAGAGCCACTACCTAATACGTGAAGGCGCAAACCCCCGCATTTATCCACCGGAACTAAAGCTTCTGTATACACCGGCTCAAGCTCAATCTGCTTGCCCTTTCTCATATCTTCAATCTCAGACCAGCTCAACGTTTGATCTGAATCGTAAATAGAAAAATCCATCTTAGCTTTCTTTTATTGTTGATTGTTTTGTTTCTTAGTAGTTACTCTACCATGTGTCGCGTAAGGGTGGGCATCGTTTAGCATCTGTGCAGTTACAATATAGCCGCCCATATTATCTTCAGAAATGTGAACACTTGTAGCATCTTTAGGGTACTTGAGCTTAGGTCCTTTTTGACGAGAAATCACGTAGCCCTCAAACTCGTACTCTTTATTAAAGCCTAAAAAGTCTGGATACTCTTCAAGTGCAAGATTTTCTTGGGTGATTATTGCAGAGTGTGGAAAGCCCACGTAGCGATACTTGTAAGAAATGTATGGGAGGCCTGTGATATCAGTTTTTTGATTTGGATACCTTAAAATCAAGCCAAAGTCTTGAGCATGTACTGCAGTAAATTGACCTTTTTTAGAGTTTTGAAAGTTCTCTATTTTATAGCCAGGAGCTTTAAGGTCAAGGGCTAAGCCAAGGGTGTTATCAACATTTTCTGGATCAAGATGCCCCGAATCATCTGGACCAATGTAGGCTGCCATTAAATCAATTGGAGTTTCAAACTCTGCTGATATTGCCAGGTTAAGACCCTTATACGCATCAGCACATCCTGCAGTTGCCTTTTGATTTTCAAAAGGCACACTTACGAGTTTTGGCTCTCTATCAGATAAGTTCAGGTGTTTATCGTTAACAATATATAAGGAGTTATCAACTACAAGCTTAGAACTTGTAGAGCTTGCTGCCTTAGCAAAATCAATCTCAGCATAAGGTCCATTTACAAAGCGCTCTTTTTCTTTTGGACTTTGGGCATTTTGATTGGTGCTTATCTTAGGGTTTAAATCCAGATTAACGATGCCTTTATCAACAGCATAAAAAAGCCCTGCGCTCAATCCCACAATTAGTACAACAGCACTTAGTCCAATTGCGGTTGCAAGCTTATTTTTGCGCGAGATTGAATTGTTTTGAGAAGGCTCAGGAGAGCCTTGAGCATCAGATAACATATCCTCTGCTTCCTGCCCGTATTCCTGAGCCTTTTGTACATAATCTGAACTTCGTTTTATTTGCATAATACTAAATTATAAACATCATATTACATTAAGTAGTGGTGGTTTTAAGCTCTTTTGTCCTCTGGTGTATCTTTTGACTTGTCTGGATCTTGAGACTTTGCTGGATCTTCTTTGGTAGATTTAAAAATCTCTCCAATTGATCCAACACTTGAGGCAAGTCCTTGCATTTCAAGTGGCATAAAGATCTTGGTTGCATTACCGTCAGCTACATCTTTTAAAGACTCAATGTAGCGCAAGCTAATAAGCTCTCGGTCAGGATTTCCCTCATGAATTGCCTTGTAAATCATGGCGATACTCTGAGATTCACCTTCTGCAAGTAAGATCTTTTGATCTTTTTGAGCAGCAGCAACGTTTTTGATAGCCTGTGCCTTACCTTCAGCTTCCAAAATTGAAGACTGCTTAAAACCTTCTGCACGAGCAATAGCACTCTCGCGCTCTCCTTCAGCTTCCAAAATCATTGCACGTCTCTCACGCTCTGCCTTCATTTGGCGGTGCATTGACTCAGTAACATCTACTGGTGGCTCAATTCTTTGGAGCTCAACACGGACTACCTTTACACCCCATTTATCAGTT
>JASBYZ010000112.1 GCA_029983705.1 Coriobacteriales bacterium
AAAATAAAAGCCCTGGCACCACCTAAAGTTTAAGTAGGACCAGGACCACACAATCCACTAGTTTAAAGTCTAATTACTCTTTTCGAGCAACCTCTACAACCTTGTAGCAGTCAATTAAGTCTCCAACCTTAATATCTTGGAAACCTTGGATGCCAATACCGCACTCATAGCCGTAGTTAACAGTTTTTACGTCATCTTTAAAGCGGCGAAGAGAAGCTAAATCTCCCTCGTAAATAACGGTTCCGTCACGTACCACACGGGCCTTATCGTCACGGTTAATTTCACCTTCAACAACATAACAACCTGCAACTACGCCAACCTTAGGAACTCTAAAGGTATCGCGTACCTCAGCAGTTCCGGTATCTTGCTCAACAATATCAGGGCTTAACATACCAACGCGAGCTTGGTTGATATCCTCAATTGCATCGTAGATAACGCGGTAGGTTCTAATTTGAATCTGCTCTTTTTCTGCGAGCTTTTTAGCCTTAGGTTGAGGTCTTACACCAAATCCTACGATAACAGCATCTGATGCAGCTGCAAGCGTTACGTCAGTCTCGGTAATTCCACCAACAGCTGAGTGGATGATGTTAATCTTAACCTCACTTTGGTCCATCTTATCAAGTGAGTCAGCCAAAGCCTCGATTGAACCTTGAGCATCTGCCTTAACAATCAAGTTGAGCTCCTTAAGCTCTGCTTCGCCCATGTGCTCAAAGAGGGTCTCTAAGGTAACGTGAGATCTTCTCTCCTGCTCGGCAATTCTTTGCTTAAATGCGCGCTCTTCAGCTAAGTTTCTTGCGTCGCGCTCATCTTCAAATACTCTAAACTCATCTCCCGCTTGAGGAACAGAGCCTAAACCAAGTACCTCTGCTGCATCACTTGGTCCAATTTCATCAAGGTTTTCAGACTTGTTACCCACCAAAGCTCTTACTCTACCGTGTGCAGTACCTGCAACGATAGCGTCTCCAACCTTTAAGGTTCCTCTGGTAACTAAGATGGTAGCAACAGGACCTCTACCCTTATCAAGCTGTGCTTCAAGCACAAATCCTGATGCAAAGGTATCTGGGTTTGCCTTAAGCTCTAAGACTTCAGCTTGGAGTAAAACGGTTTCAAGCAGGTCATCAATACCAATGTTTTTCTTAGCAGATACCTCAACAAACATGGTGTCTCCACCCCACTCTTCTGGGATGACGCCATGCTCGGTAAGCTCTTGTCTTACGCGGTCTGGATTTGCCTCTGGCTTATCAACCTTATTTACTGCAACAACAATTGGAACACCTGCTGCCTTAGAGTGGTTAATAGCCTCAATGGTTTGTGGCATAACGCCGTCATCTGCAGCAACTACCAAGATAACAATATCGGTAATCTTTGCACCTCTTGCACGCATGGCAGTAAATGCCTCGTGACCAGGGGTATCAACAAAGGTGATGGTTTGGTCATTAATATGAACACGAGAGGCACCAATGTGCTGGGTAATTCCTCCGGCCTCACCCTCTGCAACACCAGTATTTCTGATGGCGTCAAGCAGGGATGTCTTACCGTGGTCAACATGACCCATAACCGTAACAACTGGCGGACGTGGCTTTAAGTCCTTTGGATCATCGTAGAAGTTAAATGAATTTTCTTCTTCTGGGGTAAGTACCTGCACCTTTCTACCTAAGTCATCAGCAACAAGCTCAATTAAGTCTGTTGGCATTGACTGAGAAATGGTAAGCGGAGTACCTAGTAAGAAAAGACGCTTAATAATGTCATTTGGGTTAATCTCAAGCGCATCAGCAAGCTCTTGAACAGTAGCGTTCTCAGAAATCTGAACGGTATCGTAGTCTTCAGGAGCTAGACCAGACTGAACTGCCTTTTCTACAGCCTCCTGAATCTTTCTCTCTTCAGCTTCCTTCTCACGCTTCTCTTTACGTTTCTTACGTCTACCTTGGTTTTCTTCGCGCTGAGCTTCCTGGACTGCATGTCTTGCCTCAGCAATAACGCGGTCTTTTTGGAATCTTTCTGGGCGAGAATTGCCTAAGTAGAGCTCATCGTCTTCATCATCAGACTCATAGCGCTTGCGCTTGTTCTTTTTCTTAGGCTTCTTTTGGGCATCTTGATCTGCATCTTGTACGTGAGCTTTATGCTTTTGCTTTTTAGCAGGCTTAGCTTCCTCTTTAGGAGCCTCTTTCTTTTCTTCCTGCTTTTCTTCTTCACGCTCAAGACGTGCCTTCTCTTCTTTAATTTGCTCGATTAAAGAATTGAAAGACTTAGCTTGTACTGGAGCAGTATCTTTTACACGATTTTTTTCTGCTTCTATGCGAGCTTCTTCTTCAAGACGCTTCTTTTCTTCTTCGGCAGCCTTGCGCTCAGCCTCAGCTTTTTCACGGCGGCGCTTTTCTTCCTCACGACGCAGACGAGCGCGCTCTTCAGCTTCAAGGCGCTCTTTTTCTGCTTCAGCCTTTGCCTTTGCTTCTTCTTCTGCCTTCTTTTTAGCCTCTGCCTCTTTTTGTGCCTCAATCTCATCAGCTCGAGCTTTTAGGATAGGCTCAAGCTCTTTGCGCACGAGATCAACATAGACTTCTTCTAGAGTTGATGCATGATTTTTAGCTGGGATCTTCATTTCCTCAAGCTTTGCGAGCATCTCCTTAGAAGTCATCCCAAACTCTTTTGCGAGTTCGTGAACACGCATTTTAGCCATATAACACCTTCCTTTTAAAACTCTCTCCTGCTAATGAGCTAAAACCATTAGTCTGACAGAGCGTTAATAGCCATATCTTTAAGCTCAGATAGTCTTTCTTTGGGAATCTGAGCTCTCAGTGCACGTGATAGCGCGCTTGAGCAAAACGCGCTATCAATGCAAGTCATATCTTTACATACATAGGCCCCTCTACCAGGCGCCTTTGAACTTAAATCAAGTTCTACTGCTCCAGATTTATCTTTTACAAATCTAAGCAAGTCTTTTTTCTCAGACGTAGTTTTGCAAACAATGCACCTACGCTGAGCAAGCGTTTTACCCACTAGATTAAGCTTTCGCCCTCTGGGTCATGAACGCCACAATAATCAGAGCCTGGACGAGCATGGTTTCTGCACCTTACGCCGTTTTCATCAACGTACTCACAGATTGGATCCATCTCATCAAGTGACTCATCTGAATCATCATCGTCAAGTAGTGACATCTCACTTGCAAGCATGTTTTGTGCGATTGAAAGTGACTTGATGTCAATATGCCATCCGGTTAATCGAGCAGCTAGACGAGCGTTTTGGCCCTCTTTACCAATAGCAAGTGATAATTGGTCATCAGGAACAATTACGGTTGCATACTGGTTTTCTGCGTCAATTAAAACAGAGTGTACACGGGCTGGCGATAAGGCATTTGCCACATATACCTTAGGATCTTCATCCCACTGGATAACGTCAATACGCTCACCACGAAGCTCAGATACCACCATACGTACACGTGAGCCCTTAGGACCAACGCAGGCACCAACTGCATCAAGATGTGGGTCTTGTGAGTACACAGAAATCTTTGAACGAGCACCTGGTTCACGTGCTACAGATTTAATCTCAACTACCCCATCATAAATCTCTGGAACCTCAAGCTCAAAGAGGCGTCTAATAAGGTCTGGGTGGGTACGTGAAATAATGATTGGGCTTCTTGAATGCTCACCGCGTACAGGTGCACCAAGGCTTTCTCCATTTTTAGAGTCACGTACGTTAATAATAAGAGCCTTTAGGCGCTGATTGTGTTGGTAGTACTCATTTTCTGGCTTCTCATTTGGCTCATCAGGGTTTTTCTTTTGGTCAAAGTGAGGAAGCTCAGCCTCAACGCCGTCTCTAATCTTTACAATGGTAAAGTCTGGAGTGGTTTGAAGTACGGTACCGGTAATAAGGTCACCAATACGTCCTGCAAACTCTCTATAAATTTGAGCACGGCCCGCTTCACGCACAATCTGAGAAATAACAGACTTTGCATTTTGAGCAGCAATTCTTGAGGTATCTTCTGGAGTGATGTCTACCTCTTCATACTCATCATAGTCTTTAGTCTCTGGGTTTCTCTCACCCACTGGAACAAGCTCATATACATAGATGTTACCAGTAACTCTATCAATAGTAACGCGAGCCTCATTTTCAAGCATCAAAATTGACTCATAGCTTTTTGCCAGAGATTGCTCAAGCTTATCGAGTAAGTAAAGTTCATCAATTTTCTTTTCTTGAGCTAACGCAAGCAGCGCATCAATAAGTTCTGAAGCCATCTGTCTTACTTTCCTTTCTGTTTAGCGGCGCTAAAGTCAATTTCTGCTTTGAGGTGAGCTTTTTTAATCTCATCGTAGCCAAAGCTCTTCTCGCCCGCCTCTGTGTCAATGCTATAATTTGTT
>JASBYZ010000113.1 GCA_029983705.1 Coriobacteriales bacterium
TACCGAAGTCTACTTTTGGAGCTTCACGAACTGCCTGGTCTTCAACAACAAAGCTCTCAGACTCAGTAAATCCGGTAAAGCCAGCAACAATGTTTGCAGGGAACTGTTGGATTGCAGTGTTGTACATCTGAACAACATCGTTGTAAGACTGTCTCATGTAAGAGATCTTATCTTCAGTCTCTTCAAGTTGGCTTTGAAGCTGCATAAAGTTGGTATTTGCTTTGAGCTCTGGATAAGACTCAGAGAGTGCAAATAATTGACGAAGAGCACCAGTTAATTGGTTTTCTGCCTCAGCACGCTCTTGAGGAGATCCTGCACCAATAGCTTGGTTTCTTGCCTGAATAACTTTTTCGAGAGTTCCAGACTCATGGCTTGCATATCCTTTAACGGTTTCTACCAGGTTTGGAATTAAGTCAGCTCTACGTTTGAGCTGTACGTCAATTTGAGCCCAAGCGTTTTTAACGCGGTTTCTCAAATCAACAAGCTTGTTGTAGGTTCCCACACCAAAGGCGATGAGAGCAACAAATATAACTAGTATTACAATAATAATTACACCCATGAATTCTCCTGTCATAAAATACAATAGTTAAAAACATAGTACCCAGAATAGCTGTGCAATAAAGTTGTAACTTGGATTGTAAACTGATTGTGGAAAAATATGAGTGGCGGAGGGACAGGGATTCGAACCCTGGAGACGGGGGCTGCCCGCCTAACGGTTTTCAAGACCGCCGCATTCAACCGCTCTGCCATCCCTCCGTGGATTGCAAAAGATGCGAAAGCTATAATACCGCATAATGACCAAAATCTGCAAGTCTTAATTTTGTGAATACAAAGGAGTTGTGAAGGTGAGTTCCATACGAGACCAGTACTTTATGAAAAAGGCGCTTGAGCAGGCGCGCGTAGCCTATAGCTTAGGCGAGGTCCCTATTGGAGCTGTGGTGGTAAGGGGCGATGAGGTCGTGTCTGCTGCACATAATTTGCGAGAAGCACTCAAAGACCCAAGCGCTCATGCTGAATTTATTGCAATAGATGCAGCCTCTCTTAAAGAGGAGCGCTGGAGACTTTCTGATATGGAAGTCTATGTAACCTTAGAGCCCTGTTTAATGTGTGCGGGGCTCATGATTAACAGCCGGGTTAAGCGCTGCGTGTTTGGTACTCGAGATCCAAAAGGGGGAGCGCTTAAAAGCCTTTACGCGCTTGCAGAAGATGAGCGCCTTAACCACAGCTTTGAGGTGGTAGAAGGTGTTCTTGAAAAGGAGTGTTCTGAAATCTTACAGATGTTTTTTAGGGAGCTTAGACAAACAAAAAAGCGCCTTCGATAGATCCGGACGCCCGCCAGTGACTACTTATGGCTGCTACCTCCCGGTCCTGACCAGGTTCGTAGTATGACGTCGCCCGAATCCATCTAAAGCGCTTTGAATAATTAAGTATAGCGCACTTAGTAAAATTTATACAAATCTCTCGCTTACCTGAAGCACTAAAGCCTTAGGGCCTGCGTGTGTTATTGCAAGACAGCTTGCATCTCTAATTTCAATTTTATCTTTAGTAAGTCCAAGCTTTTCGCATACTGTATCTGCAAGTCCAAGTGCATCCTCATAGGCATCAACGTGCAGAATATGGTAGTAGGCCTTATCTCTTGGAACGTGGTCGTTACAAATTTTAATCATACGCTGAATAGAAGCTTTAAGTGATAACTTGATGCTATCCTTAGTCACTCCGTTATCATCTAAAACACATATGGGGTGCACATTTGCAAGTCTTGTAATAGGAAAGAGACGTTTATCAAGTCTTCCACCATTAACTAAAAATCTAATGTCTCGTGGGAGGAGGGCAGAGTATTGATTTTTAGATTGGTAGCTAATCTGCTCAAGAATCTCCTCGATGCTTTTTCCAGCATCTCTCATCTTTATTGCAGTTCTCACCTCATACACCTGAGGACCTGCAATACTTAAGGCATCAAATACAAAGATGGCCTCAGGATTTTTAAACATCTCACGAGCAATTACTGCAGAATTATAGGTACCACTCAGTTTAGAAAACATAGCAATAACTAAAATTTGGTCCCCGTCTTTATATATCTCATTATACTTATCCAAAAAAGTACCTGGATTTACCTGTGAGGTTTTTGGGCGCTTACCTTTAAGCACCTCAGCTAAAAAATCTTCAGGACTAATGTCTACACCTTCGCGGAGGTGTTCTCCATCGTCCAAACTTACGGTAAGTGGTAAGAGTTCTAAGTTGAGCTCTTTTGCTTCCTTTTGGGTAAGCATTGATCCGGTATCAGTAATTATATGTAACATGTAATTAATCTCCTCATGTAATCTAGTATTAAAAACTAGAATATGTCGTAAACAATACTGTATCATAAATCTCATTGAGGAAATATATAAATGTGACAGTGAGGTAAAAATATATGACTGATTTTAAAGACATACATTTTATGCGCTATGATGATTTACCTGATGTTTCTTTATATGTTGACCAGCTGCTTGATACCTTAGAGGACATGCTCAAGCCCTTTGAGATTTTGAGCGATAAAAAACTTCTTACTAAATCAATGGTCAACAACTATGTAAAGTTAAATTTGGTAAGTCCTCCAGAAAAGAAGCGCTACGGTAAAAAACAACTTGCCCAGCTTATGGCTATTGCCTTATTTAAACAGGTGTTTTCTATTGAAGAAATAGAGCTTTTGTTTAAGATTCAAAGCCTTCACTACGAAACGGCAATTGCCTATGATTACCTTATGCAAGAACTTGAAAATGCCTTAAGTTTTGAATTTTTAGACGGAAAAGCCCTACCCCTGCACGCAAGTCGTGAGACCGAGCAAACCAAGTTAGTTCGTGCTATGACGCTTGCGCTGGCTTCTAAATTATTTGTTCAATCTCAATTGGAGTAATCTTTTATGCACAGTGGCTCTTTTAAGATAGATATGCACACTCATTCTCGCGTAAGCGATGGCTCTTTGAGCCTGCAAGAATTAGTAGATGAAGCTACAGATAAAGAGCTTAATGCGCTGGCAATCACAGACCATGACACCCTGCAGCATTTTTCACAAATTGATAAATTGAGCATCCCTCAAACTCTTAAAGTGTATAAGGGAGTAGAGCTCTCATGCGAAGATCCCCTAACTCACAAAACTGTACACCTTTTGGGATACGGCTTAGTTGAGGGTGATAGCCCACTTCCCTTTGAAACGCTTGCGCAAAAAACGCTTGAACAGCGCCTTGATCAGTCAAGATATATTACTCAAACACTTATAGCTGTAGGAGCAAATATTTCTTGGGAAGAGGTATCTAGTGAGGCCCAAGATTCTGCCACCGTGTATAGAGGCATTATCGCCAAGGTATTAAAAAGGGTTGAGGTAGGCGAGCGCTATAAGCGTTTTAGAAGGCTCTATCATCAGCTTAAAGCTCAGTGCGATAAAGACTTTCGCTTTCCAAGTTATATGGAAGGCCTTATAGCACTAAAAGAATCGGGTGCAAAAGTTGTCCTAGCACACCCAGGCAGGTCAAAGGCCCTTCACCTGGTTCCAGAAATGGCTCGAGCAGGTCTTTTTGGGATTGAGAGAAATCATCCGGATAATACTGATGCTGTGCGACGAGAAGTTGATGAGCTTGCTAAAGAGTTTAAGCTTATAAAAACCGGTGGATCAGACTACCACGGGCTTAATAGCCCCCGGGCGCTCGCACAAGATATTGCTCCTCAAGATGAAGTAAATAACATCTTAGAACTTCTTAGTTATAATAAAGCTTATTAAAGCCAATCAAGATATTAAGCGAGCAAAAGTATGGCGCAATCATTATATAGAAGCTATCGTCCTCAAACATTTGCCGACGTAGTTGGTCAAGAACACATTGTTTCAACCTTTGAACATGCGCTCAAAACCGACAACTTGTCGCATGCCTATTTGTTTACCGGACCAAGAGGTACCGGTAAAACTTCTATGGCTAGACTTTTGGCAAAGGCGCTTTTGTGTACGGCTAATAAAGATGAGCGTCCTGACGGCAGCTGCGAGGTTTGTCAAAGCATTGCAGAAGGAAACCATCCGGATGTCTATGAGCTGGATGCAGCATCAAGAACGGGCGTTGACAATGTGCGAGATGAGATTATCAACAAGGTAAATTTCTCGCCAACTCAAGGTGCATATAAGCTCTACATCATAGACGAAGTTCATATGCTCTCTAACCAGGCCTTTAATGCCTTACTTAAAACGCTTGAAGAGCCACCAAGCCACGTGGTTTTTGTGCTCTGCACAACTGATC
>JASBYZ010000114.1 GCA_029983705.1 Coriobacteriales bacterium
ACTTTAGGGCCTATGATGAGATCTTAATCTCTAATACCTACCTGCCTGATAAATCAGGAGCCCTCCTCTCTCGCCTTGCCGGAGACTACCCACTTGATAAGGCAGTAGAAGAAGCTCTTGTAAATCAGCTTCTCTCTCAGCGTGAACAAGTGTATGAGAAGGTGGCACAAAGCCCCGATTCAAAGCTTATTGATGCGCTTATTCAATCAGGATTTATACGTAAGTCAACTATTGATGAGCTTCTCAACGTGCTTCAAAGATACAATCGAAAAAATGAAATCATCGCCCTTATGGACTATAAGCAGACACATTTTGCTTCTCAAAAAGCTGACATAAAGAGTAAATTTGATTTATAAAACAATTAATATTAATTCTCAAAATCAAAGAACTTTTTAAAAATTATTCGATAATATCACCAATACACCGTGTTTTTATGTCATAATTTTATGGAGGATATGCTTTAGTTTAAAGGAGCAGTTATGAAAGTTTTAAACAAGACCTCACACAAATTTGTTTTAGCTATCATGCTTTGTTTAAGCTTAAGCATGCTCCTCACCTTGAGCGCATGTTCAAATAATCTTTCACAATCTGTAAGTCCAGACGGCACTGAGTATGGCCTTGTAGAAGAAGGCAAACTTACCGTTGCCGCCTCACTTGACTTTCCTCCTTTTGAAAATTTTGAAAACAATGAAGCCGTTGGCTATGAAGTTGATGTTATGCAGGCTATTGCCGATTATTTAGGCCTTGAGCTTAACTACCTGCCTTCTATGAAGTTTGACACCATTATTCCTGCTATTGCAGCAGGTGGTACGGCTGATGTAGGGGTTTCTGGCTTTACTATTACCCCTAAGCGCCTTAAAACGATAGACTTCTCAAGCCCAATTTGTGATACCAACCAAAGCATCGTTACACTCAACAGCTCATCTATTAAATCAATTGATGACTTAAAGGGGCTTCGCATCGGTGGAGAAACCGGAACCACCGGACTTGATTTAGCACGTGAGCTTATTAATGATGCAGAAGAAATTATTGCCTTTGATGAATACCCTGCAGTGTTTGCAGCACTTCAGTCTGGACAGATCAAGGCTGCAGTCTTAGATAAACCAGTAAGCGAGTACTACATCAAAACTGCCTACCCAGATTGCCAGGTGGTTCAAGAAATTCCAACCGGTGAGCAATACGGCATTGCAGTAAGTAAGGATAATCCGGGTCTTACTAAGGCACTCGATGAATCAATCAAGCGACTTGAAGACTCAGGAACATTAGATGAATTAAAAAAGAAGTGGTTTTAGTTAAAGCTTTGTAATATCCCTGCAAGATAGCTATCACAAGATAGGTGAAAGATTATCTGATGAATACCAAAGAGCTTTTAGGCGCGATGCAAAAATCTTTAATCGCCCTCCTCATCCTTATCGCCTGCTCTTTAGCGATAAGTTTTGTAAGCCCTCTTCAAAGCGCGTCTGCACTTGAAGTAACTTCAATTACTGCAGCACCAAACTCAGAAGATGGACGAGAAATACTTGGCAGTGTTCCGACACGAATGAGCTTGAGGGCAAGCGCAGATAATCAAGAAGAAATCACCTCTATTACCATTAGGGTACCTGAGGTAGCACTTGATAGGGAGATGGCAAAAACTACCGTCTTAGACGGAGTTAAGCGACTTGACATCTCAGCTGAGGTGGTATCCCTCGATAAAAACACACTACAGTTTAACTTTGATACACCAGTGCCTCCAACAAGTGACTTATTACTTGAGATATACGAGGTGGCCTTTCCTGGAGACGGCGGAGCTATCCCCGTACAGTTTTCCTACGAAACTACTCAAGGCTCAAAAGATTTTACTGAGTATGAAAAGCCAATACAGGTAACTCCCGTAAGCTTAAGCCAACAA
Organism: Coriobacteriales bacterium; assembly: GCA_029983705.1. Taxonomy (GTDB): domain Bacteria; phylum Actinomycetota; class Coriobacteriia; order Coriobacteriales; family JAEZZM01; genus JASBYZ01. The sequence goes on from JASBYZ010000114.1 coordinate 1,892, forward strand.
ATCGCAAGCTGGCTTAACTCACAGGGCTGGGTTCAAGCGTGGAACTCAAACACCTTCTTAAACCTCTTTTTAAACCCTGCAATTTTTGTTACCAGTGCTCCTGTGGTATTTAAGGGCTGGCTTACCGCCCTTGCCATAGTTGTCCTTGCTTTTCCTGCCGCAATTCCTATTGGATTTCTCTTAGCGCTCATGCGCATGTCAAAGATTTGGCTTGTAAAAGTATTAGCATCCACCTATGTAAATATCATACGTGGTACGCCTATGTTCTTACAGATCTACATTGCATTTTTTGGCTTACCACTTTTGGGACTACAGGTAGACAACTTTGTCTTAGGCTGTTTTGTAATGGCCTTTAACTCAAGTGCATATTTGTGCGAGATATTTAGAGCCGGAATACAGTCCATTCAAAAAGGACAATTTGAGGCAGCACGCTCACTTGGTATGAATAGCGCCCAGACCATGATCTTTATTATCGTCCCACAGGCGGTAAAGCGCGTTATACCAACGATGACCAATGAGCTTATCTTGCTCTACAAAGACACCTCTCTACTTGCCTCTGTGGGCATTATGGAGTCTGTAATGTATGCAAAGACGATTACTGCTGCAACCGGAAACATCACTCCATACATCGTAGCTGCAGGCTTTTACCTTATCGTCACCCTACCTATGAGTAGGATTACCAGAAAGATGGAAGAGTCCACCTTTGCAAAGAGCGCTAAAAGAAAAGCCCAGCGCAAAAAAGAAGATACAAACGATGACTCAGACGACGATGATAACACGACACACCATAATAAAAAGGGTTCATGGCAGCCAACTGTTGATCATGAAAAAGATGTATTAGCTATTAAGACTGCAGACCTTTAGGAGTATCTCATGGCAATTGATAACACCGATGCAATCATTAAGGTAGAGCATCTGACCAAAAGCTTTGGCCACACCGAGGTTTTAAAGGATGTCTCGCTTGAAGTATATCGTGGTGAGGTAGTGGTTTTACTTGGTCCTTCTGGTTCAGGTAAGTCCACCCTGCTTCGCTGCATAAACATGCTAGAGGTACCCACAAGCGGAAAGATTTTATTTGAAGGCACTGACATTACCAAAAAGAGTGTAAACATCAATAAGATACGTGAGCACTTAGGAATGGTGTTTCAAAACTTTAACCTCTTTCCTCACCTCACGGCCAAAAGCAATGTGATGATTGCCCAAAGAAAAGTTTTAAAGCGCTCAAAAGAAGAGGCCGAGAAAAACGCTGTCAAACAACTTGCACGCGTAAACTTAGCCAACCGCGTTGATTATTACCCCTCAGAACTCTCAGGAGGCCAGCAGCAGCGTGTAGCAATTGCTCGCGCACTGGCAATGGATCCTCACGTAATGCTCTTTGATGAGGTTACAAGTGCTCTAGACCCAGAACTCGTAAGAGGCATTTTAGACATTATGAGAGAGCTTGCAAGTGAGGGTATGACCATGATGATAGTTACCCACGAGCTTAACTTTGCGCGTGACGTAGCTGACCATATCATATTTATGGAAAAGGGGCACATTGTTGAACGTGGTGCCCCAGAACAGATATTTAATAATCCTGAGTCAGAGCGCACAAAGGCGTTTTTAGGAAATATTTATTAGTCTTTGTTGCTAAATGATTTATTGCAAATCTTTTCAACTGATTCTATAAGGTTTGAAGCGTCCTTATCACTGTTGGTGATAATTAAAACAGTATCATCTCCAGAGATGGACGCTACAGCCATAGACAGATCCGAATTATCAAGCGCTGCACCAACGCCAGGGCCTGTTCCAGGCTGACATTTAACCGTAACCAAATTATTTACACGGTTCATCTCTAATACCAGCTGTATGCACATTCTACGTAAGTGAAGGTCTTCTGCGAGTGCATAAAAGCCACCCTCTTGCTTTTGGATATCAAGCTCAGCTATATCTCTTGAAATGGTTGCCTGCGTATAGCCGTATCCCTCTTTACGCAGTATTTTGACAAGCTCAGCCTGAGTCTTAATATTGTTGTTCCTCACAACCTCACGCAAAAGATCTTGTCGCTTGTTTCTCTTCTTCATCTCTGTCCTCATTTAAAATAATTAATATTATTAAGTAATAATACCTCATTTATTCTAAACCTAATTTCCAATAAAATATATAGAAATAGGAGGATTTAAATTTTCTTATGCAATAATCGATAGATATAATATAATTTTATACACAGTTATAAATGAGTGAAAGTATAAACTGATTTAAAGAGTATTATTACGATTATTTTTTAATAGAATATAAATTAGAAAATATACATTTTGACTGAGTTTGAGCATAAAAAATGAGCCATCTGAAGTACTCAGCAACGCCCTACTCTCCCACGTCCTTGCG
>JASBYZ010000115.1 GCA_029983705.1 Coriobacteriales bacterium
AGGCTGTTGCAGTGTCTTCTCACTTTATTAAACGCGGCGGCGTTGTAGAGGTTGAATCTAAAAACGGTGCGCGTGAGAGAAAGAGTGTAAGCGGACAGCAGCTTACCGACAAGCCTTTGGTTGTCTTAATTGACGGAGATTCCGCATCTACCACAGAGATTGTCTCATCCGCAATTCAAGATCATGAGCGTGGTCTTTTAGTAGGTGACTTAAGTTTTGGTAAGGGTACGGTTCAGGTGATTGAACAGTTTAGCTTTGGCGGAGGTATGAAGTTTACTATTGCTCATTACCTCACTGCTAACGGAAACCCTGTAGACCAGCTTGGTGTCCTTCCTGACCTCGTAGTTCCTATGGATAAGTCCTTAAGAAACGTAGAGGGTCAAGACATCCAAATGCAAAAGGCCCAAGAGCTGGTGAATAAAATCATAGCCAGTGGTGGAAACCTATCTGTTGAGGGCCTAAGCAATGCGCCAGGTTCTCAGGCAGAGCTTACTACTCAAGCGCGTGATAAGCGCAATAAAGAACTTGAAGCCCTAGAGCTCAAGCTCAAAGAGGCTCAGGCTGCAATACTTACCAATGCACAGACTACAGAAACGCAGAGCGCACAACCAGCTCAGCCAAGTAAGCCAGAAAGCAAAAACACTGACTAGTTTATAGAACACATAAGATAGGAAGGACCAGGCATGGCAAAGGGTAGAAGAAAATCACGATACAAGGGCCGCCGTCCTTCTCATAATGACCTCATGGTGGGTCAGATTCGCATTAACCGCAAAGGCTTTGGCTTTATAGAGACCCCACACGGTTCCTATCACATTGCAAAAAAGCATATTGGGCCTGCTATGAATGGCGATAAGGTCGCGGTGAGAAAAGAACGCTCAGGCTCTAAAGGCCCGCAGGCATCGGTGGTGCGTGTACTGGAAAGAGCGCATGTGGCCTTTGTGGGTCGCTTTGAATCAAATGGCGTTATAAAAGTGGTGGTGCCCTTAGATGACCGCCTTGCCCATGACTTCTTTTTAGATCCCCAAGACAAAAGTTTTAAGAAGCTCAAGGTACATGATGAGGATATTGTTTATGCCCAAATAACGCTCTTCCCAAATAGAAAGTCTGCCGGCATGTGCACTATCACTCGTAAAATTGGTGAGCAGGGTGACAATAACCTAGCAATTGAGCAAGTTATTGCCTCACATGATTTGCAGACTCACTTTTCTGATGCGGTTAAAGCAGAGGCTAAAGCCTTAAAACTTGATATTGATGAGGCGCTTAAAGATCCTCTGAGAAAAGACATTAGAGACCGGCTGATAATAACTATTGACCCCTATGATGCGCGTGACTTTGATGATGCCGTCTCACTTAAACAGCTTGATGATGGAAGCTCAATTTTGGGTGTACACATTGCAGATGTATCCCACTATGTACAGTGGAACTCTTCCATTGACATCGCAGCTCGCCAGAGGTCTACTTCTACCTATTTAGTGGACCGCGTTTTGCCTATGCTTCCAGAAGAGCTCTCAAATGAGCTCTGCTCACTTAAGCCCCATGAAGACCGACTTGCACTCAGTGTAGACATGAAGCTTAATAAGGACGCTGAGGTAGTAGATGCAAAGTTTTACCCAAGCATTATTCACTCGAAGCATCGCCTCTCTTATGATGCCGCAGATGCACTATTACAGCGTGACGAAGACCAGCTTAAGGCATTTTCAAGCCACACTGACCTTGCGCTTGAAGACATGCTTAAGCTCCTTGATGGGCTTAATGCGCTTGCTAAAAAGCGCCACGCGCGCAGGCAAAAACTTGGAGGTATTGATTTTGAGAGTGAAGAGGCAAAGGTTGTCTTAGACAAAGATGGTTTTCCTACGGGGGTAAGCGTAAGAAAATCTACTGATGCCACCTCCTTAATTGAAGAGGCAATGCTTGCAGCAAATGAGTCTGTTGCACGCTTTTTGTCTTCAAATGGTGTCGCCTCTGCATTTAGAGTTCACGAGCCTCCAATGCAGGATGCACTTGAGGGTTTGGTACCAATCCTTCAAGAATTTAATATTGGCGATAGGGAACTTGCCTTACAGCTAAGTGTAGGAAGTCCTTTTGCCCTTCAAGATATTATCGCAAGGGTTAAGGGAAGACCTGAGGAGTACCTGGTGTCTCAACTGGTATTAAGAAGCATGAGGCGGGCAGAATACCTTCCAGATGACCTTGGCCACTTTGGACTTGGAATGGATTCTTACTGTCACTTTACTTCTCCAATTAGGCGCTATCCTGACCTGATCTGTCACAGGGCACTTAAGGCAAAGCTTGCCGGTATTGAGAAAAAAGATCCAAATATCCAAGATCAAAATAGGCTTTTACCTGAGCTTTGCAAGCATGCCTCAGTAATGGAGCGCGAAGCTGATGATGCTGCACGCCAAACTCAAAAAATTAAGCTTGCCCAGTATATGGAGCAATTTATAGGCCAGGCCTATAGCGGAGTTGTGACTGGGATAGATACCTTTGGACTCTTTGTGAGACTTGATGAAACAACAGCAGAGGGGCTTTTGCCTATTAAAAAGCTGGGCGATGAGTGGTTTGACTTTGACCACGAAAAGAAGACTTTACAATCTGAAAGTTCAAACAAGCGATACCGTCTTGGTCAGAGAATTGCGGTAGTGGTAGACAATGTTGATGTGTCCGCAGGCTATGTGAACTTTGCATTGGCATAAGCTAACTTATATGCTTTGAGGGTAGTATAATCAGTACCCAAAAAATGAATGATAGAAATAGGAGAGACAATGAAGTCAGAAGACAAGCAATTTTTGCAAGATTTAATTGAGCATCCTTCTCCATCAGGCTATGAGCAGCCAGTGGCTGAGGTTTTGCGTAATCGCCTTGCTAAGAGTGCTGATAGTGTTGAGACCAACGAGATGGGCTCTGTGCACGGTACCCTTAAAGGTTCAGGAGAGGCTCCATCTGTAATTGTTGCAGCTCATATTGATGAAATTGGATTTATGGTGAGCTACATCGATGACGATGGATTCATCTACTTTAAGGCGGTAGGTGGTATTGATGCTGCAATTTTGCCAGGTCTTCGTGTTGATCTCTACGCTACTGGAAGCGGTAAGACAGAAAAGATTAGAGGCGTGCTTGGCAGAAAACCAATTCACCTTCTCCCACCTGAAGAGCGCAAAGACGTTACCCCAATTGATAAGCTCCACATTGACCTCATGCTAGACAAAGAAGAGGTTAAAAAGCGCGTAAGAATTGGTGATATTGCTACCTTTGGTGTTGGCTTTGAAGAGTCAGAAGGCGGCCTGGCTGTTTCTCGTGCATTTGACGATAAGTCCTGTGTATGGGTGGGAACGCGCGTACTTGAAGAGCTTAAAAAGCTTGGCAAGCAAAAGGCAGACTACACCTTTGCCGGAACTGTTCAAGAAGAAATTGGACTCAGAGGCGGACAGACTTCTGGCTATGCAGTGGATGCAGATGTAAACATTGCAATTGATGTTACCCATGCAACTGATTATCCGGGTATTGAGAAAAGCAAGTATGGTGACATTAAACTTGGTGCGGGCCCTGTAATTTCTCGCGGACCAAATATCAATCCAGTACTTTTTGATCGCTTGGTAGCTGCAGCTGAGAAAGCTCAAGTTCCTTATCAAATTGAGGCACAGTCTCGTGGAACCGGAACTGACGCAAATGCAATGCAGCTTAACCGTGGAGGTAAGGCCACTGCACTCCTAAGTGTGCCACTACGCTATATGCATACGCCTACTGAGGTTATTAGTCTTGAGGATTTAGAGAACACCGTTAAGCTCCTCACTCAGTTTGTAGTTGACTTAGACGAGAGCTGCGATTTTGTTCCACATATTCAGTTGATATAACAGGAAGAGTTTTAGTTTTGGCGATATTTACCCTAGAGCAACTTAAATTGGCTGAAAGCTTTATTCAGGACAATAAGATAAATGAGATAGTGCCAGTATTTGAAGGTATAGTAAAAGACATTAAAGAGGCCCAAGAGAGCGAATTTAAAAGCACAAATGAGGTACAGTATTTTTGCTTTGAGAATTTGCTTGAAAAACTCATCTACAAAAAGGTTGAAGATGACCCTCGTGAGCTTATTGATGTAGACCTGCCTTTTGATAGGGTTTATTCTGACTTAGCCTTTTGCTACATTCAGCTCCAAAATTATGATGGAGCGCGTGAAGCGCTTGCGCAGGCGGTTAGATGGAACCCTATGAACTGTGCGTATCGTTTA
>JASBYZ010000116.1 GCA_029983705.1 Coriobacteriales bacterium
ACATTGCATCAAAAGACTCACTTAATAAGTTAAATTCTTCTATATCAGAACTAAATCCACTGTATGAGATGAGGTTACTTGCCTGCACTTGTTTAATTTGATTAGAAAATTCATACAAGGGTTTAAGAGGATAATTTGATACAAAGTATGTAATGACCCCACTAAGATAAGTGCATTAGGCACTATGCAAGAACACGCAAAGAACAGTGAAGTTAAAAGTGCTATTCTCCACTGAAGCGAGAACTTTTTTCATGACATATCTCCAGATATTTGATGACCCAGCCCAACTTTATTTTGTGTGAGATCGTATCCCCGCGCTTTTTTAAACTTTTTTCTTAAAGAAGAAATGTGTGACTAAAGGTCACATAAAGTATATACAAATAGCACTATTGCAATTTGCCCTAGCATGTATTGTATTTGGAAGCATGGGCGGAGAGCATCAGGTCGTACTTTCTAGGGCAGAAAAACACTGTTTAGAGTGTGTAGGAATTGGATAACTTACGTGCCTGACCTTTATTGCTATTCATTGTCTAGAATCTAATAGCTCTTGCCCTATCGAATCTCTCCAAGCAAATATTGGCTCGTCAAAGTTTAACTTTGTATACCATATAACTGGCACAATTATCTTATTTGGTATACTGTTCGGACATCTTATTTGAGGCTTTTTATGCCCCTATGACTGTTTCAAAACCTATTACATAAAATACCAAGCAAAAAGTTTTCTACTAAAATATTCAAATGAGTTGCTGTGTTATAAATAACGAGGCCAATAACACATGTTGCAGATATAGCAGTAAAAAGAGCATTTAAAAAGTGCAAACGTGGCTGGAGCAGATAAAAAGGCATACTTAAAAGAATTGAGCCAAAGGTATTCAGGATAGTAGTTATGAATCATATATTAAAGATCAGGCTTTAAAATAGCCGAAAAATGAACAAAATGGATTATTATTTGTTTGTTTACTGCCACGATAGCTGATTAAAGGTTAGTTGATGCTATCACTCTATAATCCTCTTACACAATCTAAACAAAAAAAGAGGCCATCCACATGGGACAGCCTCCAATAAAAGACATTTACCTAGCAATTAAGCTCGCTTTTTTAAATATCTGGTAACACCCAGAGCAAGAAGTGATACTAGAGCTAAAGGTGCAGCAACACTTGCAATATCAGACGTCTTAGGCAGTGCCTTATTATCATAACGCTTTTCTACTAAAACTACTTTTTCATCATCTGATACATTAGAGCCGTTATTATCCGAGGCCATATCGCTAGACTTGTTGCTATAAAAGCCGGTATACTTACTGTCTGAATTATCATTGTCCGAAGTAGCGGGACTTGGAGTCTCTGTATCGGCTTTGACCGTTAAGGTAGCCTCTTTCTTTACTTCACTACCATCTTTACTTATCAGAGTGAACTTGACTTTATAATCACCAACTTTGCACGTATTAACTATCGTATCTGGGTCAACAAATAATCTATATTCGCCACTGTTTATTGCGTTAAGAGTTTCTTCATCAAACATACTTGAAGGCTTGAAATTATCACCTTTATTTATCTCAACATTCTTTAATCCAGGGTCTGGAATAGGCGTAAGCGGAGTTAAAGGTACATCTTTTTCCCAAAGTGCTACTAAAGTTACAATTCTACCGCGAATATATTTGACAGCAATATTAGGATCTACTTCATCAAATTTATAAAAATCACCTTTACGTGGATCAAAAATTTTCTTTTTATTCTCTGCATTAAAATCTTTATCGAGTTGACTCTCAACGTACCAGCCTTTGAAAGTATATCCTTCTCGTATTGGGTCCTTAGGTTGATAAACAGTTCCATAAGGAGTTATAAAAATCTGGTAATAATCTGCGCCTTTACCACCAGCTAAATCTGTTTCATGACTATCTGTCCAGGTACCACCTTTTAGTACGTAATGAGCATAGTTGGTGGGTTGGGTCTGAAGTCCGTGAAAATTAATATTATCTTTAATGATAAAATCTTTCAAAGAATAAGTTAATTTAGCAGACTTTCCAATTCCTGAAGATGTTATTGAGAATTTACTTATTGGCAAATCTCCATCACCAGTACCACTGATAACCCTGGTTGCATTCATTACCATTTCACCACTTAAGAGATATCCCTCTGGAATACTATAAGACTTACCTCTTTCTGTGATTTCAATTTTCTGCTCAGGATTATTCGGATCAACAGCAGTGAATTTAATTGACTCAAATTGGGTTGAATCACTGAGTATAAACTCGTATGTTTTATTTTGAGTAGCATATGCCTGTGGAGTCATTACACCAAAAAAACCACTAAACAACAAACTGACAGCTAACACGCTAAAGACAACAAACTTTCTTAATCTCATACAAAAACTCCTAAATAAATGGTATGGATTCTCATTAAAAAAATATTATGAACTCTTATCAAGAGAACAAATGGTGGAGGTAAGGGGGTTCGAACCCCTGACCTCATGGCTGCCAGCCATGCGCTCTCCCAGCTGAGCTATACCCCCCAAAAATAAAAATGAAACCTCCTAATTATATGAAATTAGCAGGTCCTTGTCAATCTATAATGCAATGGAACGAATACTTCTATAATATTTTTCATCAAAGTAACAGGGCTGGCATAATTTGTTGCCAAACTCATCTTCAATAAACCTGCCGTCAGTTACTTTTTCACCGCAAGATGTACACTTTATTGATACCATGCTTTTACCTGGTAAATCATACTGAGTTAGCGGCAACTCTATCTCTTCCATGGTAAATAACTCTTCATCGCTAAACTTCATAAAGAATTCAAGTACATCATCTTTGCCTTTTATTGGTTGTTCAGTTGTTTTTGTAGCAATTCTTATAGCCTTACCAGATTGAATATCATAAAAACTTGCGGCCATTTTGCCAAAATCATACATCTTTAACCTACGTCTACCAGGATGACAATGGGCTACAGACACAAGTGTGTCTGTAAGACAGCGGTCAGTTTCAGCAACTGCAATTAAATCTCTATAGGTATGAGGATCTTCAATACCAAAATATTCTAATGCAAGTCTACAGAGTCTCGTTCCAATAATTTGTCCTGCACAAAGATGTCCGTGAAACTCTACGGCTGCTGCCAAATCTTCTTCAAAGCTTGTCTTAAGCATTATTTACGCTCCCCTTTAATTCGGTCAGATATAACCCTAACAGCTTCATCAATATCTAATAGTTGCTTCTCCCCTGTCTTTCTTTCTTTAAGCTCTACCTTACCTTGCTCAACATTTCTCTTACCTAAAACCAACTGATACGGAAAGCCCATTAAATCGTTATCAGCAAATTTTACACCCGCACGCTCGTCTCTATCATCTAAGACAACCTCAATACCCGCATTAGTTAAATCCTGAGCAAGTTTTTGAGCAAGCGGCCAAATAAGTTCATCATCAAGTTGTAGAGGAATAACGCTCATTTCATACGGAGCCACGCTTACCGGCCAAATAATGCCATATTCATCGTGGTGTTGTTCAATAATAGCCGCTAGAGAGCGTGATACCCCAATACCATAGCATCCCATAACAAAGGGCTTTTCTTCACCGTTTTCATCCACAAAACTTGAATGAAGAGCCTCTGAGTATTTTGTGCCAAGTTTAAATATTTGAGAAACTTCTATTCCTCTTGCGGTTCTAAGCTTTTGTCCGCACTTAGGACAAATATCTCCCTCTTGAGCAAGCGCTAAATCTTTAAATTCAGAAATCTCAAAATCTTTTCCTGGCTTTGCGCCAACATAGTGATAATCAAGCTCATTTGCGCCAAGCACCCAAGAGTTTAGATTTTTAAGAGAGATATCAGCTACAACTTTTACTGATGGATTAAGATTAATTGGTCCAATGAAGCCTTTAACTAAGCCAAGCTTTTCAAGATCTTCTGCCTCCATCATAGAGAAATCAGGACCCAACTCACGCTCTGCCTTCACCTCATTTAAGTCATGATCTCCAGGCAATAGAACAAGAACACACTTTCCATCACTATCATGCAAAGCCATGGACTTTACGGTAGCCTTCTTTGAAACGTTTAAAAATGAAGCAAGCTCATCCATAGTTGCAACCTTTGGAGTGTGAACCTTCTCTAATTCTTGAGCTGGATGATGTTGGTTTTCTATGCCTACACGTGCAGCTTCTGTATCTGCAGCATAGCCGCAGTCACAATAAATA
>JASBYZ010000117.1 GCA_029983705.1 Coriobacteriales bacterium
AAGTTTTGCAATATGGTCATCAATATCAAGTGGAACCACATAGCAATCAGGCTCAAGCTCATCAGCATGTTTGAGCATGTATTCAGCGCAGAGTGCTTGGTTGGCAAAAGACATATCCATAACTGAAGCAGGATGTCCTTCAGCGCCTGAAAGGTTAACAAGTCTTCCGTTTGCAAGTAAGATAATCTTTTTGCCATCCTCTAAGGTGTACTCATCAACAAGAGGCTTAAGCTCGTTCTTTTCTTTGGCATGCTCTTCAAGCCATGGAATATTAATCTCTGAGTTAAAGTGGCCAGAGTTACAAATGATAGCTCCATCTTTCATGTTGACAAAGCTTTCCTCATCAATAACGTTGAGGTTACCTGTAACGGTCACCCAAATATCAGCTTGCTTAGCAGCTTCTTTAGCTGGCATTACTCTATAGCCATCCATAACTGCCTCAAGCGCAGCAGTAGGATCAACTTCACAAACAATAACATGACAACCAAGGCCTGAGGCTCTCATGGCAAGACCCTTACCACACCAGCCATAACCAGAAACAACAAGGGTTCTACCTGATAGAAGTCTGTTGGTAAGACGAACAATTCCGTCAAGTGTTGACTGACCAGTTCCATAGCGGTTATCAAAGAAATGCTTAGTCTTAGCATCATTTACTGCAATAATTGGATACTTAAGCGCCTTGTCTTTAGCCATAGCTTTAAGTCTAATAACACCAGTTGTGGTCTCTTCAGTACCACCAATGATGCCTTCAAGTACTTCAGGATGCTTCTCATGAATAACGCCTACAACGTCTGCGCCATCATCCATGGTAAGTTGTGGCTTATGGGCAATAGCAGCGTCAATATGCTTGTAGTAGGTTTCAGTATCTTCGCCTTTTATAGCGTGAACTTTAATGCCAAAATCTTCAACTAATGACGCAGCAACATCATCTTGGGTTGAAAGTGGATTAGATGCTACTAAGACAACGTCAGCACCACCAGCAGCTAAGGTGCGCATGAGGTTTGCGGTCTCGGTGGTAACGTGCAAACAAGCAGAAATTCTTACGCCTTCAAGAGGCTTTTCTTTTTCAAAGCGCTCTCTAATTTGGGCAAGAACAGGCATGTCCTTATCGGCCCATAAAATTCTCTTTTTGCCTGCTTGTGCAAGCGAAATATCTTTAATATCGTGTTCCATACATCCCTCTCACTTTCTTTACTTGAAGAGACTTATTAATACCTTAAGAATAACATTGATAGTAGGACCAGTGCTTGAGGCGTGGGATAACTCTATAAGCTGCATTTGTTCTGCTAAGTCATTTCTTTGAGCATCAGCCAGCACTTGGGCAAGTTCTTGTGAAGTATCCTGATAGGCAGCAAGCAAGCTTTTAAGAAGAGGCGATATACTGCTTTGGGAACGATCAGATATTAGTCCAATACGTGCGCCTAAGATGCCCGCAAGATTAAGTGCTTCTGTGAGGTCAGCCTCATCAGAATAGCTCAGCGGTAACACTAAGCCCTCACTTCCACTAATCTCAATACGTGAATCTTCATGTTCTTCAGAAATAAATAAGGCAAGAGGATGCTCTTTTGTTATCTTTAACTCTTCTATCTTATTTTCATCCACAACTAATACTCCTTGTTTTTGAAGTGCTTGAGCACTAACGCCAAGCCCATGTATAAGGTGAGCACTAAAGGTCCCGTCATAGACTTTAGAAGACGAACATGAAGGAGATTTAGCTTTTAAAATAGCAAGACTCGAGTTGAGATCTTGAGCCTTAGTACAGGCATCTTTTGCACCTGCTATAAAATACTCAGTCACGTCTGTGCCCATACTGTTTATAACGCGGCTTCCTTTAATTTCAGAGGCTGGGCGCGGACAAGGAAGCCCACCTGCCATTTCTGGACAGATGGGCTTATTCTTAATCTTATTTGAAAGCGACACAACAAACTCGTTGGCCTTTGATGCTCCGTCATAGCGCACGCTCTGTCCAAGCAAACAGGCTGAAATTAGCACCGTGTTTGAAGTGTCCTGATCCACCTTACTGGGTTACCTTATCAATAGTAACTGATGCTTTAGCATATTCTTGGTTAATAAAGTTTAACCAAGTCTTGGAGTTTTCTTTAGACTGAGCAGTCCAATCAGAGTAAGCAACATAGTATGCTGCCTGAGCTAGATTGTAATCTGCTACCTTGCCATCAAAGCTAAAGTCTTTAAGTGCGGTGTAGTAGTTTCCGCCTTGTGGATTCCACTCATTTTTCTCTGAATCCCAGGCATCTCCCACAAGACTCTTAACGTATTCTGCATATGCCTCAGTAGTTTCAGTTTCTTTTCCTGGCTCTGGAGCCTGAGGTGCTTGAGGCTCAGCAGGCATACCACCTGAAACTTTTTTGCTGAGCTCAAATGCTCCAGCTGAATCAGTGAGGATTTGCTTTGCTTTTTCTTCTGTTAAGTTAAACTGCTTTGCAACGTCTGCAAGGCTCATCTCGCCAAAATTATGTTTAATAAATTCCTGAATTTGAGCATCATCAACAGTGATACCATTTTGAGCAACAAGAGAGTTCATTACTTGAGTTCTTACATAGGCCAAAATAAGCTCAGCGGTTGGATAAGGATAGTTTCCATCCTCAAGTTTTGCAGCTTCCAAACTGGTTGCATTCTCAATTGCCATTTTGGCTGTGACGTCTTCAGTTTTTCCGTTGTAGGTGTATGAGCCAACTTTTTGATCAAGCTCAGACTCTTGTAAGCTTATAGCAGGAGCAGCTTTTTCGATGGTAGACGCACTCTGAGAAGCATCTTTTGATTCGCTTTTAGTGCTCTCTTGAGATTTTGTCTCCTCTACTTGGGCTGTAGTTTCCTTACTCTGTAAGCCTGAGTCTGCAGCACTGTTTGCGCCTGAACAAGCGCTTAGGCCAAGTCCTGCTACTAAAGTTAAGCTCATGAGCGCCAAGCTCATACCTTTTTTGTTAAATTGCATAAAATTCCTTTAATTGCTTTTTGTTTTTATTTATCCGGATTTGCCTCTGGATACGTCTCTTCATATTCTAATAAATATTTAGACCTACTTGTGCCGTCTCGATAAGCATTTCTAAATGGTTTTAATATCTCATCCTTATGCTCACTTGCATCTTCATATTGCAAAGATACCCCATAGGCCTTGTCCAATACTTTAAGCCTTTGTATATTTAAATCTATAAGTTTGAGCTGTTTTTTCTTATTATCCTTGAAGTCATCAGAAACTTTAGTATTTTCTACAGATTTTTTAAACTCAGAAAGCTTAGAAATATCATCTTGCACCTTTGCTCTCTCTTGCTCTCGCTCAGCAAGAGACTTGGTGTGAGACTCATCAAACACAGAAATAGTGCGAGAGATGTTTTTAGACTCTTTTTCAATTTCTGAATAAATTTGACTCAGTGCCTTTTGGGACTCTGGATCTTTTTTGCTCTCCTCTTTTTTCTCAGGCTTTGCCTCTTCTTTAGTTTTGCTCTCAGCATTTGATGATGCTGCACCTACTTTAGCAGGCTTTTCTTCTTTAGGAGCCTGAAGTATTGTAGGGCCCCCAACAGATTTTGAGCGCGTGAGAGATTCAAGTGGATTTGAAGAGCTAAAAATCATATAGAGCACGCCAAACATGGCAATGATTAAAAGAAAGGATATGGCAACTAAAATACCATTTAGAACTGACGATGATTTTTTGCGTGGACTTGAATAAGAGGTGGCTGGTTTTTGAACGTAACCAGGACGTCGAGAAGCTCTGATAGGAGCAACTACCGTGCGCTCCACCTCCGGAGCGCGCTGGTAGTCTTCTGTATAATCTTCATCGTAGTCATTAAACTCTTCACCAGGTAAATTTACTGGATGAACGTAGTCTTCAGAATACGGATCTTCTGTATCAATAAAGCTATAGCCGCAAAAGCTACAAAACTTGGCCTCATCTCCCAGTTTTTGCTGACACTGTGGGCATATTTTCATAAGTACTCCCAAATAATGGATGTGGCCTTACTTCATTGCAGCAATTACCGCATCCGCATACTCAGATGTAGAAACACTTCCTTCAGTTGAACCTGTAAGGGTTCTCTTAATATCATAGGTAACCTGAGTGCCCTCAGATAAAACTGTTTTGATAGCGTTAAATAATCTCTTTGAAGCCTCCACTTCACCCAAGTGCTCAA
>JASBYZ010000118.1 GCA_029983705.1 Coriobacteriales bacterium
CCAGCTCAAAGTCAGGAACAAACTAAGGCTGAAGAGAAGAAAGACGAAAAGAAAGACGAAAAGCAGGCCACTGCTGCAAAGGGCGATACTCGCACCATTAAAGACAGTGAGGGTAAAGAAGTTGAAGTACCTGCTCAGGTAGATAAAGCAGCTCCAACCATTGGTGCATTTGCACACATCACTTCAATGCTTGGCGCACAAGATAAGGTTGTAGCTTCAGTTACTAAACTTTCTGATATTTATCACAAGGTATTTCCTAAAGCTAACCCAAATAATACCGACGTTAAAAACGTTGAAGAGGTTATCGCATCAGGTGCACAAGTAGTGTACGGTCCAAACGTATCTGATGAGCAACAAGCTCAGTACGATGCTGCTGGGGTTACAACGGTTAAGATTAATGCCTTTAGCAACGCTGAAGAGCTTAAGAGCACCATTAGCTTAATTGCTGAAATCTTAGGTGGAGATGCACCTGAGTAAGCTAAGAAATTTAATGAGCGCTATGATGCAATCATTAAAGAGGTAAGCGATAAGGCAAAGACCATTCCAGAAGATCAAAGAAAGAAAGTATTAAATCTTCGCGTAAGTGGTGATAACTACACCGCACAAACTGCTAAAGATATCTCAGCTTTCTATGTTGAGACTGCAGGCGGAATCTTTGCATCTAAAGACTTTGCCCCTAGCGGAAAAGACAGAGTGTTGGCGCTGAGCAAATTGTTACATGGGCACCAGATGTAATCTTTACTATGGGCCAAAGCGCGAAAGACACCATTATGAACGATCCAGCCCTACAATCAGTTCCTGCTGTTCAAAACGGTCAGGTGTTTGTTGAGCCTTATGGAACCTATCAATGGTTAGTAAGATCTGCTGAGGGTGCGCTTATGCCATACTTCTTAGCTAAGATTACCTATCCTGAGGTATTTAAAGATCTCTCTGTAGAAGAGGAGACTAAGAAATTTTATAAGGATATGTATAACTATGATCTGAACGATGAAGAAGTTGCTACCATCATGGCTGGTGACAAGTAAGAGTTAGATTTACAGAAGCTAAATTTTCCGTATGATTTAGCCTCATGCAAGCTCCAATAAGCTGCAAAAAAAGCCGAGAGAAAAATTTCTCTCGGCTTTAAACATTTAATCCCGCGTGTTAAGGGAGAACATGCTTAATAATTTAAGAACGAGCTACTTTACCTGCCTTGAGGCACTTTGAACATACGTTCATTTTCTTTGCATGACCATTTTGTACAACAGTTACACGCTGAATGTTTGGTTTAAAAGTTCTGTTATTTACTCTGTGTGAGTGTGAAATGCTACGGCCAGCAGTTGGGCGCTTACCGCAAATCTCGCATACTTTGCTCATTTAACTTCTCCTTTGCACACGCTTATCTTTTGTTTAATTAGTGTAAAGCGTAAATTAATTAACTTTAGGACTATAGCACGATTTGAGCGTTTAAATAAAGACCCAAGCCCGATTAAAGTCACAGTCACGTATTATAACCATAAAATATTTGCTTAATATAGCCTTCGTGTGAAGAGCTTGTGAAAGTCACACACCTGAGCGTACTCAATTTATGAAAAAATCAACGCTTTTAATCGTGATTTTTACCTTTTGGATTTTACTATATAATTTTAGATTAGTTAAATAGGGTACACATAGAACTAATTGACATCTATACGTACCTTGTTAGTGAGGAGTAAAAGCTATGCAAAAAGATATTTCTGGAGGCTTGAGCATTTCAAACAATGCTATTGCAGATATCATCGGTTATGAGGCAATGGAGTTATATGGTGTAGTTGGTATGGCTGCTCCAACCCTAAGTGATGGTATTGCAAAGATTCTTCCTCAGTCAAAGTACAGACGCGGTATTGTAGTCACAGAAGGAGCTACCGGCGCTATTATCGACCTCTATGTAGTATTAGAGTATGGCACCAATGTAACTGCTGTAACTACTAACCTTGAGGAGCGTATTTTATTTGTTCTCAAACAGATTTTAGACATGAGCCCTCAGGCGATAAATATTCACGTTCAAGGTATGAAAGTAAGAAACTAAATGATAAGTAATCTGCTCAGAAGCTCTTTTGAGTTTGCAGCTAACTGCGTTAAAGATCGCTCAGAAGAGATTAACAAACTCAATGTGTTTCCAGTTCCTGATGGAGACACCGGAACAAACATGTCTCTTACCTTAGCTTCAGTGGTAGGAGAGCTTAAAGATCTTCCTCAATCTGCAAACCTTCAAGAGCTTTGTCAGGCCGTGATACACGGCTCTTTGATGGGAGCTCGTGGTAACTCAGGTGTTATTACCTCTCAAATTTTACGTGGTCTTGCAGAGGGCTTTTCAGAGCTTGACGGTGAGCTTAACACCAAAAAGCTTGCAAGCATTTTTAGAAGATCAGTTAAGGTTTCTTTTCAGGCAGTAAGAAAGCCTGTTGAAGGAACCATCCTTACCGTTATTAAGGACTGCTCGCTCAAGCTTGACCAACTTGATAAGGCAATGGCGCCGCTTGATTATGCCTTAGATGAGCTAGTAAAAGAGGCCTTTGCTTCTGTTTCAAGAACCCCTGACTATCTTCCTGTTCTGAAAGAAAATGGAGTAGTTGATGCAGGTGGTTATGGTCTTGCTATCTTTATCGAAGGTTTTGTAAATGCTGCTACTGGTAGAGCTGAAACCCCTTCATATGTTCAAAACCATATGGTTGAAGATAGGGTTAAAATCGAGCTTAATGATGATTGGGAAGGTAGTGAATTTACCTACTGCACTGAGTTTTTATTTAAAGCATACGGACTTAACGTTTCTGAAACTCAAGACTTTTTAGCAAGCATGGGTGACTGTGAGCTTTTAGTTGGCGCAGAGCCAGACTATAAGGTACACGTTCATACAGATACCCCTGATAGGGTTCTCAAGTACATGCTTGAGCGCGGTCAAATCTTTGAAGTTCACATCCACAACATGGATCTTCAAGCTCACGAACGTACCCAAAAGCTTGCAGAAGAAGAAGCTCACAAGGCTCAAGAAGAAGTGCTTGAGCACAAAGAATTAGGCTTTGTTGCTGTTACTAGTGGAGACGGTAATGAGGAGATCTTAAAGTCATTGGGCGTTGATAAGGTTGTTCGTGGTGGTCAAACCATGAATCCATCAACAAAAGATTTGCTTGAGGCAATTGAGAGTGTTAATGCCGATAAGGTTATTGTGCTTCCAAACAATAAAAATATTATCATGGCAGCACAGTCTGCAGCAGGCGCATCTTCTAAAGAGGTAGAGGTTATTCCAACCAAAACTATTGCTCAAGCATTTTCTGCTATGTTTGCCTTTGATAGTACCCTTGACCTTGAAAGCAACGCTGAGAGCATGACTGAGGCACTTGAAGAAGTTCATGATGCAGAAATTACCACTGCAATTAAAAACTCTAGCGCAGAGGATGGCTCTCCAATCAAAGAGGGCGACATCATTGGTATTTTAGACGGAAAAATTGAGGTAGTGGGGAGTTCCTTATCAGAGGTTGCCTTTGCTTCAATTGAAAAGCTCCTTGAGCACTCTGATGCCTTTACCTTGACTGCTCTAGCAGGTGAAGATTTATCTCAGGCAGACTTTGATAAGCTTATTGAAGAGCTTGAAGAAAAATTTGATGATCTAGAAATCGATGCACACAGAGGCGGGCAGCCTTTATATCCGCTTCTTTTATCGCTTGAGTAAGTCCTGATAAGGCATGCCAGGCAGCTCTAAACATATTCTTAATACTAAAGCCGTCCAGTTTTATAGGACGGCTCATTTATTTTCATCGGTCTCTCACTTGCGCTATGTGTCTGAGGGTAGAAAAGAGCTCTTAGCCAAACTTAATATTTCAAGTATTGATGAGCTCTTTTGGCATGTGCCTTTTAGGTACCTAGACTTTACCAAGGTAACAAGTATCCAAAGCGCAAAAATAGGAGAGGAAGTCACCTTAATTGGTGAGGTTTATAATGTTGAGCTTAAAAGTCCTCGACCACGCCTGCATATTGTAGAGGTGACCCTTCAAGATGAGAGTGGCATCGTAATCATCTCCTTTTTTAAACAGCCCTGGATTGCTGAGCAAATTAAAGAGGGAATGCGTCTGGTGGTAAGCGGCAAAATTGGCTTTAACTACGGATTTAAACGCCTTTCA
>JASBYZ010000119.1 GCA_029983705.1 Coriobacteriales bacterium
AAATTGCCTTTGTATTTATTGCAGTAGGTTTTGGTACCAAAGCAGGTTTGTTCCCAATGCATACCTGGTTACCAGACGCTCACGCAGAGGCTCCAAGTCCTGTATCAGCTCTACTTTCTGGTGTGCTCCTCAAGTGCGCTGCTTTAGTAATTATTAGATTCTATACACTAAGCTCTGTAGCAATTGGACCTGAGTTCCCTCAGCTCATCATGCTTATCTTGGGTGTAGCTTCAGTAATCATTGCAGCACTCTTCTTCTTTGCACAAGATGACTTCAAGCGTAAGCTTGCTTACTCATCAACAGAAAACATTGGTATTGTTGCTATCTGCCTTGGCTTTGGAGGTCCTGTTGGTATCTTTGCAGCACTCTTCCACTGTGTTGCTCACGCACTTACCAAAGGTCTACTCTTCTGCCTCTCTGGAAACCTCTTAATGAGATATAACACCAGAGATTTGAAAAAGATTCAGGGTATCGCTCAAATGATGCCTCTAACTGCAACAATTATGGTACTTGCACTCTTTGCACTTGCAGGTTTCCCACCACTAGCTATGTTCTGGTCAGAAATTTCTATGATTATTTCTGGTATCCAAGGTGGTTACTTACTGCTTGTGATTTTGATCCTTACCGCACTTACCATCGTTATTGCTGGTGATTTTATAATTATTAACAACTCTGTTCTTAAAGACAGAGCAGAAGCTGAGCCACATGACAAAATAGAGCTTGGTGCTTTAGTATTAATACCTGAAGCAATTTTGATTGCTTTAGTTCTTTGGATTGGTATCTTTATGCCAGCTCCATTAACGAACGCCATTCAAGAAGGTTCTGCAATAGTTCTACAGGAAGATGTTTCTAACTTAGAGCTATTTAGCAACAACTTTGATACGCAAGTTGTCCAGAAATAGGGAGGTGGTACTTGCATGAGTGAAGTAGAAGTAAAAAATAAAGCTGCAAAGCCCCTAAAAAAGGGAGAGACTCACATTATTGCTGCTAAAGAGAAGTTTGGTGCAGCAATTAAGAGTGTAACTTGGGAGGATTCACAGCAGCTTACCGTTACCGTTGAGCTTTCTAAACTTCCTGAAATCGTAGAGTTTTTCTACTACGGCAGAGGCGGTTGGATCAGCGTTGTAGTTGGTAACGATGAAAGACCTCTTACTGGTGAATACGGCCTCTACTATGTTATGAGTATGGAAGAAGAGGACCGTTGTGTTTTAACTGTCAGAGCTTTGGTGGATGAGCAGAGCATGCATTATCCATCAGTAACTCCACGCGTTCCTGCTTGTGTATGGGGAGAGCGTGAGCTTTACGATATGTTTGGTCTGGTAGGCGATGGTCTACCAGACAAAAGAAGACTGGTATTACCTGATGACTGGCCAGAAAATCTTTTCCCACTGAGAAAAGACTCAATGGACTATCGTCACCGCCCAGCTCCTACCACAGACGAAGAGACCTACACCTTTGTAAATGATAATCGTGGTAAAGAGACCACCGTTGTTCCAATGGGACCTCTCCACATTATTTCAGACGAGCCAGGTCACTTTAGACTCTTTACCGAAGGTGAGCACATTATTGATGCTGACTACCGTATGTTCTACGTTCACCGTGGTATGGAAAAAGTTGCAGAAGCTCGTATGGACTATAACCAGGTAACCTTCTTAACAGACCGTATCTGCGGAATTTGCGGCTATGCACACTCTGTAGCTTATGCACATTCTGTAGAGGCTGCCCTAGGTATTGAGGTGCCAAAGCGTGCGCAGGCAATCAGAGCTATCTTGCTTGAAACTGAGCGTATGCACTCACACCTTCTAAACTTAGGTCTTGCAAGCCACTTTATTGGTTTTGATACCGGTTATAACCACTTCTTTAGAGAGCGTGAGAAGGCAATGGAGCTCGCTGAGATCCTTACCGGTTCAAGAAAGACTTACGGATTAAACCTTATTGGTGGTATTCGTAGAGATATCTTGGCCGAGCAAAAGCTTTCTCTCTTTAAATACATCAGAGACCTTCGTGAATCTGTTGGCTACTTAAAAGAGCAACTTCTCTCAACCCCAAACGTTGAGTCAAGAACTAAGGGCATTGGTGTCTTAGACAGAAAGGTTGCTCGTGACTTTTCACCTGTAGGACCAATGGTAAGAGGTTCAGGATTTGCTCGTGACGTACGTGCGGTTCATCCTTTTGGTGGCTACACCATGACAAATGTTGAGGCAATCACCCAAGACGGATGCGACGTACTTTCAAGAACCTTGGTTAGATTTGGCGAATTCTTCCAGTCACTTGACATCATCGAAGACCTCCTCCAAAACACTCCAGATGGCCCAGTTCTCTTTGAGAACTTTAGATATGAGCCACATAAACATGGTGTAGGCTACACTGAAGCTCCTCGTGGAGAGGATGTTCACTGGTCAATGCTTGGTGACAACCAAAAGGTTTACCGCTGGAGATGTAAGGCTGCTACCTATTCAAACTGGCCAGCACTGAGATACATGTTAAGAGGTAACACCGTATCTGATGCTCCAATTATTATCGGTTCGCTTGACCCTTGTTATTCTTGCACCGACCGTGTAACGGTTATTGATGTTAAGAAGAAAAAGCAGGCTCACACCAGCTTTGATGAGCTTAAAGCGTATGCAGCTGATAGAAGACATTCACCTCTAAGGTGGGAGTAAGCTATGAGAAAAACCTTAAAAGAAGCCCTACGCGTTGGTGTTGCTACTAAAAAATATCCTTTTGCACCTATTAAAGTGCCAGAGGATATGCGTGGTAAGCCTGAGTACAACAAGTCCCAGTGCATCTGCTGTGCAGCATGCGCTGTGGCTTGTCCACCAAATGCTATTCAGGTATTTCCAGATATTATTAACGGCTCAATTAAGTGGCAAATAGACCTTGGACGCTGCATCTTTTGCGGTAGATGTGAAGAGGCTTGCCCAACACGTGCAATCTGGCTTGGCCCTGAATTTGAGCTTGCGGTAATGACCCGCGATGACTTATTAGAGGATGCTAACTTTGAGCTTGCCCAGTGCGAGCAGTGCGGTAAGTACTACGCTCCAAAGAAGCAAGTTGAGTATTTAAGCAAACTTTATGAGACTATCCACCCGGGTGGTAAAGGCGCAGATGCTGTTCAAGTTGCTGCAGCCCATGACATTCATATTTGCACTGAGTGCAAGGCAAAAAATGATGGATTGAGAAGAAGCGAATCTTTATATGACGAGGGAGGTAGATAAACATGTCAGAGATTGTTACTCCACAAGGCTTGCAAGCACAAGTTGAAAAAGAGATTTTAGATGACGCAGTTGCTAATGCAAAAGCTAAACTTTTGAAGTCTATTAAAAGATCAGCATATGTATATCGTGTTGACTGTGGTGGATGCAATGCATGCGAGATTGAAATCTTTGCATCAATCATGCCTGTCTTTGATGCTGAGAGATTTGGTATCAAGGTAGTTCCAACACCTCGTCAAGCTGATATCCTAGTATTTACTGGCGCTATGACCCGTATGATGCGTGTACCTGCTATGCGTGCATATCAGGGTGCTCCAGATCCTAAGATTGTTGTATCTTATGGTGCCTGCGGTGTATCTGGTGGTATTTTCCACGATAACTACTGCGTATGGGGAGGAACGGATAAGATTTTCCCAGTTGATGTATATATTCCTGGTTGTCCTCCATCTCCTGCACAAACCATTTATGGTTTTGCCACAGCTTTAGGCTTACTTGAGCAAAAGCAAAAGCGCACCACTCATGAAGATACGGTAGCTGATCAAGCACAAATTAACCAAGCTAAGATTCCATACAAGCTTCGCGTTGCCCTTCAAGTAAAGGCTCGTGAGATGAGTGGATATCTACACGGTAAGCATATTGCTGACCAGTTTATGAATATCTTAGCTACGACTGATGGTGTAGACGTATTTGGGGATATCGATAGAGCAATTGCAGCACTCGAAGATCCAAGACGTGCTGAAGTGTATAAGGCACTTCGCCAGGTATTAAAGTCAATGACCATTCAATAATAGGTTAACGGTGCTAAATGTTTGAGTATGCAGATGGAAATTGGGATAAGTCAGATTATTTTGAGT
>JASBYZ010000120.1 GCA_029983705.1 Coriobacteriales bacterium
AGATTCTAAAGGTAGTAACTGTAGGACCAGCCGTCCAGCCAACAACGCGTGCAGTCATACCAAAGGTTTCAAGCGTTTCTTGTAGGCGCTCTTGGGTGTGGTTGAGTTCAAGCTCCTGTTCAGGGGTGAGCTTGAAATGGGTTGTTTTAGAAACTAAGAGCTTAGGACTTGGTAGGTCAAAGCCTTCAGTTGCACTTGGAGATGAGCTCTCAGTAGCTGGGCTTGATTTAGTCTGGCTCTTCTTAGAGCTACTCTCCTCTTGCTTTTTGTTTGAACGCTTAGTGCCTTTTTTATTTTCAGATTTTTTCTCAGGACGAAGTTGAGTCTTTGTGCGCGTTCCTAAATACGTAGTTTGTGCGCGCTCAGGGCTTTTTTCGTCAGTATCTGATAGAGCATGCTCCTCATACTCAAAGGCCTCAGTTTTCTTTGGAGCAAAAAGTGCCTTAGCTTTATCTAGAAGCCTAGGGCGTGCTGACTCAGCTTCATCATAGTTAATTGAGGTCTGCTGAGCTTGCTCATACTCTCTATCAATCTCACGCTCATAGGCAAGCTGTTTTCTCTCATCAATTTTATTAAGTATGCCGTCAACAAAGCCAGAAAGAGAAAAGCCTAAAACGATAAAACCTAAGAGCACAAGACCAACAAGTACAACACTGGCTGCAGTCTTACCAATTAAGGTAAAAAGCACAAAAGCGAGCGCAGATCCAACATAGCCTCCGCGCTCAATTAAAAGATTTTGCTCAAATAAAGCATGAGGACTTACCTCTGCCCCAGGTGTATAAAGTGAAAGAAAGCCTATAAGGGCAAGGGTGATAATTATAAAGCCAATTCCTGCACGAACAGGAAGTGTAGAGTCTGAGTGCACAAAGAAAGTTATTGACCACAGTATAAGAACAAGCGGAACAATAATTGCACCAAGACCTAAGGCAAGGTGTAAGACATTAGAGGCAGCTTCAGTGAGCAGTGCAGAACTTGGCAGGAGTACCGCTATTAATAAAATGATGCCCACTACTGCAACTAATACACCTGCTATATCGTTTTTAGCACCAGGCTCCAAGATTGTCTCACTTGGAGCTGGTGTTTGAGTTTTACTACGCTTAATTGCCCGTGTTTGTTTTTTTGTATCGTTTAAGCTGCGTTTGCTTGGCAAACTAAACCTCCATTACCACCGGAATAATCATTGGACGAGAATGTTGTTGCTCCCAGAAGTAACCACTTAAAGATTCACGTACAGCTTTGCTAATAG
Source organism: Coriobacteriales bacterium (assembly GCA_029983705.1). GTDB lineage: Bacteria > Actinomycetota > Coriobacteriia > Coriobacteriales > JAEZZM01 > JASBYZ01. The sequence continues at coordinate 1,247 of JASBYZ010000120.1, forward strand.
CGGAGTCATCATTTCCGTGAGTGTGCTTTGCCTTAGTAAGAGTTTTTATGACGCGATCTTTTGCGTTAGCCAAAAACTCTGTATCATTTGAACTCGTAGTAACACCTCGAGAAACAAATTGAACGTCATGCACTTTTCCAGTTGCAACTTCTGTCGTAACAATCACTGTAATAATACCCTCTTCAGAGAGCTTACGTCTATCTCTTAATACAACTTGATCGGTATCGCCAATGCGCAAACCGTCAACATATACAATTCCTGATGGAACTGGGTCTCCCCAACTTACCTTACCGTCTTTTAATTCAAGGCACTCGCCGTTATCCAAAATAAAGATCTTATCTGGATCAACTCCGATGCTTTCTGCAAGACGCGCATGAGCTCTTGTATGAATTGCCTCACCATGCACTGGCGCAAAATAATGAGGTTGAGCGAGTGCCAGTAAGAGCTTGAGCTCTTCTGCAGAACCGTGTCCTGAAACGTGAACAAGTCCTCGTGACTTATCCCACACATCTGCACCAATCTTGGCAAGTGAGTTTAAGATTTGGCTTACCGCCTTCTCATTTCCAGGAACTGGTGTTGCAGAAATAATAACGGTATCCCCGCGCTCAATAGAAAGCGTACGGTGCTCACCGTTTGCCATGCGAGCAAGGGCACTTAAAGGCTCACCTTGTGAGCCGGTGCAAAGCACCAAGAGCTTATTATCAGGAATATCTTTGATGTCAAAGGCGTCAATAATGTCTTTATCGTCAATTTTTAGATAGCCAAGCTCTCTAGCAATCTTAGTATTGGTCACCATAGATCTTCCGGTAACCGCTACCTTTCTACCTGCGGCAACCGCAGCATCACAAACTTGTTGAAGTCTGTGAATGTGAGATGCAAAGCTTGCAACAAAAACGCGTTGCTCAGCATTTTTAATAACGTTTGATAAGGTCTTACCTACCTCGCGCTCTGATGGGGTGTGACCCGGCTTTGGAGCGTTTGTTGAGTCTGAAAGCATGAGGTCAACGCCTGCTTTTGCAAAACGTAAAATACCTTCAAAGTCAGTTCTCACATTGTCTACCGGAGTAAGGTCAATCTTAAAGTCTCCTGTGTGAAGGATGTTTCCTTCTGGAGTTCTAATAAACAGACCAAAAGCTGCAGGTATTGAGTGAGTTTGTGAAAAGAAGTCTACGTTTATTTTGCCAAAGCTAATGTGCTGCCCAGGCTTTACTTCTTTAAATTTAGGATTTTTAATTTTATGTTCAGCAAGTTTTCCTGAAATAAGTCCGAGGGTAAGTTTTGCTGAATAAATAGGTACACGTACATTTAAATCTTTTAGAAGATATGGAAGCGCACCAGTATGGTCCTCATGACCATGGGTGATGATTATACCTCTCAGTTTATCCTCATTTTCGAGAATATAGGTATAGTCCGGGAGTATTAAATCTACACCCGGATGAGAGTCATCAGGAAACATAAGTCCAGCATCGACAACAATCATGTCATCTTCGTATTCAAAGACAGTCATGTTCTTGCCAATGCCGTCCAAACCTCCTAATGGGATAATTTTTACGGCCGAATGGCTCATGAAAGAAAAAACTCCTTTCTAGTGTGTATCTTCTTTTTTATATATCTAAGTCTTTTAGCAGTTTAGCTATAAAAGACCTTTCCTCTTTACTTGCACTAATAAGTGGAAGACGAAGTCCCCTAATTTCAAAGCCCAACTCTTCAAGTGCAGCCTTGACCAAAATTGGGTTAGTAGTTTTAAAGAGTCCTTGCATAAGTGGTGAGAGTTTTTCTTGAAGCTTTTCTGCTTGCTCATACTCTTTATCTGCTGCTGCATACACTAAGTCCCTCATCTCTTGAGGAGTAACATTTGAGCAGGTAGAGATAACTCCCGTTGCGCCAAGCTTCATAAGCTCAAGGGTTTGATCGTCATTTCCGCTTAAGACCTCAAAACCTTCTTGAGCGTTTGCAATAATCTCTTTGGTCTCATCAAAATTATCAATAGCTTGTTTCAAGCCTTTAATGTTACTAAAATCTTTTGAAAGTCTGATGATGGTATCAGCGCTCATATTAATACCTGTTCTACCAGGAATATTATAAAGGATTAACGGTAAATCACTTGATTTGGCAATGGCCGCGAAGTGTTGGTAGAGACCTTCTTGAGGAGGTTTGTTGTAGTAAGGAACAACTGCCATTAAAAAGTCTACGCCAGTTTTTTCTGCCTCTTTAGCAAGCTCGCAGGATTGCTTAGTGTTGTAGTTACCAATATTTGCAACGGTTTTTTTAGAGTAGCTGTGTGCTATCTCTGAGATACGCTTAAACACTTCGAGCTTTTCTTCATGAGTTAAGGTTGGAGACTCTCCAGTTGTTGCGCATAAGACTAAGCCATCAATTGCTGCCTCAAATTGACGCTCAGCAAGTTTATCGAGCACCTCATAATTAACTTTATCATCTGCAGTAAATGGGGTGATTTGTGCTGTGAGCACACGTCCAAATAAGGTATCTGACATTAGCTTTATTCCTCTCAGTTATTTCTTTTGCAAAGCAAAACGCTTATGAAGAGCATTTTGCGCAGCATCCGCAAAGTCTTCTCTCACTAGTACTGTTACTGAAGTTTCAGAGTCTGAAGCCTGTAGTACATCAACGTTTGACTCATCAAGTGCCTCAGCAATATCTGCCATAATTCCTGGTACACCCTGCATGCCGTTTCCTACAAGGGTAACTGTAGCA
>JASBYZ010000121.1 GCA_029983705.1 Coriobacteriales bacterium
TAAGGATTGCTGACCGTCTCTGATGGTTGTATCCATCACGTAGAGTGGATTCAAAAAAGCACCTCCCTGTATAGTGCGCTATACAATGTACTAAAATTTTTACAATATCTTATTATATTAGAAATACCCTCTATTTTATCCTGAGTTTGCGAGCGGCTAAATAAATGCCTGCACCCATCAAAATAATAGCCAAGATAAACATAATTAATGTTGGTGCAATAGCGAAACTTAATACATTTGGAAGTCCTTCATTATCATTCCAGTCAATAAAGGGGCTTGAATCGTGACTAAATTTGAGAGGGCCAAAGCCATTGAGAATGCCCCGGCTATCAAACAACAGTTCTTGCGAAAATCCTACATTTATCTGGTATGCAAAGTTAATAAACATAATGCAGATCACAATAATAATAATCGAGGTCAAAATTAATACGAACAACTTATACTTTTTAAAGCTTGGTAAATTTGCAATTGAGTTTACAAAGACAACAAATCCTGCCGTATAAAATGACTGAACTAAAAGTCCTACTACTGCAGCTACTATATACCATGCTGGGATGCCTAGCTCAAAAAATTTTGCAAGCGAATGAAAGACCATTGCCACTTCTTCAAATTCATCTAGATTTACTTGGCTTGCAAATGCAGCAAATATCACCAGGGTTAATATTGAAAGTGCAATGTTAATAAGGAGCATCACCGTCATTATCGATAAAGACTTTGCAAGTACAACGCTACCGGTATCCATAGGCAAAATATTAGTAAGAATGCCTTGTGTACCGTACATAGTCTTGTTGTAGTCATATATCAGATAAATCTGAAAGATGAGGTTCACAAGGTTAATAAAGCTCACAGAGAGCCCTAAAAATATCAGAAAATATTGCAGTACACGTAAAGACTCAAAGCGATTTGAAAGCAAAAGTGCTATGACGGTATAGACAAAGACGACGCCTATGCATATTGCTAAGGCCTTTGCCTGTCTTGTTAAGTCGTAACTATAAAGCTCTTTTACCATATGGCATATCCCTTAAAATATGGTTGATTGACTTTTGATATCTCTCACGTAAGGCCTCTGCCCCGTCATGCTCATACAGCTGACCGTTATTAAGTATAACTACCTCATCAAAATAAGACTCAAGGTCTTCTAACATATGAGTAGAAATAATTATCAAGGTGTTTGTTGAGTAGTTTTTAATCACCGTCTCTAAAATTGCAGACCTTGTAGCAGGGTCAACGCCAGAAAGTGGCTCATCCAATAAAAAGATTGATGCACTCCTTGACATAGTAAGTGCAACATATAATCTCTCAAGCATTCCCTTAGAAAGTTCGTGAATCTGCTGTTGTCTATCGAGCCCTAACTTACTCATGAGTGCATCAGCTCTCTGAGCGTTAAAGTCAGAAAAGAACTTATGGTAGTAGCCAAAGGCCTTATCAACCGTCAAGCTAGGCGGAAAGCAATTCATATCTGGCGAGTACGAGGTTAAAAGCTTGGTGTGTTTACCAGGTTTAATCTGGTCAATCTCAACCTTTCCCTCGTAGTTATACTCAAGACCAGCCAAAATTCTTAACAAGCTTGATTTACCAGAACCGTTAGGGCCCAAAAGCCCTACAAAGTTACCGAGCTCAAGCTCAAGAGATACATTGTCAAGTGCTTTAAGCTTTCCGTAATTAAGCGATAAGTTTTCAATTTTAAGAATTGAGCTCATTAAACTCATCCCATTCTTGCTTGAGCACTTCAGTAGCTTCATCAAAACTTAAGCCGTATTTTTGTGCGTAGTAAACAAATTCTTTTGCGTAATTATCTACCAGTCGAGCCTTCACAAGCTCTATTCGCGGAATTGCTAAGGTTATATAGTAGTCTCTAAACTTATCTGCAACGATTAAAGCATCTTGCTCAAGACGTTTGAGAGACTTTGAAATAACTGCTTGAGACACCCCATACGTCTTAGCTAAATCATTGAGGCCGTCAATCTTTTGACCAGGTTTTAACTCGCCTTTTGCAATTTCTATTCTAATTTTTTGCGCAACCTGCTCAAAAAGAGGCCTTGACAGATCAAGCTGATTTTCTTCACTCACGCGCTAGCTCCATAAAATAAATAAATTACCGCTAAAAAAATAGCAAATGTAATCAAGGTCACAATTAACTATAATTTAATACACTATTTTCTCATGCCCACAGGAGAGACTATGGATTTTGTAACAAGCTTGTTAGATATCATTCATGGCGCTTTTAAGATATCTAACACTATCTTATGGGGACTTCCCATGATTGTGCTACTTGTTGGTACGCACATCTATATGACCATTCGCACTAAAGGTATTCAGCGAAAGATTATCTCAGCGATTAAATTTTCAATTTCAAAAGACGAAAAGGGCCACGGGGACGTCTCCCAATTTGGAGCGCTTTCTACAGCACTTGCAGCAACCATTGGTACCGGAAACATTATTGGTGTGGGTACAGCGATTACTCTGGGCGGTCCAGGAGCTATCTTTTGGATGTGGATTGTTGGTATTTTTGGCATGGCAACCAAGTATGCCGAGTCTTTAATAGCAGTTAAATACCGTGTAGTTTCAAAAGAAGGCCTCATGCAGGGCGGAGCTATGTATGCCCTTGATAAGGGCCTTAACATGAAGTGGCTTGGAGTCTTATTTGCAATCTTTGCATCCCTTGCTGCCTTTGGAATTGGTTGCTCAGTTCAGTCAAACGCAGTGGCAACTACCCTCGAAGCTAACTTTTCTATACCAGTTTGGGTAAGCTCGCTTGTTATTGGCCTTGCTATGGTTTTGATTATTTTTGGCGGAGTTAAATCTATTGCCAAGGTGTGCGAGAAGCTCGTACCATTTATGGCTTTTGCCTATATTATTTGCTGTATTTTAATTCTCATCCTACTTCATGCATACATTTTAGATGCCTTAAAACTCATTATGGTTTCTGCCTTTGACCTGCGTGCTGCAGGAGGCGGCGCTCTTGGTGCAGGAATGCTTGCAGCTATGCGCTACGGTGTTGCAAGAGGTCTGTTCTCAAACGAATCCGGTATGGGATCGGGCCCAATTATTGCAGCATCAGCTAAAACTATTAATCCAGCACGACAAAGTTTAGTGTCTATGAGTGCAACATTTTGGGATACCGTAGTTGTATGTTTGCTAACCGGATTAATGCTGGTAGCAAGCACTATTGCTCACCCAGAGCTCTTTCCTCTCACCGCAGACGGCATGATTGCAGTTGATGGAGGAAGGCTTACCTCCATTGCATTTGGAGCTATCCCATATGTTGGTACTCCAATTCTTACTATCTCGCTCACCCTATTTGCCTTTACCACAATTTTGGGTTGGTCCTACTACGGAGAGCGTGCTTTCGAGTACCTCGTGGGTTATGAGTACGTCAAGTTTTACCGAGTTGCCTACACCATCATGGCTATGGTTGGTGCACTTGTGGGGCTTGGATTGATCTGGGATATTGCAGATACCTTAAACGCACTTATGGTAATTCCAAACCTAGTTGCAGTTATAGGATTAGCTAAGGTAATTTCTGACGATACAGACCACTACGTTTATCAAAATCACCTTGATGAGTATTATGTGGGCGATAAGATCGAACAATAGCATTAATTTGTATTGCAGATTGCTAAACACGGTATTACACTATTGCCAGGAGGTAGTAGTGAAATGAAAGATGCAACTGTAAGCGCTAGAGTCGAATATGATGTAAAAGTAGAAGCAGAAAACATTCTTGAACAGTTAGGTATACCGGCTTCTGTTGTTATAAATTCTCTATACAGACAAATAATTCTCAACAAAGGTATTCCATTTGAGTTGAAAATACCTTCAACCCCTCAAACAATCGACACGCTAACGCCTGATGAGCTTTTTGCAAAACTTTTGCACAGCTACAGTCAATCGCTTAAGGAA
>JASBYZ010000122.1 GCA_029983705.1 Coriobacteriales bacterium
GGAACGCCAACAAGCATTTCAAGACCTGAGAGGCCTCTCTTAAATGCTTCCTGTACAATTCGAGCTATCGATAAAGACGCTCCGCAGCTTACGGTATAGGGGTCATCTTCGTCAAAGGCAAACTTATTAAACTCACTTCCAAGTCTAATGACTGCTCCCCTATAACCCTCATCAGAGGCTAAGACGTTTGAGCCCTTGCCCAAGATAACCCAGGGCACCTCATGTCTGTCTAAGACCTCAATTGATTTGCGCAGGTCAGTATAGCTTTCTGCACGAATAAAGAGGTCAGCTGGACCTCCAATGCGATAAGAGGTATGAAAGGCAAGCTTTTCATTTGCAATAACGTCTCCGGAAATTACTCCGTTTAAGAGCATGTAGGCATCAAAACTCGACATCTACTAAGCCCCGTGTTTTCTAGTATGTGCCTCAATAATGTCAGGACCAAGTGAGGTAATATCCCCAGCACCCATAGTAATTATGAGGTCGTGAGGCTTTGCGCTCTCTAAAATGTGTGCAATCATATCCTGCCAATCAGGAATGTAGCTTGCATGAGTGTCAGGATGTTTTTGATTGATCAGACGTGCCAAGTTTTTAGAGGTAATGCCTGGTATTGGAGTCTCTCCTGCTGCAAAGATATCAAGCAGCAATACCTCATCGGCATAGCCAAATGCCTCAGTAAACTCATCTGCCAAGTTTTGTGTGCGAGTGTATCTGTGAGGCTGAAAAATCACATGTATCTTATTGTAGTTAAGGCCTTGAGCTGCCTTAAGTGTTGCTGCAATCTCGGTTGGATGATGACCATAGTCATCTATAATGGTAGCTCCGTTTACCTCGCCCACATAATCAAACCTGCGGCGAACTCCACTAAACTCAGAGAGCGCTTTGGCAGCTGCCTCTACATCAAGGCCTGCAGCATAGCATGCACTGAGTACTGATGCTGCATTGTGCACATTGTGTATACCAGGAGATGCCTTAAGTGCGCAAGGATACTCTTGACCATCTAAACTTAGGCTAAAGTGCTGAGCAAGCAAGTTTTTAGGGTCCTTCTCGCCCAGAGTAATACGAGCATCTGCATCATCAGAAAAGCCAAAGCTTACTACGCGCTTAGCAGTTGATTTTGCAAGCGCTAAGACTTCTGGCTGGTCTGCGTTAACAATAATTGCTCCTGAGTCATCTACTGATGCCATAAACTTTTTAAAGGTTTCAACGAGCTCCTCAAAGCTTCCGTAGTGATCAAGGTGGTCTGCCTCGATGTTTGACACCACTACAATGTTTGGATCAAGGTGCAAAAAGGAGCCATCTGACTCATCTGCCTCGCAGACAAAGTATTCTTTATTGCCATTAACCCCGTTGGTGTCATAGCCATCAACAATGCCACCAATCAAAAAGCTTGGCTTGAGCCCCATCCTATCTAAGGTAGTTGCCGCCATAGATGAAGAGGTAGTCTTACCATGAGTTCCCGCAAAGGCAAAGGTGTATGAATCGCGAGCAAGATAGGCAAGTGCCTTTGCGCGCTGCCACACAGCAATACCCTGCTCTCTTGCATACACAAGCTCAGGATTTTTCTCAGGAATTGCCGTTGAAATCACAACAACTTGAGGATCAACTTCTTTGATGTGCTCTGTATCATGACCAATAAACACCTTAATATTGTGGCCCTCAAGTGTCTTTGTGTACTTTGACTGCTTTAAGTCAGAACCACTCACCTGATATCCACGCTCAGCCATCACGCGAGCAATACCACTCATGCCAGCGCCGCCAATACCAATAAAATGCACACGCTCAAACTCATTGGGCTCAAAGGTGCCTAATGACATATGATGTACTCCTCTTCTAAAAAACTTATTTTTGTACTACTGATTCTACCGCACTTGCAAGTTTATACGCAGCGCCCTCGCCACTTAATTCAAGGGCAGCCTTTTGCATTTGCTCGCGATTTTCTGGGCTGGCGATAAGCTCAAAAAGCAGCGTATCAAGGGCATCTCCCTCGAGTTTTTCATCCTCAAGCAGAAGACCCGCTCCGCTCTCAACTAAAAATTGGGCATTTTTTTGCTGATGGTTTTCTGTTGCATGCGGATAGGGAATCAAAATTGAAGGCACCGCAAGCGCAGAAATTTCTGCGATAGATGAGGCGCCTGCTCGTGAAACTACCAGATCAGCCGCCTTAAGGGTATCTCCCATATTGTCTATATAATCTTTAATGATGTAGTGTTTTTGCTCGTCTTTGGAAAGATCAAAGTCTTCTACAACCTGCTTATAATCAAGCTTTCCAACCGAGTGAACCACATAGATATTTTTTTGCTCTAAAAGTTTATCTTTAAGCTTACACATCGCCTGATTGATATGGCGAGCACCTAAACTTCCCCCAAATACCAAGAGCATAAAGGCATCCTGTGGAATCTTATAGGCTTCTCTTCCCGCCTCCCTGCTTGAGCTTAAGACTGATGAGCGCACAGGATTTCCGGTGACAATCATCTGGGAGTGCTTAGAGCGAATGGATGAAAAAATTGCCTCAGTCGAAGGATAGCTTAAGGCTATTAATGAGGCAAAGCGTGCCACCAGCTTATTTGCAAGTCCTGGTACAGAATTTTGCTCATGGATAACAACAGGAATTTTAAGAGCACGTGCAGCATTTGCAGCAGCAAGCTCAAGGTAGGCGCCAAAACCAATTAAGGCATCTGGTTTTGTGGCCGTAAAATGCTTTTTTAAAATCTGAGAGCCTCGTGCAATATTGTAAAAAGCCTTAAAGAGCGTTTGTGGATGAGCCCTATCAAAGCCTGAGCTTTCCAGCTCATAAAAGTCAAAGCCTGCCTGAGGAACAAGCCTGGCCTCTAAACCTTTTGGGTTTCCTACAAACTCAATCTCATGTCCGCGCGAGTGCAGCTCTTCTGCAAGCGCGATTGCAGGATTGATGTGACCAGCAGTTCCACCTGCTGCAATAACAAACCTCATGACTTGTTTTTTACACTCCTCTCAAAGACTAGCGCCGAGGACGCTTTCTGCTACTGCTCGAAGACTTAGTGCGCCGCCTCGAACTTGAGCTGTCTTTTAGTGAGCTCTCCTCACGTCGTCTTCTTCTTTGGCTCTCTTTTGTTTTATTTTGTCCAGTTCTGCCAAAGAAATTAATAACCTTTGAGGCAGTATCTGAACTTTTTCTTTGGGGAGCTCTATTTTCTATTACTTCAAAGCTCTCACGCGTACGCTCTGCCTGAGCACTTGAGGTGCTTCCGCGGGCAACAGACAAGAGTATCCCCACCATTGCCATAGACGCCACCAGAGAAGATCCTCCGTAGGATAAAAATGGGAGGGGTTTACCAGTAACAGGAAAAAATCCAATAACGCATAAGATATTAAGGCAAGCTTGGACCGCAATTAAGGTGGTCATACCACCTGCGACCATCTTTCCAAAGGTATCATTTGCGTTAGACATAATCTTATAGCCCGCATAAATAAAGAGCGCATAAATTAAAAGAGTTACGAGCGCTCCAATAAGCCCGAGCTCCTCGCCAATAATTGCAAAAATAAAGTCGGTGTGGGCCTCAGGTAGATAGAAGAATTTTTGGTGCGAGTTACCAAGCCCAAGACCAGTGAGTCCTCCCGTAGAAAAGGCATAAAATCCTTGGATGACCTGGTATCCCTTGCCTTGAGGGTCAACCCATGGGTCAAAGGCTGAAATAAGACGGCTTCGTCTATATGGCTCAATTAAGATAGCAAGCAAACCAAAAATACCGATAACAATTGCAGGTTT
>JASBYZ010000123.1 GCA_029983705.1 Coriobacteriales bacterium
GAGACTTGCCTAGCTCAAGCATCTTACGCTCTGGCTTTATCTCTATACCCGTAGCTGATCCGCGCGGATACCTCAGCGCTATTGGGCCTGAGGTCCTGAGCGCGGTATAAAGCGCATCTTGTACCTGCTCCTCATTTGAAGGTGAAATAATCTTCATGTTTGGTAGGCATCTAAGGTAGCTCATATCAAACATACCGTGGTGAGTTGGGCCGTCTTCGCCCACAAGACCTGCTCTATCAATAGCAAAGACTACATCTAAGTTTGGCTCGCAAACATTGATAGCAATCTGGTCAAAGGCGCGCTGTAAGAAGGTTGAATAAATGCAGACTACTGGCTTTTTGCCACCAATAGCAGCGCCTGCGGCTGTGGTAACGGTAGCTTCCTCTGCAATACCCATGTCAAAAAATCTATCAGGATACAGTTCAGCAAATTTATTTAAACCGGTTCCCGACTTCATTGCAGCTGTAAAAGCAATGATATCTTTGTTGGTAGCTGCTTCTTTTTCAAGCTGCTGAGCAAATGCATTGGTGTATGAAATTGGTGCCTTCTTTTTAGCCACTGCACCCGTAGACATCTCAAATGGTGAGATACCATGAAACTTCTCTGAGTTATGCTCAGCAAAGCTGTAGCCCTTACCCTTAACGGTCACCGCATGTATAAGCACTGGCACCTTCATAGAAACCGCGCGCTTAAGGGTGTGAATAAGAGCAGAGAGATTATGGCCATCAATAGGTCCAAGATAGGTTAGACCAAATTCTTCAAAAAGCATTCCTGGCACTAAGAGCTGCTTAGCTGAGCCCTTAATTTGCTCGGCAGCATTAACTAAAGGACCACCAAGCGGGCCTAGATCTCGCTGAAGTGAGCTTTCAAATTTATCGCGTGCAGTGGTATAGCTTTTTGAAGTTCTAATGTGAGCAAGGTAATTTGAGAGTGCGCCAACTGTTGGCGAGATGGACATCTCATTATCATTTAAGATAATTACCATGTTCTTTTTAAGGTTGCCAATTTCATTTAAGGCCTCAAAGGCCATACCGCCACCCATAGCAGCGTCTCCAATAATGGCAACGACATTTTCTTTTGTTTTGTTGAGGTCTCGTGCAATGCAGAGTCCAAGTGCTGTAGCCAAAGAGTCTGATGCGTGCCCTGAATCATGGACGTCAAACTGGCATTCTTTTCTTTTGGTAAATCCAGAAATACCGCCAAGTTGTCGTAAGAAATACATCTTATCGCGTCTGCCGGTAAGAATTTTATGAGCGTAAGCCTGGTGTCCTACGTCAAAAACTAATTTGTCATCTGGACAAGATAATACGTAGTGACAAGCTAATATAAGTTCTACCGCACCTAAAGATGGGGCAAGGTGACCACCCATCTGAGAAGTTACGGCAATCATTTCTGCTCTTAGCTCGAGGGCAAGCTGTTCAAGCTGAGGAATAGATAATCTTTTAATATCTGCCGGTGAGCTAATTGTGTCTAAAATGTTTTGAGACAATGCTTAAAGCAACCTCCCTATGCAGAAGGGCTCTCGTTCTCCCCTAATGCTTCACTATCTACTAACTCAACTGCCTGAGCACCTAGTTCAATTGCCTCATCAAATAAATCTAGGCTTTTTTCTAGAGAGGTATCTTTTGCTTTTACCTCTTCTACAATCTCATCAAGTCGAGTACTTAGTTCTTGATATGTTGTATAACGTTCTGTATTAGTCATAATGTTTACTTTATCTTTTTATGCCTTGTTTCGAGCAATGTTACCTAATAATCCGTTAATAAACTTTGAAGACTCATCAGTTCCATACAATTTTGCTATCTCAACAGCTTCAGATATAGCTACATTAACGGGGATTTCATCAACATATTGCATTTCGTAGAGGGCGATACGCATGATGCACTTATCAACCTTTGGCATACGATCAATATCCCAGTTAGTTGATACCGCATCAATTTGGCGGTCAAGTTCTGGGATATGTTCTTCAACACCTAAGGCAAGCTCACGTGCGTATTCGTCTAAAGGACCGTCTTCTAAAACATAGCTGTTTTCTTCAAGTAAATCTTTAAGACTTTTATCGAGCGCTTCAGCCTGAAAAACTAGCTGCAGCGCCTGCATTCTGTTTTGTGTTCTCGTTTTGTGAAGGTTCACCGTGCTCGTAAGTCCTTTAGTTTTTAGGAATGACAACGTTATCAATAAAGACATCTACCGCTGATACCTCAACACCAATTTGGGCGTTAATAGCATCAACAACAAGCTTTCTAACCTCGCTTGCAAGCTCTTTGAGCTGATAGCCATAAAATACGTTGAGATGCACTGCTAATGCGAGCTTATTATCAACAGTAGCCACATCAATTCCGTTGGCTTCAGTTTGGTTTTGGCCAAAAAGAGACTTTACTTGGTTAGTAATGACATTCTCGCCCAAGCTTTCTACGCCATCATGGTGTGAGCAGGCAATTTTAACTACGGTAGAAATAACATCTTTTGAAATTCCTAATCCGTCAATCTTAATCTCATTTTCCACGGTTAAAACCCTTTCTATACCAAATACTCGTGCATATGTTCTTCGATAAAATCGGTATATACCTTACCGTCTAAAAATGCCTCTTGATTTAAGACATCTAAGTCAAAAGGTATAGTTGTTTGTATACCCTCAATTACAAATTCACTCAAGGCACGTTTTGCACGAGCTATAGCTTCTTCACGAGTTGTTCCCCATACGATTAATTTTGCTATAAGTGAGTCATAGCTTGGTGGAACACTGTATCCCTCATAAATATGGGAATCCACTCTCACACCTGGACCGCCTGGGAAAATTAGCTTAGTTATTTTACCAGGATTTGGTCTAAAGTTGTGACTTGGATCTTCTGCATTAATTCTAAATTCAATGGCATGCCCACTTGGAGAAAGTGGCTTTGAGCTCTCAAGGCTTAATGTTTCTCCAGCGGCTATTCTAATTTGCTCTTTTAATATATCTACCTGAGTAATTTGCTCGGTCACAGGATGTTCTACCTGTACACGAGTGTTCATTTCCATAAAGTAGAAGTGATTGTTTACGTCTAACAAAAACTCTATGGTTCCAGCGTTAGTGTAGCCAAGCTCTTTAACTGCCTTTACTGCAGTTGCACCCATCTCTTGTCTAAGTTCTTCAGATAAGGCTGGAGATGGAGCTTCTTCAATAAGCTTTTGGTGTCTTCTTTGAATAGAGCAGTCACGCTCACAGAGGTGCATGGCATTGCCGTGATTGTCTGCGATAACCTGAATTTCTACGTGACGAGGTTTAATGAGGTATTTTTCGAGGTAGACCTCATCGTTTCCAAAGGCAGACTGAGCTTCAGTTTTTGCAGCTTGAAAGGCGTGCTCTATGTCTTTTTCATCCTCAACAAGACGCATACCTTTTCCGCCGCCGCCAGCACTTGCTTTAATCAAGACTGGATAGCCAAACTTATTGGCAAGTTCGCGAGCCTCTTTTGCGCTTTCAACTGGACCGTCAGATCCAGGTACGCAAGGGACTCCGGCAGCCTTCATGGTCTGTTTGGCATTGGACTTCTCGCCCATCTTATCTATAAGGTCAGCATCTGGACCAATAAAGACAAGGTCATTGTCTACACACGCGCGCGCAAAGTCAGCTCTTTCAGATAAAAAGCCGTATCCTGGATGCACCGCTTCACAGCCAAAGGCATTTGCAGCACCAATAATTGCTGGAATTGAAAGATAGGACTTAGCAGATGGCGTAGGCCCAATA
>JASBYZ010000124.1 GCA_029983705.1 Coriobacteriales bacterium
TGAACCTGTGCCCACTCAACAAAGCCGTTTTGCTTAACCAGTTCATCAAAAAGCTCACTTGTTAAAAAGAAATAATCTTTCCCGTCTACCTCTCCTACCCTTGGTTTTCTTGTGGTAGCAGAAATAGTAAGGGCGAGGTCAGGACGCAGGCTCCTAATTCTAGAAACCAACGTTCCCTTACCCGCCCCAGAAGGTCCAGAAATTACGAATAACTTAGAATCCTTCATACGTTTAGAGTTAAAACTTATTCGCCACCAAGACGCTTAAGAAGGTTCTCACGCTGACGCGAACCTAAGCCTTGAACGCGGCGAGATTCAGAAATACCAAGCTCGTCCATAACTTTTGCAGCCTTTGCCTTACCGTAACCAGGAAGTGACTCGATAAGAGTTGAAACCTTAAGACGCTTTGCAATAGGGTCATCTGCCTCAAGTACAGACTTTAAGCTAACTTTACCGGCTTTAATATTCTCACGAAGCTCAGCGCGCTTATGTCTAGCCTCAGCAGCTTTCTCTAGAGCCTTCTTACGATCCTCAGGTGAGAGATTAGGTAGAGCCATGATACCTCCAAAAAAATAAAACTTAACTTACAAACTAATTTCTTTATATATTATACGACCTTAACAGGCAATATATACGTTTAGCAAGAGAAATCTTGTTAAATTAACCTATTTTTTTAGGTTTCGGGAGCCTAGAGAGTGCAAATTCTCACCATTTTTGCATAAATCGCAGTCACTTGGGTCCCATGACTTTGTTGGTAGCTCTAAAAGTGGATAAAAGTCCTGAGCAAATTTCTTGTCAGCCTTTCTATCAATTATAGAAACAACTGCTACAACTTCGCCAGAAGCTTTCTCAACAAGGTCACAAACTTCTTTAACAGATCCTCCAGTAGTTACTACATCCTCAACTACTAAAACCTTTTGCCCATCTTTTACTTCAAAAGATCTTCTAAAGGTCATTTTTCCGTCAACGCGTTCAGAAAAAATAAAAGGCTTATCGAGCATTGCAGCTACAGCAAAACCAAAAAGCATGCCTCCAACTGCAGGGGATGCAACTACATCGATAGCATTTTTAACCTTATCGTCCAATCTGTCAATAGCTTCTTTTGCAAGTTTCATCGTGGTAGAAGGTTGTTCTAGAACTCTTGCACACTGAATATAGGTGTCTGAATGCTGTCCAGAGGTAAGCTGAAAATGGCCATGTAAGATGGCTTTACAGTCTTTTAAAATATCTAATATCTCCTGGTCTTGCATGGTATTTCTCCTTTATTAAGCGCTTAGACTCTCATAGATTTGGGCTAGTGCTTCTCTTGAATCTTTAGCCTGTGTTATTGGCCTTCCAATAACAAGGTGTGTGGCACCATTTTTTATTGCCAAATCTGGAGTCATAACTCGTTTTTGATCTTGATTGTCACTTCCTGCTGGTCTAATTCCCGGAGTAACAATCAGGTGATTTTCATTAGTAAGTTCTTTTATAAGGGCTGCCTCTTTAGCTGAGCAAACCATTCCATCTGCTCCAGCAGCAAAAGAGAGAGCGCTGAGGTCTTTAACCTGTCTTTGCAGCTCTTTAGTAACCCCAATGCTTGAGAGCATCTCTTGGTCTGAAGAAGTAAGCACAGAGACGCATAAAAGCTTTGTATCAGAGCCCTCAAGCCCACTTTTTGCAGCGGCTATCATATCGCTTCCACCACTTGCGTGAATGGTGAGCATATCTGCACCAAGTTTAGAGATGTTTTTGCAGGCAAGTTCAACTTGGTGAGGGATGTCATGAAGTTTTAGGTCTAAAAATACCTTATAGCCCTCATCTTTTAATTTGCGTAAATAGTCAGGGCCTGCCTCATAAAATAAGCTCATGCCAAGCTTTACCCAGCTAAGTTCATGTTCTAACACTTTAAGCAGCTCATCACCTTCAGTTTGGGGAAGGTCAAGGGCAAGTATTACCTTATCTTTAGCACTCAATATATGCTCCTACTAATTCAGAAATATTTGAAACGCCTTGCTCACTCACCCACTGCTCAAGCTCATCAATTACGTCTAAAATTTGAGATGGGTCAGTGAGGTTTAAGGTACCAACACCTACACAGCTTGCGCCCGCCAAAATAAACTCTGCCGCATCTTCCCAGCTGTATACGCCACCCATACCTAAAATTGGAATATCAACCGCTTGTGCTGCCTCATAAACCATTCTAAGTGCAATTGGATGTATTGCAGGTCCTGAAAGACCCGCGGAGTTTTTAGAGAGGCGTGAGCGCCTGGTATGAACATTTATTGCCATAGCAGAGATAGTGTTGATAAGAGAAATTGCGTCTGCTCCTCCTGCTTCACAAGCTTTAGCAACCTCAGCAATTGATCGAGCTTGAGGACTGAGCTTCATCATAACAGGCTTTTTTGCAACCGCCTTAATCATCTTTGTTATTTCTTCAGCAGTGCTTGCTTGAAGACCCAAGCAGGCTCCACCTAAGTCTACATTTGGGCAAGAGATATTAATCTCATAGGCACTAAAGAAGTCATACTCATTAGCCATCTCAACTGCCTCAACGTACTTATCGGCGCTTTTGCCATATACGTTTAAGATAACAGGAGTATCTTGATTGAGCTCAGAGATGAAATCTTTTTTATCAGCAAACTTTTTCATACCATGGTTTTGGAGTCCAATGCAGTTCATAACTCCTGAAGGAGTTTCAAACATACGAGGTTGAGGATTACCTTTTTGTGGCTCTGAAGAAGTGCCTTTGGTAGTAATGCCGCCAAGTTTATGGAGGTCATAAAAATCCTTATGATTTTCTCCATTATTAAAGGTGCCAGATGCCGTGACTATTGGATTTTTGAATGTTCTTCCTAAAAAGCTTATTTCTAGGGCTTTACTCATCCCACTTCACATCCTTGTAATTAAACACGGGACCTTTCTTGCACACGCCCGCCTTGCTGCCATCAGCCAAATCAATAACGCAGGAGGCACAAGCACCAAAGCCGCAAATCATACCAGTTTCTAAAGAGACTTCCATCTCAAGCTCATAAGCCTTTGCAAGTTTTACCAAAGCCTCTGTCATGGGTTTAGGACCACATGAATATATGCGATCATAGTGCTCATGCTCAAAGAGTTCAGTGAGCATTTGAGGAGCATAGCCCTTATAGCCAAATGATCCATCATCTGTGGCATAGTGGATAGCCTTTGCACCAAAGTCTTCAAAATCTTTTTGACCAAATATTTTTGACTCAGTTTGAAATCCAAGGGCTACATCAAAGTTTGCACCCATTTGAGCGAGTGCTTGAGCAAGAGATAGAATTGAAGCAGTACCACTTCCGCCTCCCACTAGCAATACGCGCTCACCTTGTGCAGGAAGTGAATAACCTCTCCCTAAAGGAGCAAGCATATTAGTTTTTGTGCCTTCTGGCTGCTCGCTCAAACGCTTAGTACCACTACCAATAACCTGGTAGATGATATCAATACCGTCATTTGTTTTCTTAGAATATGAAAGATGAATGCGTAAGAGCT
>JASBYZ010000125.1 GCA_029983705.1 Coriobacteriales bacterium
TATGGCTCAAACACGTGAGCATATTCTTTTCGCTCGCCAGGTTGGCGTTCCATACATCGTTGTATTCTTAAACAAATGCGATATGGTAGACGACGAAGAGCTTCTTGAGCTCGTTGAGATGGAAACTCGTGAACTTCTTTCAGAAAACGAGTTCCCTGGAGATGATATCCCAGTAATCAAGGGTTCTGCTCTTGGTGCTCTTAACGGCGAAGAGAAGTGGGTTAACGCTATTTGGGAGCTCATGGATGCTGTTGATACTTACATCACAACCCCAGAGCGTGATACTGATAAACCATTCCTCATGGCTGTTGAAGACGTATTGACCATTACTGGTCGTGGTACTGTTGCAACTGGTCGTGTTGAGCGCGGAACCATCAAACTTAACGATGAAGTTGAAATCGTTGGTATCCAACCTACTCAAAAGACCGTTGTTACCGGTATTGAGATGTTTAGAAAGATGCTTGACCAAGCTGAGGCAGGAGACAACGCTGGTGTTCTCTTAAGAGGTCTTAAGCGCGAAGATGTTCTTCGTGGACAAGTTCTCTGCAAGCCAGGTTCAGTTACCCCTCACACTGAGTTCACTGGTCAAATCTACGTTCTTACCAAAGAAGAAGGTGGACGTCACACCCCATTCTTCACTGGTTATAGACCACAGTTCTATTTCCGCACCACTGACGTAACTGGTGTTGCACACTTACCTGAGGGTGTAGAAATGGTTATGCCTGGTGACAACGTTGAGATCTCAGCTGAGCTCATCCACCCAATCGCTATGGACGAGGGCGACCGCTTTGCTATCCGCGAAGGTGGACACACCGTTGGTTCAGGACGTATCACCAAGATCATTAAATAGTCTTTACCTTTAGGTAGCCTATTTAACCTGGTGTTAATTTAGATTATTTAAGACCCGGTGGCTTGCCATCGGGTCTTTTTACCTAAGAATCTCACGAGTAGAATCGTGGTGTTTTTTATGGGTAATAGATGATATTATTGACAGAATTTTGTATAGGATGCTAATGTATCTTTTTGTCTTATGGCTTTAGGGCTATAAGTTTACATTAGGAGGATTAATGCGTACTTTGGTCACTTTGGCTTGCGATGAATGCAAACGCCGTAACTATACGACCAAGAAGAATAAGCAGAATAACCCTGAGCGTATTGAGTTTAAAAAATACTGCCCATGGTGCAAGAAGCACACTGTTCATAAAGAAACTCGTTAGTGCAAATATAGGCCAGTAGCTCCAATGGTAGAGCGGCGGTCTCCAAAACCGCATGTTGGGGGTTCGAGTCCCTCCTGGCCTGCCAGCTTATTACCCGGCACGCTCTATCTTTAGAGACGTGTCGGTTTGTGTGTATAGTCAAGATAGTAAGAATAAGGATTTACATGGCTGCTAAGAATAATGCTCAGCAAAAACAAAATAAGAAGCCTGTTAAGCAAAACAAGAAAGAAAAAGGCGAGGACTCATCATTAAAGTTCTACCTTAAAAATGTTAGAAGCGAGCTTAAGCGCGTTGTTTGGCCAACCAAGAGTGAGGTTATTAACTACTCTTTAGTTGTTGTAGCAACCCTTATTTTCTTTGGTGTGCTCATTTATATTGTAGATACCTTAATCATCCCAGTTTTTGTTGCTTTCGCTGGATTAAGATAGGAGAGATAGATGGCTAAGCGCTGGTATGTACTCCATACTTATTCAGGTTATGAAAATAAAGTAAAGCAAGATATTATCCACCGTATTGAGTCTTTAGGACTTGAAAACAATATCTTTGATATCAAAATCCCTATGGAAGAGGTAACTGAGATCAAAGATGGTGGTAGACGTGTAACTTCTGAAAAGAAGGTTCTTCCAGGCTACGTACTTATTCGTATGGAACTTGACGATAAGTCCTGGTCTGTGGTTAGAAACACCCCTGGTGTTACCGGTTTTGTTGGTGCAGAGGGAAAACCTGTGCCACTTGCTCGCGATGAGTACAACAAAATCATGAAGAGAACTAACCAGCACGGCGACGCTCCTAAGCGCACCTCAACCAATTTACAAATTGGTGAGACCGTTAAGGTTATCTCTGGACCTCTTGCAGACTTTGACGGAACTGTATCTGAGATTGATTTACAGTCTGGCAAGGTAAGAGTTATGGTTTCAATCTTTGGTAGAGAAACCCCAGTAGAACTTTCTTTTGAGCAGGTTAGCTCACTAGATTAAACTGCTCTAAAAAGATTTGTGCCCCATTTACGGGATGCTTCTCGCAAAGTCTTTTAATGAGTAATTTGAAAACAAAGATGAGATGCGCACTTCGCATCGGCTGTTTTTAGAAAGGCTATAGAGAAAATGGCTAAGAAAGTAACAGGATTTATTAAACTACAAATTCCTGCAGGCCAAGCAAATCCAGCTCCTCCAGTTGGACCTGCACTTGGTGCACAGGGTGTTAACATCATGCAGTTCTGCCAACAATTTAATGCGCAGACTCAGGATCAACAAGGTACTATCATCCCTGTTGAAATCACCGTTTATGAGGATAAGTCATTTGACTTTATCACCAAGACCCCTCCAGCAGCTGTTCTTATTAAAGAGGCTCTAAAGATTAAGAGTGGTTCAGGTGTTCCTCAAAAAGATAAGGTAGGAGAGCTTTCACAAGAGCAACTTACTAAGATTGCTGAAACCAAGCTTCCTGACCTTAACGCTAATGACATTGAAGCTGCTAAAAAAGTAGTTGCTGGTACTGCTCGTTCAATGGGCGTTACCATCTCAGAGAACTAGTTTTTTAAACAATATTAGTGGGAGGGTTTGCCTAAAGCCCGTAATAAACCACGAAAGGAAAGAAAATTATGGCAAAGCGCGGAAAAAACTTCGTGGAGAAGCAAAACAAAGTAGAGCATGGTAAGCTCTATACTCCACTCGCAGGCTTACAACTTGTTAAAGAGCTTGCTACTGCTAAGTTTGATGAGACCGTTGAGGCTCATTTTAGACTTGGTGTTGATACTCGTAAGGCTGACCAACAGATCAGAGGTTCAATTTCACTACCTCACGGAACTGGTCAAAGCGTTAGAGTTGCAGTATTTGCTGAGTCTGAGAAGGCTCGTGAGGCTGAAGAAGCTGGAGCAGATATTGTAGGTTCTGATGAGTTAATCGCTGACATCCAAAAGGGCGAAATTAACTTTGATGCTGCAATCGCAACTCCAGATATGATGGCTAAGGTTGGTCGTCTTGGTAAGGTATTAGGTCCTCGTGGTCTTATGCCTAACCCTAAGCTTGGCACTGTAACCACCGATGTTGCAAAGATGGTTCAAGAGCTTAAGGCTGGCCGTGTTGAGTATCGCGCTGATAGATACGGTATTGCTCACGTTGTAATTGGTAAGGCATCATTTGATGCAGAAAAACTTGCTGAGAACTACGGTGCGCTTATGGATGAGCTTATTCGTGTTAAGCCATCAAGCGCTAAGGGTAAGTACTTT
>JASBYZ010000126.1 GCA_029983705.1 Coriobacteriales bacterium
TTGTTGGGCTTTAATTTCAAGTAATAATGTGTCCAGAAAACTGGGTACACATCAACAAAGGTCTGGGTCTTTTAGTTTGCTTATGCAGTAGGTGCTAAAGCTTAGTTCTTTGGATAGAATCCTGATGGCTCGTAGTCAAGCTTAATCATAATGTTCTTAGTCTGGGTGTAGTGATCAAGAATCATCTTGTCAGTTTCACGACCAATACCTGATTGCTTGTAACCACCAAATGGTGCGCCCGCAGGAATTTGGTTGTAGGTGTTTACCCACATACGGCCAGTTTTTACGCTCTTAGCAACATGGAGAGCCTTTACAATATCCTTGGTAAATACTGCTCCACCAAGACCGTAGATAGAGTCGTTAGCCTTCTCAATAACCTCTTCAACAGTGCTAAACTTCTGAACTACAGCAACTGGACCAAAGATTTCTTCTTGAGCAACTCTCTTATCGTTAGAGTCAATTGCAAGAAGGGTTGGCTTCATAAATGCACCCTTAGCAAGCTCGCCCTCGGTGTATCTTTCACCACCGGTTAAGACAGTTGCGCCTTCTTGTTTACCAATCTCAACGTACTCTAAGATTTTCTTGAGTTGACGCTCATCAATTTGTGAACCCATTTGGGTGTCATCTTCCCAAGGCATTCCAACCTTAACTTGCTCAAATCTCTTTACGATCTCATCGATAAACTTGTCATAAATAGTGTCTTGAACAAAGATTCTTGAACCAGCGCAGCATACCTGACCTTGGTTAAAGAGGATACCTAATTGAACGCCGTCCATAACCTGCTCAAAGTCTGCATCCTCAAAGATGATGTTCGCTGATTTACCACCAAGCTCAAGGGTAGCTGGGATAAGTTTTTCAGCAGCAGCAAGAGCTATGTTTCTACCAACTTCAGTTGAACCAGTAAATGCAAGCTTTGCGATGCCGTCTGACTCTTGGAGGTATTGACCTGCAGTAGAACCCTTACCAGTAACGATGTTTAATACACCCTTAGGTAGTACACCTTCAATAAGCTTTGCAAGTTCTAAAACTGAAAGTGAGGTGGTTGATGATGGCTTAAGTACAATGGTGTCACCTGCAGCAAGTGCTGGAGCAAGCTTCCATGCTGCCATTAAGAATGGGAAGTTCCAAGGTACGATCTGACCAACTACACCAATTGGCTCACGAAGTACTAAAGACATTAGGTTTCCTGGTAGCTCATTTACGCGACCGTCCTGTCCTTGGATTACACCTGCAAAATATCTAAAGTGCTCAACTGAGAAAGCAACATCAATTGCACGAGTTTCACGGATTGGCTTACCGTTATCTAGGGTTTCGATTAGTGCAAGAGTCTCTGCGTTCTCTTCAATGATGTCAGCAATCTTTAGAAGAATATCTGATCTTTCTTGAATTGAGCTTTGTGAATATGATTTAAAAGCCTCATTAGCAGCTTCGACTGCCTTTTCTACATCAGCGCGTGAGCTTTCTGCAATATCAGCAAGCTTTTCGCCATTAGCTGGGTTGTGAGTTTCGATGGTTTTTCCACCTTCTGCCTCAAGCCACTCGCCACCAATAAAGTTCTTGTAAAGAGTTTCAGTAAGTGGGTTTTGCATGTTTTTACACTCCTTATTTATAAGCCTAACTAGCACCGTCGCTAGTGTTTACTGCCTTGTGGAAGAGTTTGTACCCACCAAATTTTTAAGTAAATGTTAAATTGCTCACTTTGAAACTAATTCAAAAAAATGAGCACAGCCTGTTCTATTATTTAAAAATATAGAACAGACTGTGCTACTTAATTATGCTTATTGCTTTTACTAATTATTGAGCAGTAATATATTCAATTCCGCCCATATATGGAACTAAAGCATCAGGTACTTTAATGCTTCCATCGGCTTGTTGATAGTTCTCAATAATTGCAGCCATAGTTCTTCCAACTGCTAAACCAGAGCCATTTAAGGTGTGAACATAACGGGTACCCTTAAAGTTTTCTGGGTCTTTATATCTAATATTTGCACGTCTTGCCTGGAAGTCACCACAGTTAGAGCAAGAAGAAATCTCCTTATAGTCATTATAGGATGGAAGCCAAACTTCTAGGTCAAAGGTTTGACGAGCTGAAAATCCAATATCTCCAGTTACTAAATTGATAATTCTGTAAGGAAGACCGAGAGTCTCAAGTACAAGTCCTGCCTGCTTGGTCATATGATCTAACTGATTATCAGAATCTTCTGGTTTAGCAAACTTTACCATCTCTACCTTGTCAAACTGGTGAAGTCTAATAAGACCGCGAGTATCTCTACCAGCAGATCCAGCTTCTTCTCTAAAGCAAGGGGTAAATGCTGTATACCATAGTGGTAAGTCTTCAGCGGATAAGGTTTCATCCCTATGTATATTAGTAAGCACTACCTCTGCAGTTGGAATAAGGTACATACCCTTATCTACATGAAAGAGGTCTTCTTCAAACTTAGGAAGCTGACCTGTACCAAATAAGGTATCGGCATTAGCAATGGCTGGTGGCCACCACTCTTTAAATCCTTCTTTAGTAAGAAAATCGAGCATGAAATTAATAAGTGCACGCTCAAGCTTTGCACCTAAACCGCCAAGTAAAGCAAAGCGGGACATAGCAATTTTGCTTGCACGCTCAAAATCAAAGATGCCAAGCTCATCACCTAGATCCCAGTGAGCCTTAGGCTCAAAATCAAACTGAGTTGGCTCTCCCCACTTAAACACTTCAACGTTTTCAGTTTCATCCTTACCAAGTGGGCAATGTTCTCCAGGAATATTTGGCATACCACTTAAAATGTGGTGAAGCTTTTCTTCAACTTCAGAGAGCTGAAAGTTAAAGCCCTCAATTGCCTCGTTGATTTTTACAACTTCTTCACGCATCTTGCCAGCTTCATCTTTTTGGCCGGCCTTCATGAGGCTGCCAATTTCTTTTGATGATGCATTGCGCTTCGCCTGCAGCTCTTCTACCTGTCCAATAAGTTCACGACGAGACTGCTCTAGCTCCAAAAACTCTTGACGAGGCCAGGTGGTATTTCTAGACGCCATAGCCTTATCAACTAAATCTGGATTTTCTCGCACAAATTTACTATCAAGCATTAACAACCTCCATCAATCATGAGTATGTTAACTAGTATAATCGTTGTAATCTAAATTGTGAGCTAAAGCGTAGCTTGATGGGAGTTTACATGGAAATTGTTGATTGGCTCTTTAATACCCCTATGGGTGTTGGGGTCTTGGTGTTTGGCGGCATGCTAGTGTTTACGCTGGTAGCCTTCATAAGTGAGCGAAAAACACACAAGATGTATTTCAACCATGAAGAGCTTAGTGAGTGGGATGAATTTTTTGCCGATGAGGACGAGGAAGAAGACAAA
>JASBYZ010000127.1 GCA_029983705.1 Coriobacteriales bacterium
CTCATCTGTGTCAAGGCTAAAATTTGTATCATCTGCAGATAAAAGGGTGCCTGTCCACTTTTTTCTGCCTTCATATGCATTGGTCTGTAGCACAACGGTATTGCCAATTTGAGCTTTAAAGTCTTTTGCTCGTCTAAGTGGTCTATCAATTCCTGGAGAAGAAACCTCCAGCTCATAGGAGCCTGGAAATGGATCTAGTTCTTCAAGTAAATCTGATATCCACTTGGTGTGTTTTGTTACCTCGTCTAAATTGATGCCGCTTTGCTCAAGCTCATCAATATACACGCGAATAATTGGCGACTTAGTAGCACCAGCTAGCTCAAGCTCAACAATGTCAATGCCATGTTTAGGCGCCTCAGCTTCGAGGGCCTGAAGAAGGACTTCACGTTTGTCTTGATCTGCCATAATCTAACAATCCTCCTAAACATTTATGCTAGAACAAAAAGAAGCGGAGACAAACGCTCCACTTCTTAAATAGTCCGTTTAATTGTGAATGCTCTTTTGCACTCTTACCTAAAACAGTTTACCCTAAGTAAGAATTTTAATGCAAGAGCATCATAAGTTAAGCTTAATTACTTGCCGCTTTCAACGTCGTAACCAGCCTCAAGCCATGCGCCAATTCCACCTGGATGACGAACAACATTGGTGAAGCCTTCCTCATGAGCAATGATTGCTCCAACGTGTGAACGCTCGCACTTAACAAAGCCACAGTAGATGATAATCTCTTTGTTTTTATCCTCACCTAGAGCTTTAAGAAAAGCTTCACGCTGCTCAGGAGTTACATCTTCCATCTTTACAGGAAGCTCTGCATTAAGAGCACCAGGTACACGGTTTTTCTCCCATGAGCTTGCAGGCATGGTGTCAATTACGATCATGTCCTCTTTTGCGTCTACCTTCTTTTTAAAGTCTTCAGTGTTGATAAGTTTGTATTGACCTTCATCAACAGCGTCTTTAAAGCGCATAGCAGTCTGCTCAATAGCGATTTCGCTACCATCACGAGCTGAGCCAGGAAGATCAGAATTTGTAGAGGTTGACTGAGCAGCCTGACCGCCACATGCGGTGAGTGAAAGTGCAAAAGCAGAAGCTAGTGCAAGTGATACTAAAGGTTTTTTCATTAAACCCTCCCCTTACAGGTATCCAATACGACACATAAATACTAGTGAAATTAGGGATTTCACTCAAAGCGAACGGTAGTGTTTGAGCGGTGAGTGGCAGCAAACAAAAAAGGCACCCAATGTAAAACTGGATGCCTTAGAGATATTATTTGGCGATAAAGACGTTATGCAAAGCGCTTTTTAAGTCCTAGTCCAAGTGCAATAAGTGATGCTGAGCTCAAGAGATAAATTGGTGTAAGGTCAGATACATCAGAGGTTTTTGGGAGGTATGAGTAGCTTTGACTTGATAAGGACTCATATGCTTCTTTTGGAACCTCTACCTTTGATGGAGCTACATTTTGATCTGAGTTAGCACCTTTTGCGTAACTATCATAAAAACCTTTAAGAGGCATGATGTTGGAGTAGAAGCCTGTGTATGAGGATTCCCTATTTAATGACATTTGCTTAGCAGTAATATTTGAATCTTGCGTTGTAACTGGCTCTATCTCAGAAGGTTTATTCCCTTGAAAGATATCGTTGCGTTTACGGTTTTTGAGGTTTGAATCATCATGAGCTATTAAGTTATCTGGAATAGTATCAATTGTAACCCATGTGCCCAAGCCTAAATAACTTCCAGTATGAGGATAATAACTCAATACCGTATCATAAGCTTCAGGCTTCACAAACTTTAATCCAACCTCTTTAGCCTTTTGTGTAAAGTGAGGAATATATTTCTGCCCTACCTTTAGATCTTCATAGTAAATTGATGAATCATGATTTGATTTCTTTCCTTTAACAATATCTTTAGGATCATTTTCATTTTACAAATAAATAACCGCATTATCGGTCATGTAATCCTGAAGATTTTTAATAGTTTTGTAGTTATATCTTTTGAGAACATTTTCATCTATATCCAGATAGTACATCATATTATATGTCTCAAGAGAATCTAAGGTCGATGCATTAAGTGAAGTATTTTCTTTCTCAGGAGCACCGCTACTTTCCGCAGCGTAACAACTATCAACCACAAATACAGAGCTTACTAACAAGCTCGCGCTTAAAATTGAAGCAATGTAACTACATCTTAACAAAGTAAGTAGGCAATTACCTAAAAATTTCTAGTATTTGTGATCTGGGACAAATAGACTTACTTCTTCTCGTCCTCTTCAGAATCTTCACCGTAAGATGAGATGTATTTCTCATAGGCAACACGCATATCACCATTTGCAAGTTTTATCTTGCCGCGATACTCATAACCTGCTCTTACAAGCGATCTTCTCATAGGCTTATTTTTCTCATGGGTATCAACGCGGATGATGCGCACTTCTCGAGCAATTGCTAAAGCTTCAGCTCCAGCAAACAAGAGACCCGAATAACCTCTCCCGTGCATGCTAGGGTCAATGCAGAGTCTGTGCACAACCGCATATGCCCCCTCATACTCCCAGTTACCTTCAAATACCTGATGGTATGTTGGTTCGCCGTCAAAGGAAACTGCAGCCGTTCCCACAATTTCCTTATCAGCATTTAATAAGACGTATGACCAGCCATTATCAATATCATTTCTAATGTCATCAATAGATGGATAGCCATTAGTCCACTGGTCTATATTTTGAGCAGCAATAAAGTCGCGAGCGGCGTCGATAATCTCCATTACCTTATCAAGATCATCTTCTACAGTAGCTCTCATCATTGCAGACCCTTCATAGTCTGGATGTGAAAGCCTACTTGAAATGTTTTTTTGCGTCATCTGCTGCCCGCTCTCTACTTATTTAGCTACTACGTTTACTAACTTATTAGGTATAACAATTACCTTTACTATCTCTTGGCCATCAAGCTTGTCTGCGAGCGCTTCACGTGCTTTTTTCTCACACTCTTCTTTTGGAGCGTCAAGCTCAACCGTAATTCTTGCTCTAACCTTGCCGTTTACTTGAACTGCAAGCTCAACCTCATCGGTCTTAGCTTGCTCTTCGTCGGCCTTTGGCCATGTCTGAAGGTGAACACTTTCACTGTGGCCTAAAGCATCATGATAGAGCTCTTCAGACCAGTGAGGGGTAATTGGTGCAAGCGCTTTAACAATGTTTGTCGCAACAAGTTCGCATAGTGCCTTATTGCGCTCTTTCACCTCAACGCTATTAACGTAGGAGTGGGCTGCATTTGCAAGCTCCATAACTGCGCTTTCGTTTATATCATTTAGCCTTGTAAAT
>JASBYZ010000128.1 GCA_029983705.1 Coriobacteriales bacterium
AGCTGATTTAGATGAAATTAAAGAAGCTGCTTCTTGGGGTGCTATTTCAGGCGTAACCACCAACCCAAGTTTGTACGCAAAAATAGGTGGTAAACTTAGCGATTTTGAAAATCACATCGCTAAAATCTGTGAGATTGTTGATGGCCCGGTGTCTGCTGAGACAACCGCTATGACCAAAGATGAGATTATTGCAGACGCAAGAAGACTTTCAAAAATTGCTCCAAACGTTGTAGTTAAAATTCCAACAATGCTTGAGGGCTTAGCTGCTACCCACCAGCTCAAAGAAGAGGGTATCCCAGTAAATATGACCTTATGCTTTAGCGTGCCACAGGCAATTTTAGCTGCTCGCTCTGGCGCTCGTTATATCTCACCATTTGTTGGAAGATTTGATGACATTTCTGAAGACGGACTTTCTCAATTAGAAGACGTAGTTTCAGCGGTTAAAAATTATTACTTTGAATCAGTAAATAAAGAGGAGCTTGAAATTATTGCTGCCTCTCTAAGATCTCCTTATCACGTAGCTCAAGCAGCACTTATGGGCTGTGACATTGCAACAGTTCCGTTTAAGGTCCTAAAGCAATGTGTTGAGCATCCACTTACTGACAGAGGTCTTGAAAGATTCTTAGACGACTGGAAGAAAGTAGAGCAAGCATAACAATGATTGAAGAGTCAAAAACGAGTGAAGAGGCGACAAAGCCTCATAGAACCTATACGAGAAGAAACAGGGCGATTACTGTTCCTACTGAGGGAGAGTCGAGCGCAAGTGCAGAGGTTCAGACTGATGAGAAACCTCGCGTAAGACGCGGCAGACCACGAAAGAGCGTTGCTGCACCAAGCGAGCAGGCAGAAACCAAGGTAGAAACAAGTTCAGAGCCTGAAAAATCTAGTGAGACTGAAAGCTCAAGAACTCCTCGCAGAAGAAATGACTCTAAGGATAGAACTTCACGTAACAATAACAACAATAAAAATAATAGACGCAGAGAGCCTCTTACACCTAAAATTTCTCGCGAAGATTTAGAAAAGCTTAAGGTAGCTGAGCTGAGAGAAAAGGCTGAAGAGCTTGATCTTGACCCTAAAGAATACAAGCGTAAAGCTGAGCTCGTTGAGGCAATTTTTCAAGCTAACGCTAAGCAAGAGGGTTTTGAGGAAATCTCTGGTATCTTAGATATTCTCTCTGAGGGCTACGGCTTTTTACGTAGACAGGGATATCTTCCATCAGAAGACGATGTCTATGTAGCCTCTGCCTTTATTAGAAGAAACCACTTAAGAAAAGGTGACCTTGTAGAAGGCGTAATTAAGCCAAGTCAAGGTAGCGATAAGTACCCTGCAATCCAAAAGGTTAAAACCGTAAATGGTATTGACGTTGACGACATTAGAAAGCGCCCAAAGTTTGGTGATTTAACACCTGTTTATCCAAGTGAGAGACTTGTTCAAGAGCACGGTAAAGATTCTTTAACTGGTAGATGTATTGACTTAGTTGCACCGATTGGTAAAGGTCAGCGTGGTCTGATTGTTTCTCCTCCAAAAGCTGGTAAAACTACCATCTTAAAAAAGATTGCAGAAGTAATTTTACTGTGCTTACTGGTTGATGAGCGTCCTGAAGAAGTTACCGACATGCGCAGATCAATCAAGGGTGAGGTTATTGCATCTACCTTTGATATGCCATCTGACCAGCACATTGCTGTAAGTGAGCTTGTAATTGAGCGTGCTAAAAGATTAGTTGAGTCTGGCAAGGACGTAGTAATCTTACTTGACTCCATAACCCGTCTTGCACGTGCATACAACTTAGCTCAGCCAGCTTCAGGAAGAATTCTTTCTGGTGGTGTTGATTCAACTGCTCTGTATCCACCAAAGAGGTTCTTAGGTGCAGCTAGAAATATCGAGGGCGGCGGATCTCTCACTATTTTAGCTTCAGCCCTTATCGACACTGGATCTAAGATGGACGAGGTTATCTTTGAAGAGTTCAAGGGTACCGGTAACATGGAGCTCAAGCTTGATAGAGACCTTGCGGATAGACGTATCTTCCCGGCAATAGATCCGGTTGCTTCGGGTACCAGAAAAGAAGAGCTTTTGATTGACCCTCAGCAGCAGCCATTTGTATGGGGTATTAGAAGGATCCTAGCAAAGATGAATAATGTTGAGCGCGCAATGTCAATGTTAATTAAGAGCTTGAAGCAAACTAATACTAACGATGAGTTCTTACTCAGATCAGCTAAGAAAGCACAGGAGAACTCAAATAGCATCGAGCTATAAGGGACGTGAAATATATGCCAACTGTTTATGGGCTTTCTACTTGTTCGCACTGTAAGGCAACAAAAAGATATCTTGATAGAAATGATATTGCCTATGAAGAGGTGCTGGTAAACAAGTTAACAGGTGAGGAGCGCGACAAAACGGTAGCCTATGTTAAAGAGCTTACCGGAGGTACTGTGTTTCCTATTACAGTGGCAGATAATGGAGAGTTTGTTGTAGGCTTTGATAGAGTAGGCCTCCAAGAGCTCCTTGGTTTTAGCGAAAAACCGCGCCCTGAAGCGGAGTATTAATATGACTGAGTCAAGACCAGTTTTTAGCAGATGGAATACTAATGTAAGCAGGCAGGACTTTTTAGATGAGGTCCTGCCGCTTGTGCATAAAGAGGGCTTTAGACTCTCAAGAGATACTGACATTACCGAAGACGTCTTAGACGGAGTGATTGAAAACATCCAAGAAGAAGGGGATAGCTTTTGTCCTTGTCGTTTGAAAACAGATGATGTAGAAGAAAATCGAAAGCTTATCTGCCCTTGTATCGTTTTTCATAAAGAGGATTACGCTGTTAATCAGCAGTGTTGGTGCGGACTTTTTGTAGTAGATAATGTTGAGTATGACGAGGATTTAATGGGTTCTATGGGAAACCCAAATGACTTTAATTACCCAATAATTTCCCTAGACTTTCTGCAAGAGAAATCAGTGTATGGCTTTAGCCTTGCAAACAAAGACTATACTCTGGTACGCGGCAGTGGAGATGCACTCTTTTTACTGGAGGGTAGGTGCTGCCACATGGGCGCGCAAATGAATAAAGGCTTTGTTGAAGAAGATGTTCTAGTTTGTCCGCAGCATGGATGGAAGTATAATCTCAAAACTGGACAAACCAATCA
>JASBYZ010000129.1 GCA_029983705.1 Coriobacteriales bacterium
CGCTATATAAAAACATTGTACAAGAAATCATCAGCTTATTCTTCAATTAGTTTAGAAAATAGGTGAAGAACGTAGGCTAATATAAAATAATATAACCACGGCACAATTAAATTTTTGAAAGAGCTAAAGCTATCTAAAGGAAGTAAGGGGCTGAGCGCTTCAAGATTTTGAGGAGCAGTTATGCGCGATAATATGTGTAGATCGACAAGCATTGCAGAAAATAAGCTCACAAAACCTAAAACAGTAAATAGGCGTGAGGTGTAGACGACTATTTTTTAACTGTAGCTTTGCTTACGAAATTTTCTTCATTAGACTCTAAAAGCTTTTATAAAAAGTTAGAAGGATTTTATCTTCCATAGCAAAGCCTCAATAACCTTAGAAAATATTCTAACTCTAAACTACCATATTTAGTTAATTTGTTATATTTATTACTTACTTACATAGATTAGATCTTCGGCACTAAATTCAATCCAGACCTTATCGCCAGCAACTATATGCTTATACTGTTTATACACATTTGAGTTTCTGTCAATTCTAACGTGCACAATCGAGAAGCTATGACCGTCTTCCTCTTCAAATTGATTGAGTGCAGAACTTTTTTTATCATGCAAAAACTCACAAGCAAATTCAACAGAGTTGAGGCCTTCACTTAAATAAAGTACCTGATAAGGATAGCTTTCTACTCTTTCAGGCTTTGCTTCATACATCTTGATTTTATCGTTTGCAATACCTACATAATGCGTATCCTCTGTAAGAGAGGCATTTGTAGGGAGCTTCATCTCAGAGTTTTGTGACTGAGCATATTTGCCGTCAACTGACCTAAACTCAGCAATATTACTAATGCCAGAAAGCTTAAGGGCAGCTAGAGATTTTGGCTCTTTTATAACTTGGCCCGTTTCTCCAAAGTCAGTTACCGTTCCCTTATCTAAAACGATGAGCTTATCGCAAAACATGTACGCTTCTTCAATATCATGAGACACATAGAGCTTAGGGCCTTTAAAGCTCTCAAGTGCCTTTAGTAGCCCCGGGTACAAACTAGCTTTGAGGTGAGCATCAAGTGCAGAAAAGGGCTCGTCAAGCATGAGCGCCCTTGGCTTTGATGCAAACATTCTTGCAAGTGCTACACGCTGCTGTTGTCCACCAGAAAGCTTATTAGGATATTTTTCTTCCAAACCATCTAGTTGAAAGAAATCAATATATCTTTTGAGTTCAGAGCTAATTTCTCCTTTAGAGTACTCCTTTGGCATACCAGCACAAATATTTTCATTAGTAGTCATGTTAGGAAAGAGCTGGTAGTTTTGGAAGAGATAGCCAATGTGGCGCTGCTGAGGTTTTAAATTTACCTTATGAGCGCTATCAAACATTACTTGATCATCAAGCTGAATATGGCCCTCATCTGGAGTAAAAATACCCGCAATAGACCTTAAGGTCATCGACTTACCGCAACCTGAAGCACCTAAAATACCAAGTGTTTCATTAGCACACTCGAAAGAAACGTCTAAAGCAAAGTTTTCTACCGCTTTTTTAATATCAACTATTAACTTACTCACGCTAACTACGCCCTAAAGGTATTCATCTTTGAAATTGCCTTGTTAATACCAAAGACAATTACAAATGAGAAAATTGAAATCATTATTACCCAGAAACCTGCTACCTGCATATCTCCACCTGACCACGCAAAGTACACTGCTATTGGCATGGTTTGTGTGGTGCCTGGGAAGTTACCTGCAACAAAAAGCGTTGCACCAAACTCACCAATTGCACGCGCAAATGATAGTACGGTACCTGCAGCTACTGATGGCCAAGACACTGGCAAGAGTACCTTAAGGAGGATTTTTAATTCAGAAAATCCTAAGATTCTTCCTGCGTTTAAAAGGTCAGGATTTACCTGCTCAAAAGAGGCGCGCACAGTCTTGTACATGAGCGGAAAGGATACAACCGCTGCAGCTATAACAGTTGCCGGCCAAGAAAAGATGATAGGAAAGCCTACATCTATAAAGAACTTACCTATTGGGAAGTTTCTTCCAAAAATAACCAGTAAGAAAAAACCTACAACAGTTGGTGGCAGGACCATTGGAAGAGTAAAGATTGCATCGAGCCAATTTTTTGTCCGCTTAGATGCCTGAGCCGTAACCCAAGCAGCTAATATTCCAAAAAAGAATACGAAAATAACTGCAGTACCAGCTGTCTTTAAAGATACAAACAGTGGTCTCCAGTCAAAATCTTGAAAGAAAAGATAAAAGTCTGGCACGAGGCCTATCACTCCCTGATAAAAAATACAGGTACGCCTTTGTAAGACGTACCTGCAAATAAGCTACTTACTATAAAACTTTAAAGCCGTAGTCTTCAAAGATCCTCTTAGCATCATCTGATTTGAGATACTCAAAGAAGTTCTTAGCAGCTTCGTTCTTCTCGCCTTGTTTCATGATTGCATATGGGTAAGTTACCTTGTCATGACCCTCTACAACAGAAACGATTTCTACCTTGTCCTTTTGGATAAGAGCATCAGTCTTGTAAACAAAACCAGCGTCAACCTCACCAGCAGCAACATAGGTTAGAACCTGGGTAACGTCTTTACCTTGAACAAGCATGCCCTCAAGGTCTTTTTGGATTCCAGCGCTCTCGATTGATTGGGTAGCATATTTACCAGCAGGTACTGATTTAGGCTCACCAATAGCAACCTTGTTTACCTCTGCCTTAGTAAGGTCTTTGATGTCTTTGATGTCAAGCTTTGAACCCTTAGGAACGATTAATACAAGCTCATTCTCAAGAAGATCTTGGCGAGTACCATCTAAAACAGCGTCGCCCTTCTCAGCATCATCCATCTTTGCTTGGTTAGCAGAAATGAACATATCAGCTGGAGCACCTTGTAGGATTTGCTCTACAAGAGTACCTGAACCACCATAGTTAGGCTTGATGGTTACTTCTTTTTGAGTCTCATTGTACTTAGCAATGATGTCATTGAGAGACTTCTCGAGTGATGCTGCAGCTTGTACTGCTACCTCGCCCTTTACGCTAGAAGCAGCTTCTTTGTTAGCTTCCTCCTTCTTTGGCTCTTCTGCCTTAGGCTCGGTCTTTGTTT
>JASBYZ010000130.1 GCA_029983705.1 Coriobacteriales bacterium
TCTTTACCTTGATCATCAAATTGCTTTTTAAAGTCACTTGATTTTACGACAAATTTAGCGTTCACTATTTTATCCGCTTTTATTTTAGCAACTACAGTGAAACCGTCTAAAACATTACCTTTAGTTTCATCTGTTACAAGCTCATATATCTCATTATTAAGAAGTTCTACATCAAAATTAAATCTATTAACTAACGAGCCCTGATAAGTATTAAAAATATCTAAATCTCCTCTAACTGTAGAAGCTAAGAGACTTGGTTCATTTTCTTTTACAGTACCATCACGTAAAGTCATATCAGGAATATTGCTGAAATAACGGATTTTACCTTCATATGCTGGATCAAAGATAAATTTTTGCTCATAAGTTTTGTATATAGAGCCATCTTTGTTGAGTTGCTTCAATTTGAACAAAATGTCTGTTTTATCTTTTGAATAATCAGGGGCTTGTACTCCTTCATCTTTTAAAAGAAGATTTACTTTACTGTTAGTTGTTTCATCAAAAAGATAAACAGCCTCTGATACAAGCCCACTTAAATCAGGCTTTACATCGATCGTAAATGCATTATTGTTATATTTATTTGCATCTTTTGGAAAACTATTTGGTGAGCCAAAGTTTACCGACTTGATGTTCTCACCATTTAATTGTTTAGGTATCTCGAAAGTATTACTTATGTTTTGGCCAACCTTTGCATTATAAAAAGTTGAAATCGTGTGAGAATAATTATCTGAGTATAAATCAATCTCTATTGGGACTTTTACCTCTTTGCCTACATCATTTGGATTGGCTGTTATATAAGGGTTATTATCGTATATTTTCCATTTCGAGCCCACTTCAACAGACAATTTCTCTGTGCCAATTTCAGTTGCTTTTGAATAATCTACTGCAAATGCTGTATTTGTGTAAACCGAAAATAAGGACACAAACACTATTGTTAATGCACTTATTAACAATTTTTTTAATTTACCTTTCATTATAGTTATCTCTCTATTATTTATATCAAATTTTATCTATTACTTACAACATAAGTACAATTGTAATATTTATTCGATATATTAACAATATTTATTAAGGGTTATTATTAATTTATAAAAAATTCCCTTAAGCAACTACAACGCTTAAGGGAATTAAATCAATTGTATGTATCAAAAAGACTTAGTCGTCCGAACCACCAATGAGCTCTTCGCCATCATCTTCTTGAGCATCAGACTCCTCTTTATGAGAAATTCTGTTTAAAAGCTCATCCAAAGAAGCCATATCCTCATCAATAACCTGAGGGTTTAAGTTACTTGAGCTGCCACCAATTAACTCATCGTTAAAGCTTGAGTGATGTGTTGATGGAGCAGACTGTCCAAGCATTACGTCTGGAGCATCTGGATCAGGGCTAAAGATGGTAGCCATCAAGCGCTCAAGGTCATCCTCGTTAGCAACATCTGCCTCATCTGGCTCAAGTAAGTAGAGTAAGTCATACTTCTCAAGGCCAGCTCTGAGCTCCTCAATTGCCTTAGCACCAATACCGTCAATGCGGAGGAGCTCCTCGTCAGTTTTACCAATAAGGTCTCCAACAGTCTCTATGCCAGCTTCGCTAAACTTGTTTGTCCATCTTTGAGATACGCCAAGGTCATCAAAGAGGTAGAGCTTAACAACCTCACCAGGAATTACATGACCGTTGTGAGATACAGGCATACCGTCTTGGTAGTAGTCTTCTCCCTCAGGCCACTCTGGTGGTTTTGGAAGCGCATCTTCAATTTCCTTAAGCGCAGCAGGTGCCCACTCAGGAAGTTGATTTTGCTTTGCGTCAGCTCTGTCAATCTTTTGACCCTTGTAGGTAAGTTGAATGTCATCGTAGGCATCCAAACCAGTACCTGCAGGAATCTTCTTACCAATAATAACGTTCTCTTTAAGACCGTCTAAGTTATCAACCTTTCCTTCAAGAGATGCATCAGTTAAGACCTTTGTAGTCTCTTGGAAGGATGCAGCAGAAAGCCATGAGTCAGTTGCAAGCGCAGCCTTAGTAATACCTAAGAGCACCGGCTTACCAACTGGAGCCTCTCCGCCCTCAAGTGCTACACGCTCAGCTTCTTCTCTAAAGCGGTATCTATCAACTTGCTGGCCAGGTAAAAGCTTAGAGTCTCCCGCATTCAATACGTTAACTTTTCTAAGCATCTGACGAGCAATAACCTCGATGTGCTTATCGTTAATATCTACACCCTGAGATACGTAAACGTTTTGTACCTCACGAACAATGTACTTTAAGGTAGTTCCTGGATCAGTTAGCTCAAGCAAGAGTTTAGGATCAACTGAACCCTTGGTAAGTTGCTGACCAATAGATACCTCAACGCCGTCCATAATACCAGGCATAAACTGGGTACGAGCAGAAACGGTGTACTCACGAAGCTCACCCTCTTGGTTTGAGATGGTGAGGTGGTGGTTTGCCTTATCAGATGAAATCTGTAAGGTACCACTAATCTCTGCAAGCACTGCAAGACCCTTAGGTTTACGTGCCTCAAAAAGCTCGGTTACACGAGGTAGACCGTGGGTAATATCGTCTCCAGCAACACCACCGGAGTGGAAGGTTCTCATGGTTAGCTGAGTACCAGGCTCACCAATTGACTGAGCAGCAATAATACCAACTGAGGTACCAATATTTACTGGTCGTCTGGTAGCAAGATCCCAACCATAGCACTTAGAGCAAACTCCGTGCTCTGCCTTACAGGTCATAACTGTACGGATTCTTACCGCTTCAATTCCTACCTGTGCCATCTCTTCAATTTCTTGACGAGAAGCCACGTAGTGACCTGCCTCAAACATAACTTCGCCAGTCTCAGGATGAACTACTGGCTCAAGGAGACAACGTCCAATTAAGTCTTCGTCAATCTCGCCCTTGTGATCAAAGAGTGAGTATGAAACGCCGTCATCAGTGCCGCAGTCGTGCTCTCTAACAATAACGTCTTGGGCAACGTCAACAAGACGTCTGGTTAAGTAACCAGAGTCAGCGGTTCTCAGCGCCGT
>JASBYZ010000131.1 GCA_029983705.1 Coriobacteriales bacterium
AACGGCAAAGCCCATACCAGAAGCAGACTTTTGATCAGTTGAAACGCCCAAAAACGAACAGATACCCAAAAACTGTGTAAGTACTACGTTTTGTACAAATATCGAATTAAATAAGATGATGAGTAATCCTGACATTAGTGCTCACCTTCAATTCCTGGCTTAAAGCTTCTTTGGTCTTTGAGCTGGTGTCTATATTCCTCTAAGCCGCAGCTACCCGAACTTGAGCAAGATTCGCAGCTAAAGTGGAGCTCATCTGAGCACTCAGCTATAAGCTCACGGCTCTTTGGATCAAGATTCTGCTGAGCCAAATAGGCATCAATAATTGCCTGTTCGTGCTCTTTCTTTTTCTTGTCTAAATACTTAGTAAGATGGGTTGCAAGCACAATAAGCATTGCATACACAAGAAACCCGCCCGTTGGCATAATAAATATAAGGAAGCGATTTTCTGAGAGCCACGGAATATCTATACCAAAGATCTGCCCTGCCCCAAGCGCCTCTCTAATAAGCCCCATAAGTACGCAGGCAATAGTAAAACCAATACCCATACCAAGTGCATCTAAAAATGACTTAAATGGAGTGTTGTGAGAAGCAAAGGCTTCAGCACGACCAAGCACGATGCAGTTTACGGTAATAAGCGGAATAAAAATACCAAGCGAGGTATCAAGGGCCGGTACAAAGGCCTTAATCAAAAGCTCCACGACTGAAACAAAACCCGCGATGATAATAATGTAAGCAGGGATTCTCACCTTATCTGGGATAAAGTTTCTCATAAGTGAAATTACAATATTAGTGCTCACCAAAACAAAGGTAGTGGCAAGTCCAATACCAAGTCCATTAAAAAATGAGGTGGTAGTAGCTAAAAACGGACAGAGGCCCAAGAGTAAGACAAATACTGGGTTTTCTCGTAAAATACCTCGTAAAAAGATGGTATCAAGTCCATTTTTATCTTCTTTACTTGCCATGATCCTCACCTTCTTTCAATTGATGGTAGGCGCTTACTGCACTTTTAACATCATTAGCCACAGCCTTTGACGAGAAGGTCGCACCTGTTACCGCGCTAATGCCGTCTTTTTTCTCGTAACTTGCAACGATATCAAAGGAGTCAGTGCTCTCCTTACCGGTAAGTGTATTTAAAAACTCCGGCTCTTCAATCTTTGTACCAAGACCAGGAGTTTCCTTATTATCAAGAACCTCAATACCAACAATAATGCCGTCGGTGTTAATTCCTATTACACAAGGCACATCGCCCGCATAGCCTCTATTGGCTGCAGTAAATATGTAGCCAATCTCCTTATCGCCACGAACTGCCTTATATGCATCTGTAAGGCCTGGAGTCTCTTCTTCATTAAACTGTGATACATCTAGGACGAAAAAGTCTTGAGCCTCTGGAAAAATAGCTTTTCTTGAAGCCTCAGCCTTTGCGAGCTTTTGCTCA
Organism: Coriobacteriales bacterium; assembly: GCA_029983705.1. Taxonomy (GTDB): domain Bacteria; phylum Actinomycetota; class Coriobacteriia; order Coriobacteriales; family JAEZZM01; genus JASBYZ01. The sequence goes on from JASBYZ010000131.1 coordinate 1,436, forward strand.
GTAATAATATCAGCGGTCGCAAGGTTAGTAAGACCCAAGATTGCTCCCATAATAAGAGCTATAGCCACCAGGGCAAAGAGCGGATTTACCTTATTTCTGTTTACTGAGGACACGCTTAACACCTCCCAAAGGATTTGTTGCGCAAAGTTTATCAATGCTTGGAGTGAGCAGGTTCATGAATAAAATTGCAAAGGCAACACCTTCTGCTGCAAAGCCCGCTACACGTACAAAGGCGGTTATAAGGCCGCATCCTATACCATAAATAATCTTTCCTTTAGTGGTGATAGGTGAGGTGGTGTAATCGTTTGCCATAAAGCAGGCACCCAAGATAAGACCGCCACTTAAGAGATGAAGCATTGGATCTCCCCCTAAAGCCCAGGCACCAAGCACTGCACTAGCAATAAAAGTAAAGGGAATCCATGGTTCAATAACGCGCGTGATAAGTAAAAATACTGCACCTATCGCAAGGGCAAGTATGGATACCTCTCCAATAGAGCCTGCGTGGGTTCCTAAGATGAGCGTCATGTAGTCAACCTCTTGACCGTTTTTAATTAAGGCTAGAGGTGTTGCAGAACTTACCGTATCTGCTCCTAGCGCAAGTTGGCCCTCAAGGTTTGCATCTGCTGCAAACTGAGGAAGTACTGAATAGCTTGCCATCACCGAAGGAAAGGCAATAATCAAAACGATTCTTGCCACAATTGCAGGGTTTGCAAAGTTATAGCCAATACCGCCAAAGAGCATTTTTACTACCCCAATAGCAATAATGGCTCCAAAAATAACCATCCAGTAAGGAGTTTCTACAGGAAGCATTGCTGCAAATAAGATTCCTGTTACCGCAGCTGATAAATCTGAGGTAGAAAGTGGAATCTTCATAAGTTTACAGGCTACATGCTCAGTGAGTACGCAGGCTAAAATTGAAACTGCATATAACATTAAGGCTCTGTAGCCAAAGATAAATGTTGAGGCCAGGATATTAGGAAGCAAGGCCACACAAACTAAGAGCATAATTCTTTGTGTGCTTGAAGAATCATGCACAAGTGGATTTGGTCTAGCTCTAAGCATTATCTATTAGCCTCAATCTTTCTTTTTTCAGTTCTGTAGTAGGCCTTTCCCATTTTTATAGACTGTAAAAGATGTCTTTTAGCTGGGCATACATAGGCACAAGACGCACACTCAATGCAGTTCATGATTGCGTGAGAGTCAAGTGTTGCAAAGTCTTTTTGACGAGCTGCCTTATCTAGTACAAGTGGCATGAGGTTTTGAGGACAAGCCTCAACACAGCGACCACAGCGTATGCAGTTGGTCTCAATCTGCTCGTCCATAAACTCTTCGCTTAAGCAGGTAATTGCATTGTTGTTTTTGATGAGCGGCGTATGTAGATCATAAATAACCATACCGTTTAAAGGGCCGCCCATGCTTACTACAGAAGGCTCCTTAGCAAAGCCTCCGGTATGCTCTACAAAC
>JASBYZ010000132.1 GCA_029983705.1 Coriobacteriales bacterium
GCCTTATCAACCTTAGTTTGGGTTGCAATACCTGCATGGTCTGTTCCAACAATCAAACGAGTGGACTTTCCAGCCATGCGATTTTTTCTGACGATTGTATCTTGAATGGTATTGTTTAAGGCGTGACCCATGTGGAGTACACCAGTTACATTTGGTGGCGGAATCACTACAGTGAAGTCTTCTGAACCTTCAGTGCGCTCATAATACTTTCCGTCCAGCCAAGTCTTAAGAATATCTTTCTCAAGCTCATTAGGATCATAGATTTTAGGCATATCAATGTCTTGCATAAAAGATCCTCCCAGTAGGTTTAATAGTTTTATCAAACTAGTATACACGCTCAGCGCATCTTTTGAGCAATGTGGATAAGAGAGACTTTGGACAACAGATACAAATTACATTTTAATAACGTCAGCTAACACTTAGGTAACGTGAAATCCATACGCACAGGTTATGCTGTATTATTCAGTGATAGTAATAGTGGGATCTAGAGATATGAAAAAGGTTATATGGCTCGAAATTCTTTTTCTGATAAACTTTCAAAAGCTTGGTCAGATACTAAAAAGCACCTTAAATTTATTGTAAGAAAGTCTAACAAAACCGCGCGTTCATATCTAAAACACCCGCTCTCTAAAAAACAAAAGCGTTATTTGGTATATGCAATCCTTTTTATTATCGCAATGATAGTTGTAAGCTACTTTGCAATGCAGCCAATCGTTAAATTTGTATCAGACCCTCAAGGCTTGCGCATTTGGGCAGAGTCTCATCCAGTAACCGCAGTGTTTGCCTTTATTGCAATTATGTTTGCACAAATCTTTATAGCTGTGCTACCAGGCGAGCCAGTTCAGCTTGCGCTGGGCTATACCTTTGGCTGGTTTTGGGGTCTTATTATTGGACTTATTGGAGCAGCAATCGCGTCAGCACTTGTATTTTTACTGGTTAAAAGGTTTGGTAGACCACTTGTAGAAATATTTTTTCCAGCAGAAAAAATTGACGAAATTGACTTTTTGCACGATAAAAAACGCATGAACGTGTTGCTCTTTATATTAATGATGATCCCGGGTACCCCTAAAGACTTGTTTACCTATGCTGCAGGACTTTTACCAATGAGCCTTACTACCTGGCTTTTAATATCTGTTCCAGCTCGCATTCCGGGAATTTTAGGAGCAACTATAGCAGGCGAGCACTTAGGACAAGACACCTGGTATGTATCGGTTATTGTACTTTCTATTGTTGCCCTTCTTGCAGTGCTTGGCATCATGTACTTTGCCTACCTTACCAAGCAATCTAGACAGCGCAAGGAAATTCAACGCATGAGAGCGCACTACCGCGAAGTTCAGGCTGAACGTAAGGCAGAGGAAGCTGCACAAAAAAGAGAAGCTGCTGAAGAGCTTGCTGCCGATAAAAAAGAGTCCCTACCATCTGGCAAATAATTGTTATTCAAGTGCTTTTGGAATATCTCGTTTTGCATATAACACTCGTATGATAGTTACCTCATGTAGTTTTTCTTCAACGCTATAGATGAGAAGATAGTTATCAACCTGCAAGACACGAAAGCCTCGATCTTTCCAAGGATTATCAAACATTACGTGGCATCTCATGGGAAAGGTTTCGAGGCTTTTAATTGTTTCTTCTAATTTTAAAAGTAGCTTTTTTGCAACAGCAGGACTGAGCAATTGATAAGCAATATAGGCATAAATGCCCCTTAAATCTTCTTTTGCTTGATTAGATATCAGAACTGAGTAGTTCATACTCCAAATTCCTTATATAAATCCTCAAAAACTTTATCAGCACTCTCAACGTTTCCATTTAAAACATCCTGATAGCCCTTTTCAAGCTCTAAATATAATTCCTCTTTGCTTAACTCAGAAACATCTACCGGCTTTCTATAAGTAAGCTTGACATCAAATGGGAGACCTTGCTGCATTACAACCTGTTTATAAAACATAGTTATTGCGCTTGATGGCGGGAGCCCCAATTCATTGAGAATTTTCTCAGCTCGTTCTTTCAATTCTGGCTCTATTCGAGCATATAAATTTGCAGTCTTAGCCATAAAACCTCCTTTAACTACTTTTAATGTATAACAATGTATATGCATTTGCAAGTTAATATTTAGATACATAGTTTATTTAAAGTCGATAAAAAAGAGTCCCTACCATCTGGTAGAGACTCTTACATAAGGCTTAAACTAGGCTACTGGCTGCTAAGCTCTGTTAGCCTTACCAATAATTTTTGGATCTTCAAGCTTGTTTACAGAATCAGCAGTCACAACTACCTTATCAACACCTTGTTTACTTGGAAGATCAAACATGGTGTCCTGTAAAACCTTCTCACAAATTGCTCTAAGGCCTCTTGCACCAGTTTTTCTCTCCATTGCAAGGTGAGCAATTTCTCTGAGTGCCTCAGAGGTAAACTCAAGCTCAACACCCTCAAGTTCAAAAATTCTTTGGTACTGCTTAACTAGGGCATTTTTAGGCTCAGTTAAGATTTTTACCAAGTCCTTCTCGTCCAGAGCATTAACTGTGGTGATTACTGGTACACGACCCACAAACTCAGGAATCATACCAAAGGTGTGAAGGTCTTCAGGAAGCGCCTGAGAGAGAAGCTCAGACTCATCTTGTGAGTGAGGGTCAGCAAGCTCTGAGTTAAAGCCCACACCCTTCTTACCAATTCTATCTGCAACAATTTTATCAAGACCCACAAAGGCACCACCTAAAATAAAGAGGATGTTAGTGGTGTCAATTTGAATAAGCTCCTGCTGAGGGTGCTTGCG
>JASBYZ010000133.1 GCA_029983705.1 Coriobacteriales bacterium
AGGAAAGTTCATGTCATCTAAGACCGCATTGATGTAGAGCCCAGTCCCCCCACAAAGCACGGGTAGTATCTTCTTTTCTAGAGCTTGATCAATGATTGGACGTGCATAATCTTGGTATTCTGATGCGCTAAACTGCTCATCCGCATTTACGATATCAACGCCTAAGAGTTTAACTTTGCGCTCACTTAGAGGAGTTTTAGCCGTGCCAATATCCATTCCACGATAAACTTGCATAGCATCTGCTGAAAGCACAAAACTCTCAAGCTTATATGCAAGCTCTTCTGCAAGAGCAGATTTTCCAGATGCAGTGGGACCAACTATGGCTAAAACTTCAGGCAATATCTATCCCTACACCATCTCAGCACGTAAATACCAGGTTTTTGCCTCAGTAACGTGTACCGGAATTATTTTTCCAACAAAATCTTTGACTTCTTTTGCATCTGGTAGCGGGATATGCACTGTTGAGTTTCTAGGAGATCTGCCTGAAAGCATCCTGTCATCACGCTTTGAGCTGCCTTCAACTAAGACATCAATGGTGTTATTAAGGTCTTTTAAGTTGTTATCATAGGCACTTGCTTGTACAAGTTTTACAAGTCTATCAAATCTCTCTTGGATTACTTCACGAGGCGTATTGTCTACCAGTTTTGCTGCAGGGGTTCCCTCTCGCTTAGAATAAATAAAGGTAAATACCTGAGCAAAGTTGACCTCTTTTACCAGGTCATAGGTAGCTTGAAAGTCTCCTTCAGTCTCTCCTGGAAATCCAATAATGATATCAGTTGAAAGTGCCACGTTTGAAACCGCTGCTTTAAGTTTATTTACACGGTCTAAAAAGTGCTTTGCGGTATACTTTCTATTCATGGCCTTAAGTATTTTATCTGAGCCTGATTGAAGCGCAAGGTGCATAGCAGGCATTACGCACTTAGTGTTTTTAAATGCCTCTATAGTCTCGTCACTTAAGTCTTTTGGATGAGAAGTCACAAAGCGAACGCGTTCTATGCCAGTGCTATCCATTGCACTTAAAAGCTCTGCAAAGCGTGGCTTACCATAGAGATCTCTACCATAGGAGTTAACGTTTTGGCCAAGCAGTGTAATCTCTTTTACTCCCTGATTTGCTAAGAGTTCAACTTCCCCTACTACCTGGTCAAAATCTCTTGAATATTCTCTTCCACGTACGTAGGGCACAATACAGTAGGTGCAAAAATTATCGCAACCCATGGTAATTGGTACCCAGGCTTGAAAATCAACTTCTCGCTTTGAAGCTAAATCAGTTGAAGGCACAAGGCTTTTATCGGTAAGAGATGAGACCTTTTTACCGGTCTCGTAGGCTTCAAGAATTAATGAGGGTAAATCAGCAATGGTGTGAGTGCCAAATACAACGTTGAGATTATCCAGTTTTTCAAAGAGAAAATCTCCGTCGCGCTGTCCAATGCAGCCACCAATGGCAACAATTCTTTTTCCAGACTCAGGTGCAGGAAGATTTTTCATAGAAGATACTTGTCCAAAAAGACGGGTATCTGCAGCTTCTCTTACACAGCAGGTCATAAATACAACGACGTCTGCATGTTCTTGATCTGATTGAATGAGTCCGAGTTCTTCAAGCATGCCACTCACACGCTCAGAGTCGTGTGAGTTCATTTGGCAGCCAAAGGTTCTTACAAAATACGTTAATCCCTGAAGCGTACGATTCATATTTACAGTGAATACTCCTGTGATTGGTTCATGTGAGCCTGGTCTTCTGCGCCAACGCTCGTCTTAACAATAGCTAGCCTAATAGCTGTGCGTTTCTCGCCATTAATTAAAATGTCAGAAAAGTATGGCTTGCAGACAATATCTATTCCAACTGGAATTAAAAAGCCGCGTGCGATTGCAACAGCCTTTATAGCTTGGTTAATAGCGCCAGCACCTACTGATTGTAGCTCTACTGGCTTGCCGTCTTTGATAAGTCCTGCAATTGCACCAGCAACAGAAGCTGGTGAGCTTTTTGATGAAACTTTTAGAAAATCCATGTGTTACCTTTAGTCTACAAATTTCTACATTTTAAACTTGTATATCTTAATTAAGTATCAATACTAAACGATTGCTTACGTAACTGTAAACATTATACAAGCTTACAATTATTAAAGCATAGCTCTCTGACATTAATCTTTGTGCTGAATATCAAAGGTGACCGTGATCTTGTCCTTATACACCCGTACCTTAGGTATTTGCTCTAATTCGATATAGTATTTATCTTCTAGCTTTTTAAACGAGCTCTGCATTGAACGAGCAAAACTGTGCAGGTCTTTACTGTCAATCTTTAAGCCTCGCTGATCTTTAAAGATGTCTGGAGAGCTCTTCTTTTTATGAACACGCTTTAAGGTGCTCAAAACGTCTTCAATACCTAAGATCTCAGAACTTAAGATTCTATGAGCACTTCTCTCAGAGAGCCCAAGGCCAATACTTTGAGCTATTTCTATAAAGTCTTGGGCATCTGCAGCAAGCGCAAGACGCTCTGTGACCTTTAAGTCTGAGCTTTTGTCGATAAACAAAAGCTGCTGGGTTGATAAGTTATTGTGCGCAAGCTTAAAAAGTGTTGCTGCAATCTCAATTGGTGAGCCAAGATACACCTTAAGCTTTGACTCTGAATCATAAGCAAACTCACA
>JASBYZ010000134.1 GCA_029983705.1 Coriobacteriales bacterium
AAACAAACGCGACCCTCTATTATTTTCAGTCCTTATGAGGATCCAGCAGAAATGCCAGATGAGCAATATCCCTTCTGGTTTTGTACCGGTAGACTTCTAGAGCATTGGCACACAGGCTCTATGACCATGAGAGTTGATGAGCTCAGACGTGCACTGCCTGAGGCGCTTTTATACATGAATGATGCTTATATGCGTAAGCTCAAAATTAATGCTGGAGACATGGTTAAGGTTACCTCTCGTCACGGCTCATTTGAGGCACATGTTTCAAATGATGGGCGCGTGGTGCCTGAGCCAGGGCATACCTTTGCTTGTTTCTTTGATAAGAGGGTGCCTATTAACAGAGCAGTTCATGAGTATTACTGCCCGCTCTCTAAAGAGCCAGACTTTAAAAAGACCTGCATCAATATTGAGAAAGCTTAAGGGAGGGCTCTAGAAGATGAAAAAGATAATTTTAGCTCTTGTAGCTGGAATATTTGCGATAGCCTTAGTTGCTTGCAGTCAGCTACAATCAGCTTCGAGCACAAACGAGAGTGCGACTCAGATTAAGTTTCATCCAAACCTTCAACCTAAAAACCATGAGGGTAGGTGGGAAGCTGGCGGCTATGAGAGGTGTATGGCTTGCCACGGCGCAAACGCTCAGGCAACAGATATTCCTAAGTCACACTTTGAGCTAGACGGGACCCTTTCACCAGAGAGGTCTCAGTGTTATACCTGCCACCCTGTGGCTCTAGAATAGAGCTAGGGCAACTTGCGTATGGATACAGAATCATTTGAGAGCTATGTTGTTTCAAGTTTAGTGATTGAAGCTTTTTCTGAATATCTTGAAGAGCTTCAAACTGATCTTATTAAGATTGATGGACTTGAAATACATGAAGTTGAAGACAATAAGATTGTTGTGAGCTATGAATGCGAATCCTTAGAACAAAGTAGAACTCGCATGGAAGAGCTCTCACGAGATGAGCGCATTATTGGTCTTAACTTGGTCTACCTAAATTTTGAAGAAGCCTAAATACACACCCTAAGATATATCTTAGGGTGTGAGTATAATAGGGCTATGGATAATTTATTTAGCGAACAAACTAATCAAATACTTAATGCAAACGCACCCCTTGCAGTTAAGATGCGCCCTAAAAGTTTAGATGAGTATGTGGGCCAAAAGCAGGCGGTGGGTGAGGGCACTTGGCTGAGACAGGCTATAAAGGCTGATGCGCTCTCTTCGCTTATCCTCTACGGTCCTGCAGGCACTGGAAAAACCACCTTGGCGCGAATTATTGCTGAGACCACGCATGCTCACTTTGTTGAGGTAAATGCAATTGATGCAACGGTAAAAGATTTGCGCCAAGCTATATCAGAGGCTAAAGAGCGCCTCTTAAATACAGGCGTACGAACCATCTTGTTTATCGATGAGATCCACCGTTTTTCTCGCTCACAACAAGATGCCTTACTTCATGCAGTAGAAAATCGAGTTCTTATTATGATAGGGGCTACCACTGAAAACCCTTATTTTGAAGTAAATTCTGCGCTTAACTCTCGCTCAAGAATTATTGAGCTTGAAGCTTTGAGCTCTGAGGATATCTCTCAGGTACTTGATAAGGCACTAAGCCATACAGAGGGGCTTCAAAATAAGTTTGTTTTAGCAGATGAACTCAAAGAATTAATTGCTCAGGTATCGGGTGGAGATGCCAGGAGTGCACTTAACTCTTTAGAGCTAAGCGCACAGATTGCGCTTGCAAGAAGTTCAAAAAGTTTTGATGAAATTGATGAAGGTGCGCCTTTAGAGATTTTACGAGAAGATCTTGAGGCTGCTAATCCGCGTACTGGCCTTGCCTACGATAAAAAAGGAGACCAGCACTACGACACCATATCTGCCTTTATCAAGTCGATGCGCGGCTCAGACCCAGATGCTGCAGTTTACTATTTAGCGCGCATGCTTGATAGTGGAGAAGACCCTAAGTTTATTGCGAGAAGAATACTCATCTTAGCTTCAGAAGACATAGGAAACGCAGACCCTCAAGCAATTTGCGTGGCGGCAGCTGCTTTTAAGGCTTGTGAGGTTATTGGCATGCCTGAGTGCAGGATAAATCTTGCACAAGCTGCTGTATATATGGCACTTGCTCCAAAATCAAACGCAAGTTATATGGCAATTAATAAAGCACTTGAGGATGTTCGTTCAGGTAAGAAGCGAGACATTCCAAACTACTTAAGAGATAGACACCGTCCAGGTTCTGAAGAATACGGAAGCTACCTCTATCCGCACTCCTATGAGGGTGGCTATGTTGAGCAGCAATATCTTCCAGACGGACTTTCTCGCGGAGATTTTTATCGCCCAACAGAGCGTGGCTGGGAAGGCTACCAAATAGATTCTCGCCAAAGGGATTTATATGAATCAGACTTTCAATCACCTACTCATGCGAGCGAAGATGAATAATATTAGCCTTCTAACGGGTAGGATGAATGAATAAGTTTACAATCGATTGATAATGTACCTTTATCTTGGAGTAGGGAACATGGACGCAGTTATCTTAGAGATT
>JASBYZ010000135.1 GCA_029983705.1 Coriobacteriales bacterium
CTTAAAAGTGAGGTTGAAAAGAAGCTGAGTGCGGGCCATTCCTTAATTTTAGAGATTGACCCTCAAGGTGCTTTTCAAGTTAAACAAAATATTCACGACGCTGTGTTAATTTTTATTACTCCACCTTCTGAAGAAGTTTTACGACAAAGACTTATTGGTCGTGGAACAGAATCTGAAGAGGAGCTACAGGTGCGTTTGGCAAATATGCCAAAAGAGCTTGAAGCATCAAAACACTACGATGTTATCATTGAAAATAATGAACTCGACCAGGCAGTAGATACTCTGCTTAACATCCTCGAGTCATATGAACAGAAAAGTGAGTAAGAATGTCTGTTATTCAACCAGAGATTGATAAGTTATTAGATATTTGCGACAATGACCGCTTTTTACTTTGTGCTATTGCCTCAAAGAGATCAAAAGATATCAACAACATGATGCACGGACAAAGAGACAGAGCTCTTGTACTTCAGTCAGTTGATGAGGTAATGGAAATTGCTGGTAAAAAGCCTTTATCAATTGCTATGAATGAGATTGCTAACGGTGAGGTTAGCTACGATAAAGAGACCTTTGAAGAGGAACTTAAGAAACTAAACGATAAATTTAAAGCTGAATAATTGTGTTTACAAGAGTTTGTTTAGTTCACTATCACGAGATAGGTCTTAAAGGTAAAAACAGATACGTATTTGAAAATCAGCTTAAAGATAATCTGAAATTTGTTTTACAAGATTATCCGGTAAGTGAAGTAATTCGCATATCTGGACACCTTCGTGTACGTGTTGATGAGCCAAGCTATCTCAATGAAATAGCTGATTTAATTAAGCAAACTCCTGGTGTAGCCCGAGTTTCCCTTGCATGGCTTACTGATAGGGTAGTGGATGAATTTAATCAAGCAGCAGCGCTTGCTATGAAGTCCATGGAGCCCGTTCACAGCTTTAAAGTTCACGCTAAGCGCTCTAATACTAATTTTGATATAAGCTCTATGGAGCTCAATCAATTAGTAGGTGCCTATCTATGTGAGAAATTTCCTGATAAAAAAGTTCAGATGAAAAACCCTGACGTAGAGGTTGTTGTCATGGTTAACCAGGGCTCTGGCTACATTTTTGCTGAGAGCTATCCGGGCGTTGGAGGGCTTCCAGTAGGAAGCGCGGGTAAAGTTGTCTCCTTACTTTCAAGTGGAATAGATTCTCCCGTTGCAAGCTATAAAATGCTTAAGCGCGGAGCTGTAGTAGTTCCTATTCATTTTTCAGGTAGACCACAAACTTCTGATGCTTCAGAGTTTCTCGTAAAAGATATTGCTGAAAAACTTAACAAGCAAACTGGTGGCATCGGCAGGCTCTATATCGTACCTTTTGGAGAATATCAAAGAGAGATTGCTCTTAAGGTAGACCCTGATTTGCGCATTATCATGTATAGACGCCTCATGTTTTTAGTAGCTAATAATATTGCTGAGCTTGAAAAGGCAAAGGCTCTTGTTACTGGTGAATCCTTAGGACAAGTTGCATCTCAAACGCTTGAAAACATCATGGCAGTAGATGAGATGAGTGAGCTCCCAGTATTTAGACCACTTATAGGATCTGACAAATTAGAAATTATTGAGGTGGCTCAAAAAGTTGGTACCTTTGAAATTTCATCTCAGGATGCTCCGGATTGTTGTACCTTATTTATGCCACGCAACCCACAAACTCATGCCAACTTAAAGATTGTACATGAGCAGTGGAGCACGCTTCCAATTGAAGACTATGTCAAAGAAATAATGGATAAGCTCGAATATATCCAATTTGATTCTCCTGTGTATAAGGTTGGAAAAATTAAATAGTCCTCAGTTTTACTTGAGAAAAAATTAATATCAATACGCTAATCAGTATTTAAGGCATTTAGCCTACGCTTTCTATCCCATACTTACATACATAAATGTTGCATGAAAAAAAGAAGGCATACGTATACATGGCACTTAGATTTATTGATGAGAAAAAAGGTATAGCACGGCTCAAAGAGCAAATTCAAGACAATAGTCTTACGGTACTTATTATTGTTTTAATCTTTATACTTGTAAGCATTAGCTTAATTGCCTTTTTTATTTCTTATAACAAATCTTTTAACTCCCAAACAGATTATGAGCTTGAAGGCCTTGAAAAAGTAAGCCTTGAAGACACACTTCCACCGTCTAATGAAGAAAGTAAAACTCCTGTAAAAGAGATCAAAGAAGATGTATATGAGCTTGTGATAGTGCATGTTGATGGAGCAGTAAAAAATCCAGGAGTCTTTCAGCTTAACTCTAGTAAGCGAATACAGGATGCAGTTATGGCTGCCGGAGGGCTAACTGAGGAAGCACAAACTAAGGCAGTAAATTTAGCAAGCAAGCTAAGCGACGGAAGCAAAATTTATATTCCAAGCATGGATGAGAGTCAAAGTGCGCAGACTGAAATAGCCTTTGATGCTCCTCTAGTGCCCCAAGATTCACAAGGCGCTTCAGGAAAAATAAATATCAACCAAGCAGGAATTGATGAACTGAGTACAATACCCGGTG